>CANREE010000162.1 GCA_947629545.1 uncultured Lachnospiraceae bacterium | reverse complement strand
ATCTGCGCCAATCTTTTCACTCCCTTCTGCGGTTCCATAACAAAAAAGGAACCGTCCGTCACCAAACAGTTCCATTATGCATCATAACCATACAGGGAGCGCCTGCGATTTTCATTATTGCAAACGAAAAAAGAGCGGTTATGAGGACATAATCCACTTTTGGCAACATGAAATAAACCTGTTTTCATGCAAGCAAAAGTAAATTATTTCCTCATCGTTTCACCCCTCTCATTTATTGGTCAAATTATAACATAAGGAAAAATGAATTGTCAATTCATATTTCATGTTCCATTTTTATTTAAATCAAAAATAACTTATTTTTATCGTATTTTATTCCACAATAATTCTGCACTTTGTATGACATCATGAAAGTTCATATCAAAAGCATACGTATATTTTCTCTGGTAGGCTTTCCATAGCAGTTGTAATTGCTCATCAGCGCTGATTACAGACAATATCTCTGATCCTCGATCTTTTAGATCCTCTGTACCGCGTTTTTTGCAGGTTGCCAGGAATGCTTGTCTGAGAATGTCCGTATCCACGTTATCCTCATATAATAAGAGAAGACATCTGATATCGTAATAATCTCTCATACGGGTTATTCAAAATTCCCCTTGCAAGGACTGCCTGAAGCTTCTCTGCCAAAATCGTTTCAAGATTATATGACCAGAGGTCAATACAGCGGTTTTCTAATAGCAGCTTGTAATGATACTTAATCGCATGCGGAGTAATCACATCCCCTGTGGATATATCAATTTTCATCGGAGTGATCAAATTGCCCATAATCGCATTCAGGGCCACCCGGATTCCCGGATATTCCATACCAGCCATTATACTTGAAATTTCTTTGACTTCAAACGACACTCCATCCCCAAGATCAATATTCTTGATCTCGTTCATGATCAGTGCCGTATCTTCTGCTGATAAATTATAGTATTTTACGCTTGCATCAATATCCATTGTAGACCGTAAGGCAACACCCACCATTGCTGTAATAAGCATGCCACCCTTCATAATGAAATTATCCTTGTATTTCGAATTTGCAACACGTTCAAGGAATCGCTCCATCATGTAAAATCGCATCAGTATACGAGCATCGGCGCCCTTTTCCTTTGCCAGATTTTTTATTCTTCCTTTTACCTGTTCAGGTGTAAATCCCATCTTACAACAGTACCTCCATATACTTACGAACAATATTCTGAACCCTGAATAATTTTGCATACTCCATAAGCCTGTTCAGATTCTTTTCTTTCCTGGCAACATACGCCTTCAGTACAGAATTAAATTCCTGTATTTCAATGGAGCTTCTGCTCCGTATCAGATCGCAGACGGTTCTTTCCAAATCATACATTGGGATAAGATTACCATAATAATCTTCCACTGTCAGTTTGCCTGTTTCCAATAACTCTCTTTTCACAGTATAGACACTGCACTCTCCGTCAGCAACCAGCCTGTGCGCATTATATCCGCTGTATATTGTCAGCGTATGCACAACCGGTTCCCGGTCTGTCAAACCATAATAATAGAAGGCCTCATCATGTGAAAAAACCGCATTGGCACATCTTAGATGAAGAATATACAACTCATCAATCCATTCATCTTTTGTCGCATATACCCCTCGTCTCACTTGTTCCAGGTCGTTTTTCTCAATAAATTTATAAAATTTAAATTTTGAAATTCCATTCTTTTCCGCAATTTCAGGCGTAAGATAATGGTATTTTTGAAGCAGTTCTGTAATTGCATCCATGATATCACCAGCCTTTCGTGCGTATATTATAATCAAAATAAGCACAAATGTCAATCAGATGTACGAATCTGTCCCGTTTCAGTCGTATTGATATACATGCTTTCCCCCATCACCTCATATAATACAAGCCAGGCGTCACTGGCTCCTTGCCTGCATAGAAATACTGCGCCTGCGCGTTCCAAAGCTCGCAGTACTTCCCCCCGGCGGCTAAAAGCTCCTCGTGGCGGCCGGTCTGGACGATCCGACCGGCGTCAAACACCGCGATCTTGTCGCAGAACCGGCAGGATGCCAGGCGGTGGCTGATATAGACGGCAGTCTTGTCTCCGGCGATGGAATTGAAATGGCTGTACACCTCATACTCGGAGACCGGGTCCAGCGCAGCCGTAGGCTCGTCCAGAATGATGAAGGGCGCGTCCTTATAGAGGGCGCGGGCCAAAGCGATCTTCTGGGCCTCGCCGCCGGAGATCTCCACGCCGTCCTTGTCATAGTCCTTGTAAAGCGGCGTATCCAGTCCCTTCGGCAGCGTGCTCTCCCTCCGTTCAAAGCCCGCGCGGGTGAGACACATATTTACCCGCTCCCGGTCATAATCCGTGTCCGCGGCCACATTTTGCCCCATGGATACGGCAAAGAGTTTAAAGTCCTGGAACACCACGGAGAAAAGGGACATATACTCGTCGTAGTCGTATTTGCGGATGTCTACGCCGTTTAAGAGGATGACTCCCTCCGTGGGGTCGTAGAGCCGGCACAGAAGCTTGATAAATGTGGTCTTGCCGGAGCCGTTCATGCCCACGACCGCCAGCTTTTCTCCCACTTTGAATTTCAGGTTCACGTGCCGCAGCGCCCAGGCCTGCGTACCGGGATACCGGAAAGATACGTCCTTAAACTCCACATCGTATTCATTGTCGTCCCGCTTCTCGACCGTAAGGCTTCCCTTGTACATTTCGTTGGGAATGTCAAAATAAGAGAAATACCGCTTCAGATATTTGTCGTTCACCAGCGTCTGCTGCACGCTGTCCACAAGTCCCAGCACGGCGGCCATGAGAAGCGCAATGCAGGAGACGTACCTGGCGATAGCGCCCACGGACACGCCGCCCTCAAGGGCTGCGAAGATCAGAAGCATGTAAACCGTGAACCGCAAAATCTGCTCCAGCACTTTGCCCGGAAATGTCATAAATGTCCCTGTGATCTCTGACGGAACAAAGTATCTTCGCAGAGTCGCCTCATTAAGCGCCAGATATCTCTTTCCGATTCCTTCCGCCATTCCGTAGAGACGGACATCCTTACCGGCCATGTAATCGGTTTTGTATTCCGAAAGACGGTTTGCCTGCAGATTGACATACACAAGATCCTCAAAAAGCCTGTTCTGCATCTTCTCGACTCTTGACCGGAAGAACGCGCTGACGATCACCGTCAGAAGGATTCCGGCCGCAAGGGCCAGCTTCATCCAGAGCCGGATGCTGCCGATGAAAAAGAACGACACGGTGAGGGCGGCGCTGGCGATGATCTGGGCCGTACAGCGAATGAATCCGGTCAGACAGCTCTGCAGGAAATAGTAGTTATAGCCGGTTCGGGTCTCATTTTGGATCCGCTCCCGCAAAAGCGCCGTGTCACGGTCCTCGATGGAGCTGTAAGCCATGTCCATCGCCTTTGCGGCGTAGCGCCAGT
>CANREE010000161.1 GCA_947629545.1 uncultured Lachnospiraceae bacterium | reverse complement strand
ATCGGCTTTCATGTCATTGATCTCAGACTTCATGACAGCGAAATCGGCTTTCATGTCATTGATCTCAGACTTCATGACAGCGAAATCGGCTTTCATGTCATCGATCTCAGACTTCA
Source organism: uncultured Lachnospiraceae bacterium (assembly GCA_947629545.1). GTDB lineage: Bacteria > Bacillota > Clostridia > Lachnospirales > Lachnospiraceae > UBA3402. Next base: position 11,616 of record CANREE010000161.1, on the reverse strand, counting down.
TGTCGGCGATATCGGCTTTCATACCGCTCATCTCAGCTTTCATGTCAGTCATATCAGCCTGTAGTCCGGTTATTGCTTGAAACATCGCTTCCATCAGTTCACGGTCATTCATGGCATCACTCCCTTCCTGCCTGTAAGATTGACCCGTTACAAACCAAATATACCATATCCGGCGCGTAAAGTCCATGTGATTCTTAAGATTCGGCGATTTCCCGAATTTTTCTGTATAAGATACGACATTTTTCTCGATATTCTTGTGATAGAGAAAACTGGCAGGATCTCTCCTGCCCGGCCGGATGATCCTGAATCTTGCAATATATCTCAGATTACGATATAATTGAATTGGTTATTGAAACATCCGATGAATCAGCCTTAAAGGGGGCAGACGGCTATGAAGAGAGAATACATAAGACTGATAGGGCTTGGTGCCGCTGTTATATTTGGTATTGTCGGACTGTCCGGGTGCGGTCAGGGCGGCAGCGGAACCGGTGCAGGAATACAGCCGGAAGTTCAGACGGCAAAACTGCAGACATCGGGGGCGCAGGAAACAGGAGCACAGGATATAGAAGCCCAATCAGGAAAGTCGAAAAACACAGAATCGCAGGATGATGAGGTTCAGGCGGCAGAATCCATGCCCGGCTCGTCCGGAGAGGACAAATCGGAGCAGAAAGACGAGAAAGTCAAAGTCAAAACGCAGCCGGTAATCGCACAGACCACATTTCCACTGCCTGACGGCCCGGAGGAATCCGAGATCTTCATAGCGCAGGTGGAAGGGATCGCGGACGATTTCATCCGCGGGATGGACGCATCCTCCGTGATCGCGGAGGAAGAAAGCGGCGTCCGGTATTATAATTTTGACGGGGAAGAACAGGATGTTTTCATGACGCTGGCGCAGGCCGGGGTCAACTATATCCGCCTGCGGGTCTGGAACGATCCCTACGATGCCGGCGGACACGGCTATGGCGGTGGTAACTGCGATGTACCCAAGGCGATCGAGCTTGGCCGGCGGGCGACGCAGTACGGCATGAAGGTGTGTATTGATTTCCACTATTCGGATTTCTGGGCCGATCCCAAGCGACAGCACGCGCCTAAGGCGTGGGAGGGCATGAGCGTGGATGAGAAATGCAGCGCCCTGTACGAGTTCACCGCGGAAAGCCTGACGGACATTCTGGACGCGGGCGTGGATATAGGAATGGTGCAGATTGGCAATGAGATCAATAACGGTATGTCCGGGGAATCTCAGTTTTCCGCGGTTGCAAAACTCCTGAATTCCGGGAGCAGAGCGGTTCGGGAGACGGCCGCGGCCTATGGAAAGGATATTCAGGTGGCGGTGCATTACACGGATATCCATCAGCTGGACAAGCTGGACGCGATCGCCGCCAATCTGAAAAACAATAACGTGGACTACGATATTTTCGCCATGTCCTATTATCCTTACTGGCACGGAACCGCGGAAGATATGCAGGCAGCCGCGCGGCGGATTCAGGAAAAGTACGGCAAAAAGACGCTGATCGCCGAGACCGCCTACCCGTATACCAACGACGAGGGCGACGGTACCGGCAACAGCGTATCTTCCGATGACCTGGTGCCGGGCTATCCGGCGAAGGTGCAGAGTCAGGCGACGATGATCCGCGATATTTGCGCCGCGGCGTCGGACGTGGGCGCGCTGGGCGTGTTCTACTGGGAAGGTGTCTGGATTCCTGTGGGACCGGCGACGGCGGACAATTCCCCGATCTGGGAGAAGTTCGGAAGCGGCTGGGCCAGCAGCTACGCGGCGGATTATGACCCGGACGATGCGGGGCTTTATTACGGAGGCTGTTCCTGGGATAACCAGGCGATGTTCGACTGGACCGGCCATCCGCTGGCGTCCCTGAATGTGTTTAAATACTTAAAATACGGCGCCACCGCGCCCCTGGCTTTCGTGGACATTCCGGATGTGAACGTGTTTGGCAGTGTGGAAAGCGGGCTGCAGATGCCGGATAAGGTGGATGTGATCTATAACGACCCGTCGGCAAACACGCAGATGCCGGTCACCTGGGATGCGGATGCGCTGGCCGCGATCGATATGACGCGGGGCGGCGAGTATATGATTACCGGAGTTTTGGAGGACGGAACGAAGCTCCCCGCCCATGTGGAGATCCTGATGCTGAACCTGGTGGAAAATCCCGGCTTTGAGGGGACAGATACCTCCATGTGGAAGGTAACGTATGCTGGAAATAAGAATCCGACGGATTTTCAGGTGAAGGAGGACGACGCTTACAGTGGCAATGTGGCGTTCCATTTCTGGTCGGAATCGGATATGGATTTTTCCATCGAGCAGGAAGTGACGAACCTGGAGCCGGGAATTTACCAGCTGACTGTCTGTTCGCAGGGAGGGGATATGTCTGCGGACGCGGAGATGGAGCTGTACGCAGTAACGGACGGCGGGGAAATGACGCAGTCATTTATGGTGACCGGTTATGCAGACTGGAAGACTCCGAAGATCACAGGGATCCGGCTTACCGGCGATGTCATGACGATCGGCGTTCGCGTGAACTGCGGCGCGAAGGGCTGGGGGACGGTGGACGATTTTACGCTGAACCGGGTGGGGGATCTCGATGGTTTTACAGAATGACTTGGCTGTGAGAATGTCCGTATCTTTCGCGGAATTGATGGCTGAAATAATTCACCGAATCAAACCTCAGGAAACCTGGTTCCCTGCAGAGTCAGTGTGGTCTGCTGAAGCGGCAGCCGCGCGGTCATGCCGCGCGGCGCGTTTCGTTATACGCTGGGAAAATATGATAAGGAAATAAGGAGAGACTTAGCCATGGCGGATTTGTATTATATTGAAGATGATTTGAATATTGCGTCTGCTGTGAGAGCGTATCTGGAGCAAAGGAACTTTAAGGTGACTATTTGCCCGACGCTTTCTAAGGCAAAGCAGCAGCTGACAGAGCATGTCCCAACCTGTGTTTTGCTGGATTGGAATATGCCGGATGGCCGCGGAGACAGTTTATGTCAATGGATTCGTAATAACTGGAAGGAATTGCCTGTTATCTTTCTGACCGTTCGCGGCGACAGTTCGGATATTGTTTCGGGTTTCAGGAACGGTGCAGATGATTATGTTGTAAAGCCGTTTGAATTAGAGGTATTGTATTCAAGGATTCTGGCAGTGCTTCGAAGAATCGGTAATGTGGCAGAACAATACCTCTCCTGTGATGCAATCAGGATTGACACAAACCGTCATGCGGTATTCTGCAATTCGGAGGAAATCTCTTTAAGTATCGCTGAATATCAACTGCTTTTATATTTAATGCAAAATAAAGGAAAGACGGTTACCAGAGAAAAAATTCTGGAAAGGGTATGGGATGCAAACGGGAGCTATGTGAATAATAATACTTTAACCGTTACCATGAAGCGGCTTCGGGATAAATTATCCCAGCCTCCCTGTCTGAAAACGATTAGAAGTGTGGGTTACCGTATGGAGGATACGATATGAATAGCCGCAAGAATATAGCTATCACTTTTGGGGTGGCGTTCGCCACCGGTTTTATTGTTGCTGCTATTGCCGTCTGCCTGGTTTCTTATCATGACAGGCGGGTATCCTTTGATTTGTTAAATGCGGTTTGTGGTGAAGTAGTAGAGCAGGAGCCAGGAGCCAGAGGTATTATTTCCGCTGCGTTAAAGGAATACACAGAAGGAAATCCTGACGGCGTACTTTATAATGATATTTTGTCAGGACTGGGATACCATGCGTCTGATTTTGCCAGTGCCGGTCACCGGCAGAATATTCTTTTCGCCGCAGCCGGACTGGCAGTAGGTATTTCCCTGTTTCTGTTTACCTTTTTATATCGGAATAGGACGGAAACTCTTCGGATCAGGACGTTAGCTGATTATCTGGCGCAGGTAAACAGTGGAAAAGCGCTGATCCTTTCGACTTTCGGGGAGGATGATTTTTCTAAGCTGGAAGATGAAATCTATAAAACTGTGACATTTCTCTATCAGACAAAGGAGCAGGCGGTACAGGCAAAGAATGGGTTTGCGGAAAATCTGTCGAATATCGCACATCAGATCAAAACGCCGATCACGGCAATGTCCCTGTCCGTACAAAGAATGAGGTTGGGTTTTGACGATAAGGCACAGGAGCAGGTGGAGAAGCAGTTATCAAGGCTGACTTGTCTGGAGGAAGCCCTGTTGGTTTTATCACGCCTTGACGCCGGGACGCTATCTTTGCAAAAAGAGGAAACAGATGTTTTTACCCTTCTTGTCCTCGCCGCAGATAACCTGCAGGAGTTGTTTTTGAGTTCCGGTACTTCCATAGATATACCGGAAGAAGGAGAGATGATGATTATCGTTGATATGGACTGGACAATGGAAGCAATCATGAATCTGATGAAAAACTGCATGGAACACAATAAGGGGGGAACCGTCCACTGTTCCTATGTTCAGAATCCATTGTATACGGAAATACGGATCTGGGATGAAGGAGAAGGGTTTGACGGAGAGGATATTCCGCATTTATTTGAACGATTTTATCGGGGGGAAAATGCCGGTGAAGGGGGCATTGGGATTGGACTGGCTCTGGCAAAAGAGATTATTGAACGTCAAAATGGGACGATACGGGCAAAAAACAGACCGGAAGGCGGCGCTGTTTTTGAAATTCGCTTTTACAGTCACTGAGTTGTAACTTTCATTTGCTATACTGTTTATTGTAAAGGCCGCAGGGATTTATTTCCGGCAAGGCAGGACGCGGATGACATCAAAAATGGGCTGGCAAAAGAAAGGAGAAAATCAGAATGGAAATCTTAAAATGTGAAGGGGTCAGAAAAATATATGGTTCCGGCGGTAATCAGGTGACAGCGCTTGCCGGAATCGATCTTTCTGTGAACAAAGGAGAATTTGTGGCGATCCTTGGGGCATCAGGATCGGGGAAGTCTACCTTGCTGCATATTCTGGGCAGCGTTGACAAACCCACGGATGGGAAAGTGATCGTAGACGGAACAGATCTTTCCAGATTGAATCAGACACAGGCAGCAATCTTCCGGCGCAGAAAGGTCGGTCTGGTATATCAGTTTTACAATCTGATTCCCACGCTTACGGCAAGAAAAAATATCCTTATGCCGCTTTCTCTGGATAAGAAAACGCCGAATCAGGAGTATTTTGACAAGGTTGTTAAGTCTCTTGGGATTGCGGATAAGCTGGACGCTATGCCGAATCAGCTTTCCGGCGGACAGCAGCAGCGGGTAGCGATTGCGCGTTCTCTGATTTATCGTCCGGCCCTCCTTCTTGCAGATGAGCCGACCGGAAATCTGGATCAGAAAAATTCCAAAGAAGTGATTGATATGTTAAAACTTTCTAACCGTAATCTGGAACAGACGATTTTACTGATTACCCATGATGAAAAGGTGGCTATGGAAGCAGAACGTATCATCACACTTGAAGACGGGCGCATCATCGGTGATGAAAGGAGGAAGGCAAATGCGAAGCATTTTTAGGATGCCTTCCGACGACATGGCAGGGCCTCGCAGAGGGCGTGCCGATTCCAGGAGGAGGAAATCTTAGATATGTGGAAAGATTATTCATTAAACGATATTAAAAATAACCGATCTTCCGGTTTGACTGTTATAATTGCGGCATTTATCTCTGCCCTGCTCTTATCTTTGCTGTGTGGGCTATTCTATAATGCCTGGAAATATGAAGTGGAGCGGATAGAATTAGAGGAAGGCGGCTGGCATTGCCGCATTATTGGCGAACTCGATTCGGAGGCTGTTGAAACGATCAGGAATTTTGCTAATGTGGAGGATGCCGTGGTAAACGAGAAAGGAGCGGAGCCGGCAGTAGATATTTATTTCAGCGATAAGAAAGCTGTTTTTTCAGATACACCGCATATTGCGGAGCAGCTTGGGATCTCGCAGGATAGAATCGTCTACAACTATGAGCTTCTTGCTATGTACCTGATCCGCGATTCCGGCGATACAGCTCCGCGACTGTTATTCCCGTTGTTCATTCTGATCATGCTGGCGGCCTCTTTTTCTTTGATCGTCATTATCCATAATTCTTTTGCGGTATCCATGAACCAACGGATTCATCAGTTTGGGATATTCTCAAGTATTGGGGCCACGCCAAAACAAATCCGGGCATGTCTTTTGCAGGAAGCAGCGGCGCTTTGCGCACTTCCAGTACTTGCCGGGAACCTGCTGGGTATTGCCGGCTGTGCGGGGCTGATGAAGTTGACAAATATATGGTTGGGCAGCATGGCACAGGGGCGCCACGAAACGGTGTTCGGTTATCATCCGCTGGTTTTGGCGCTGACATTGCTAGTAACGATCCTGACGATATGGATTTCCGCATGGCTTCCGGCCCGGCACTTAAGTAAGCTGACACCTCTCGAAGCGATTAAAAATACCGGGGAATTGCAGTTAAAGCACAGAAAGAACGCCCGTTTACTTTCACTGCTTTTGGGGATAAAAGGGGAATTGGCCGGTAACGCATTAAAGGCGCAAAGGAAAGCCCTGCGGACAGCATCCCTGTCGCTTATATTTTCATTCCTTGCATTCGCGCTCATGCAGTGCTTCTTCTTCCTTTCCCGGATCAGCACGAGGGAGACCTATTTTGAACGGTATCAGGGCGTATGGGATATCATGACTACTGTTAAAGATACCGATGCAGATAATTTTGAAGAAACCGCATCTGTTCAGGGACTTGACGGTATAAAAAGCGCTATTGTTTATCAGAAAGCTTCCGCAAAAAGAATCATCGCCGAAGAAGAAATGAGTGAGGATATGAAGTCCTTTGGCGGATTCGCACAGGCTCCCGCGAACTATGTGTCGCAGCTGGATGGCGGGTGGCTGGTAAATGTCCCGATCGTGATCATGGACGATCAAAGTTTTTCTGCTTATTGTGAGCAGCTTGGTATTGCGCCGCAGCTTGACGGGACAGTGATCCTAAACCGGATCCGTGATGTGACAAACCCTGATTTCCGACATCCTGTTTTCATGCCTTATATAAAAGGCGAGGATACGGTAAGCGTTCTGAGACAATCCGGGAGTGAAGAAGCATCATCCGGCGATAATGAGGAAACGACGGCGAAGATTCCTGTTCTGACTTATACGCAGGAGGCGCCTGCGCTGAGAGAGGAATACGCAACGCTTGATTATTATGAACTTGTGCATTTTCTTCCTGTATCCTTATGGAAAGAGATCAAGGGACAGATCGGAGGAACGGAGGAAGACAGCTACATCTGCATCCGTGGAAAAGACGATGCCACACTGGAGGAATTAAATACTTTACAAAATGAAATCGCAAAGCTCATAGATGGGGAATATACAATAGAACAGGAAAACCGCATTCTGGAGTATGAAACAAATAACAGACAGATACAGGGGATGATGGCTGTCTTTGGAGGCTTCTGTATTCTGCTTGCGATTATCGGCATTGGCAATGTATTCTCCAATACGTTTGGATTCGTACGTCAAAGGAAGCGGGAATTTGCAAGGTATATGTCGGTAGGGCTGACGCCGAAAGAACTCAAAAAAATGTTTTGTACTGAAGCGGTTGTAATCGCTGCCCGTCCGATTTTAATCGGTCTTCCGATCGTCATTGCTGCAGTAGGATTCCTGCTGCAGACAAGCTATATGGAAGTTGGTACTTTTTGGGACGAAGCGCCATTCATTCCGATCTTTTTGTTTATGCTGGCCATTTCAGGTTCTGTGGCGCTGGCATACTATCTGGCATGGCGAAATGTCCGAAAGATCAGTCTGGCTGAGGTACTTAGAGACGATACGATGATGTAAAGGCTTTGTTTATTTTTGAGATTTTTTATGGTATAATCTCAGTAGAGATTATACTCGCGCCGGTTTGGTGTCCGAACGAAACCCGAAATTTGAAAGGAGCTGCCATGAGAAAGATCATCGCCGTCATGATTTGTTTCGCGCTTTTAATGTCATTGTCAGGCTGTAAGAAAGCGCCTGTATCTGAGAGCAGTGAACCCTCAAACTCTGACAGTGTAATCAAATGGTTTGACTGCCTTAACGGAGATGAAATCGTAACGGATGACGTCAGAGAGTATCATATGGATGCATTTCCGGGAGTTACCTTTCGGTGCCATTACGAGTATCTGGAAGCTGCGACTGAGGAGGAAACAGTTACGTTTTATACCGGAATGCCAATATGGAGCGTCTATTTCTATGACCTGACCGGCGACGGAAATCCGGAGATATGTTCAACGATAAGCTTTGGTTCAGGAATAATCGATAACCGGATCTTGATTTACGATTATGCCGGCGGCGCGAGTTACGAACTTTCGGACCGCGGTAATTTTGATTATGTTTTCAATATGCAAAAGGACTCCCTTGTTGTCGAAAAGCGGGTTTCTATGCAGGATGAGCTGGTTGAATCGGGGAAACTGGTATTTCTGGATGATACAATTCAGATTAAAACAGAAGGCTAGAAGACCGGCCGATGGAAGGTAACAGGCTGGCGACAACGAATTGGGAGAAGATGCTTCCAGATATGGAGTCGACGTCGGATTGAAATATACGGCGTTTATTGTCAGGAAAAAGATGGAAAGGGCGGGTAGATGATCAATGGATATGATATCGTTTCGTATTCTTGAAAAAAATGAAGCAGACAATGTTTTACCAATCCTTTTTCAGATACTGCATTCCAACATGAGCTTGATCGCGTCAACCGGAAATGATTATCAATATGATCTTCACTGTTGGCTTAACGCAGTTACGCAGGCAATTCAAGATGAAACATACAGGATTATTTTAATCTATCATGCTGCCGAAATCGTCGGGTATTTTGAGTATTCTTTGTATTCATCAACCTTTATGATGTGCGAGATCCAATTTCAAAAAAACTATCAGGGCAAAGGTCTGTTCCGTCAGTTGTATTCTTATTTATTTGAGATCATTCCGCCGGATACGCTTTGGGTTGAAGCATACTCAGATAAACAGAATCACAAGGCGCATGGCATATTAGAGCATCTTGGCCTGAAAATCATTGGTGAAAATAAAAACGGGCTCAGTTATCATTTTCGCGGGGATTATCACGAAATGCTGCAAAAATATGGTTCCATAAGTCAAATGAACCAATAAAATATGCGCAGTCGGAACTATGGTATATCGTATTTTAGAAAAAAGAATGTGAAACCCGCGCTTCACAACATATGTCAATTTAATGTATAAAGCTTCATCAACAATGATTTACCATCTTTATTTTCAAAATTTATTATGATATACTCTATTCATGGAGGTGGCTGATACATGGCAATGTACAGTATTGAAGATATCCGGCGAATCATTACCCCAATCGCCCAGCAGCCTGGGGTAGCAAGCGTCTCTCTCTTCGGGTCCTATTCGAAAGGGACTGCTTCGTCTACCAGTGATGTCGACCTCAAAATCGAGAAAGGGAAGATTAGCTCTCTTTTTCAATTGAGCGGATTTCGTTTGGCGGTTGAGGATGCCTTGAAACTTCTGGTAGATCTGGTGACAAGTGAATCGTCTGACCGTGCTTTTCTGGATATGATCAAAGATGAGGAGGTGTTGCTTTATCGAAACTCGTGACAGGATCATTCTTCGGAAAATTGATGCTTACTGTCAGCGGATTGCAGATAATTTGATGCGTTATCATAATGAGTTTTCTGCATTTGAATCGGATTATATCTTCTAAGATGCATGTTGTATGTGCATTGTACAGATCGGAGAACTGGTGTCTCAGCTGTCTGATGAGATTAAAGCAGAAAATCGTGCCATTCCCTGGAGGGTTATAAAGGACACGCGGAACTTTTATGTTCATGCGTATGGTTCCATTGATATTTCTTCTGTCTGGAATACACTGACACAGGATATACCTGCCCTTCAAATTGCCTGTCGGGACATTTTGAATTATGAGCCAAAACAGTAATTGTTGCTGTTCAAAGGAATGGTCAAATTACCGCTTGCAGAGAAAGCTGCAAACTGCACGGGACATGAATCACAGCGTTCGGGTGTAAAAACCTGGACGCTGTTTTGTTTCTCTGATTTTTATGAAAAATATGGAAAGTAAACTTGACATTTTCCGGTGTTATGCTATAATGAAAACATGGAAAGCAAACTTTCCATACAGAAAGGAGGCCTTTATGAAAAATCGCTTAGAGGAATTACGAAAAGAGCGAGGTATCAGACAGGAGGAATTAGCTGCTGCGTTAGAGGTGTCACGACAGACGATTGGGTCTTTGGAAAATGGGAGATATAACCCCTCGATTCTGTTGGCGTTCAAAATTGCAAAATACTTTGGAATGAGTATTGAAGAAATATTTATTTATGAGGAGGACACAAAATGAAAGAGATGAAATCTTTTATGATCGAGTTCGTAATTGGCGTTATTCTGATCGGCGGCGGATTGATATTACAGGTTGATTATTACTCATCTATGTTTTTTGCGATGGGGTGTGGTCTTGCTCTTAGTTCGATTGTCAATACGGTCCGTATCATTTACTGGCAAAATCCGAAACGGCAGGACGAATATGAGAAGAGAAAGCAGGAAGCGCACATTAACTATATTGATGAACGAAAACAATATCTGCGGATGAAAGCGGGGCATGTAACTTACCAGATTATGACCGTTTCCCTGATCCTGTTAGCGTTTGTACTTGCTCTGTTTCATGTGGAGGCATGGATAATCGGAATGGTATTTTTACTTTTTATAGTCCAATGCGTAGTCGGAACCATGGTATATCGTATTTTAGAAAATAGAATGTGAAACGCGTACTTTACAACATCCCGCTATACTTTTTCTGATGGGAAGAGTATAATGCTATCAGCGGGACAGTTACAGAGAGGCACTGCTTATTCTTGAAAAAATGGGGATGTCCGGAAAGGTACGGATCGAAAACGGCGCAGAAAAAGCAATGCCTGACGAAAAGACGCCGATGGATTCTCCGGGCGCAGGGCTTATCATCGAAGAAGCCATGAAAGACGATAAACGGCCTTTATATATTGCGGCTCTGGGTACACTGACGGATATCGCGTCAGCAATCCTATTAAAGCCGGAGATATGCAGGACGAATACGACGGTTGTATGGATCGGCGGAAGGGATTATCCGGCAGGCGGCTGGGAATATAACCTTAAAAATGATGTATGCGCGGCGAATGTGTTGTTTAAGTCGGATATGAATGTCTGGCAGATACCAAGAAATGTATATCGGATGATGCCGGTTACATTTGCGGAATTATATGACAGGGTCAGACCGTACGGTGAGACAGGCAAATATCTTGCGGAAAATGTTGTCGCATTTAACAATGCCTGGGAATCCAGGCCCGCGGAGTACAGGATCCTGGGGGATTCGCCGGCTATCGGCGTCATGATGTATCCAGACTGCGGAAAATGGTCCGATATGCCTGCGCCGGAGTTTGACGGCAGCATGCATTACATTCATAATGGACTGCATAGACCGATCAGGGTGTACGAAAGCATAGACGCGAGATTCATACTGGAAGATTTTTATGCTAAGATTAAGGCTTTTTCTGCTTGATCAAATTCCCGTTTGCAGAGCAGCAGCCGTAAGCTCTTTTGGACGCTGCGGATTCCGGAAAAAGTGCTTGACATTTCAAATTCATATGCTAAAATCATAAAAGATTTACACGAAAAGGC
>CANREE010000160.1 GCA_947629545.1 uncultured Lachnospiraceae bacterium | reverse complement strand
TGTACCATTTTCTTATTAAACGTCAGCGCAGCCCAGCAGGTATTCAGGCCCAGCATCTGCGCCTCCAGCACGATCCGTTCCCCATAATAGCCGCAGGCCTCCTCGATATCCCGGTCCGCCGGCCCGGCAAACACGATGTAATTGTTCACATTGCGGAAACTCCCGTAATGAGCCATCCGCGAATCGAACCCCTCCGGGTCGTCATACCGGATGAAAATGTCAAGGCCCCCCTCGGCGTTGCATTCGTCAACGACTGCCTGAAGCCGCTGCCGCTTCTCCTCCTCGATCTTCTGTGTGGTGTAGGCGCGCACGGAATGGCGCTCCTCAATAGCCTGGATGATGTCCATAGTATTGATTTCCTCCTTCTTTCATATACTGCCGACACGGCAGTATGATCATGTTCTAATAATCCGACATTGACAATCTGCCGTCTCCTGTATAGCCCGCTCCTGCATCATCAGCATCTCTCTGTCAGGAATTCCCGTACCTTCTCAATCACGCTCCGATCCGCCGGCAGCCAGTCCACGCTGTTAAGCGTATCCTTCGTCAGCCACCGGGCGGCTTCGTGTTCCTTCAGAACCAGCTTGCCGGAGCGGACAGTACACCAGAAGCAGTCCATAGAAAGGTGGAAATTCGGGTAGTCGTACTCGATCCTGTCGAGCCAGTCCCCCACCTCGATCTCCGCGCCAAGCTCTTCCTTGATCTCCCGCTTAAGCGCCTGCTGCGGCGTTTCGCCCGGATCAATCTTGCCGCCGGGGAACTCCCAGCCGCCTTTGAAGTCGCCGTAGCCGCGCTGGGTGGCGAAAATGGTGTTGTTGTGGGTGATGAGGGCAGCGACTACGTTTACTGTTTTCATAATGGTTCCTCCTGTTTTCATCCCAGGCTTCGATATTCATATTACCCCACCATAAGCTTATTTGTCTTCTTAAGGTATTTCGCCGGAATCGGATGATCCAACCGCCAGGTAATACTCATGGGGCGTTCGCCTTCATGTTTTACATAGTTCGCCGTACCCAAAAATGTATAAGCTTCGGCGCCTCCGGAAATACGATCTGCCTTAAACTCACGGACGAACAGCAGCACGCGGCTGCCCCGTTCATTGTGATGAATATATCGCTGCCCTGTAGCCGAATTTTCCGCTGTAGTACTTTGGCTCTGCCAATGAAATAACCACTCATTAATCGAATAATCGTTGTACATGGTTGTAGGTGAATAGTCCTTGTCCGACTTATTCAGCGTTACAAAGAGCACGTCCAGCTTTTGCTCCGGCAGCCACTTCACGCCTTCTCTCACTGTTCCCGGCTTCAAAAAGTCCAGCGCCGCCAAAAGCTGGTCCCGCGTATAGGTGCAGTGTAAATCCAGGGGGCAATCAAAGCCAATATCCACCGGAGAATCAATAAAGTCAATCCGACTGTACTGATAGTTCAGCAATTCAATCAGCTCGTTTAAGAGCACGGAACTATCAGAAAGTGCATAAAGATTGTCCAGGAACTCGTAGTCGTCCCAATCTTCAATTGCCTTTCCCCAAACAGTAATGTAGAACATCTGAAGCATACGTTTTTCCAACGCCGAAAGCCTGCCGAAATCAACATAATCGATCTGCGGCAACAGACGCAAAAGAAATCCGATCCAACGGCGGGAATCAATTACCGACAGCCGGGACATCGCCTTAGTCAGAGTCTCCTCCAATGGTTCCGTAAAATCCTCTTTTATGTCCGCCCGAACGCACAGTCGCGAAAACGACGAAAACTTATATATGCTCCGCGGGTCGATATGATAATAATCAAGAAAGTTTGCAAGTGTCAATTCTAACCCCGTATCATTCGCAAAAGAGGAAATGCGGCTTACAAGCCCGGAACTATTTCCATACGATGCACGGATATTGTCCAATATGTATTTTGCCGCTTTTTTCTCGAGTTGTATGTAACAGCCTTTGGGCAAAGAAATAAAGCCGTCTTTTATCTCCCGGCTCACGCTGCGCGTGGTATTTGAGAGCAGGGCGGCGAATTTATTTTCAAAATTATATTTTCTGTTTGCCTGCCCGATAAAGTCAAGCACCGTTAAACATTCCTTATTTTCAGAAAGCCGAAGGCCACGTCCGAGCTGCTGTAAGAATACCGTCAGAGACTCAGTCGGCCGAAGAAACAAAACCGTATTGATCTCAGGAATATCCACGCCTTCATTATATAGATCGACAACAAAAATAAAGCGTACTTTGCCAGAAACAAGCTGATTCTGAGCATCTCTGCGTTCCTCGTCCAAAGATTTGCCTGTCAGAAACATGGACGAAATACCGCGTTCGTTAAAGTGATCCGACATAAATTTCGCGTGTTCCACAGACACGCAAAAGCCAAGCCCCTTTACAACGTCAATATCCGTTACGTATTTTAAGAGCGATGACACGATATGGTCAGCGCGGCGACTCGCCGCCACCCCGCTGAGCGTGTAAACATGGGATAGCTCAGCTCTGTCATAGCCTCCTGCCGACCATCTAAGTCCGTCCAGATCCACAGTATCGGTAACTCCGAAATATTGAAACGGGCAGAGAAGTTTTCTGTCAATGGCCTCAGGCAGACGGATTTCAGCGGCTATGCGATTGCTAAAATATTGCAGAATACTTTTACCGTCCATGCGTTCCGGCGTGGCAGTCAGTCCAAGCAAAATTTTAGGACGATAATATGAAAGCAATTTTTGATATGTAGGCGCTGCCGCATGATGGAATTCATCCACAACAATGTAATCATAAAATTCCGGATCTGTTTTTTCAGTGAAGCCCTGAGAGTTGAACGTCTGAATCGAAATGAAAAGATCGTCTATACTCTCCGGCCGTTGATTGCCGACAAACATTTCTCCGAAATTAGCATCTTTGAGAACAGCTCGAAATGTATATAAACTTTGCCGGAGAATTTCCTCGCGGTGCGCCACGAAAAGCAAGCGGCATCGCTTTCCGGAATTTTGTTTGCGAAAATATCTGTAATCAAGTGCAGAAATGACCGTTTTCCCGGTACCGGTCGCAGCTACGACAAGATTTCGCGTAAACCCGCGAACCTTTCTCTCGGCCTCTAATCGATCGAGGATCTCCTGTTGATACGAATAAGGCTGTATATCCAACGTGTACAGCTCCGGATTATTTCTGTCATAGTATTTCTCAGCTTTAAGCGCATGCGCGAGTCGTTCTCTCTGACCTTCACCGTAATACTCAAACTCGCTGGAATTCCAATAGCTCTCAAAGGTAGCAGCGATTTTATCGATCGTTTCCGGAAGGTCTTTTCTGGTAACTTTCACATTCCATTCGAGGCCGCTGGAAATAGCGGCATTTGAAAGATTGGATGACCCTACATAAGCCGTCGTAAAACCGGTATCGCGGTAGAAAATATATGTCTTCGCGTGCAGGCGGGTGCGCTTTGTGTCATAGCTCACCTTGATCTGGGTATTGGACAGCTTATGAAGCTCCTCTATCGCTTTCATGTCAGTAGCGCCCATATAAGAGGTCGTAATGATCCGCAAAGTACCGCCATTTTGCGTAAACTCAGTTAATTCATTCATCAGCAGACGTAATCCGCTCCATTTGATGAAAGAAACCAGCATATCGATATGATCGCAGGAAACGATTTCCTTTTTCAGTTCCGTATACATCTGCGGCTCATGAACGGCGCCGGTAAAAAGGGAACTTTGAGCGATCGACGTTTCCGGCCGGACGATTTCCGGCTTATCATGAAACGCCGACACACTGTTCTTACGATCCATCAGCGCAAGAAGCTGCTCCGCGCGTTCCGAAACAGACATCCTGTCAAAAGTATTTTCCCTGGTCTCAGATATAACTGCAGACACGATATTGTTTACAAGCTCAACCTGCGCCAATAGATCCCCACCGTTGTCTTTAACATTTTCAAGACCTTTTTCTACAACTTCCGCAACATATTTTGCCAGAACTTTAGCCGCTTCAGCAGAATCGATTGGCGCAGTCTGGCTGAGTTTATCGGTTGCCGCAAGTTCATCGTCTATCGATTTATTTATTACCTGCTCATATAATCCGTTTTTCAACATAAGGGGCTTCCTCAAAAGTTCCGGCTATGCATCTACAATGCTCTTAAAGCAAAAACAACCTCGTATACTCCATCCGTGTATCCGCAATATGACAGATATGGTCACTGGCCCTGAGAGCCGTTTCCACACCAAATTAAATCACACACCAGTCCTCAATACGTTTTAAGTCCTCCCACATGGCAGGGGAAATTTCAACTCAATCGCTTTCTGACCTGCGATACGCTAAAGGATTTTGCGCCATCAACCCGTTCCTGCTCTTCCTACGGAACCTTCGCCCTCAATTTTAATAAGTGCTCTCTTTTTCAAACGCGTCCATTCTTATAAGAACCAAATCATTAATTTTAACTTCTGCATCTTGTACAGTAAAAACATTCCGGCTATAATGGTTTTTCCCAATTATGCAAATTATTTGTAAAAGTGCCTTTATAAATAGAAAAGAAATCATTTGAAAACTGGGATTGTAATTCTTCATACTTTTCCTGTATTATTTGCAGGACTTCCCCCTCACTTAAATCATTGCAGTAAAACATATAGACATAACCAAAATCAACCTGTCTATTCCCTCGAGCTAAGTGCCTTGCATATTTATCCAACTGCTTCATTCCAACACCAATTCTGGCCTCAAAGGGATAGCAAGTATTACCATTATAGTATGTATTTTTAAAGGAATATTTCACCTCTATGATCGCCCTCTGTATTCCATCGTTTAAATATATATCTACAGATTCCTCATCGTTATAATAATCTGTGCAAAATTCTGTTAGCACATCCCCTTTCACATTCTCATTTAAGTATGCTTGCAAAAGATTTCGTAATTGCAATTCCTTTATCTCCGCTTTTATCAAACCATTAGAATCAAAACAATAATAATAATTATGATACTTACATGCCGAATAAAAATTTTCAAAAACCTCCCTTAAATCACATACATTCTTTTTTGTGTTCAAAATCTCTTGCATGGTTTTCGTTTTAGACAAACGTCCTTCAATACTACTATCTATTTCACCGCCATGCATCATATAAGATATTCCTGCGTTTACAACAAAACAATACCCTGAATACTCTTTAAATTTGCGATCTATAAGATTATGAAACTCTAAATCATCTATACAACTTTTCCCAATTACATTCTGTTCCTTAATCCCGCCTTCCCCCAATACAAAATAATGAATATCCGAACAAGCAGCTCTTTCAATTGCCATTTTTATTTCCAAAAAGCCTTTTTGAAAATAGTCCAGTTCTTCCATACTAATGACTACAGCCTTCCCCATATTCGACAGATATTCCAATATCTTATGTTCACTTATAAGCGAGTTGGATGTTTTTGCTTTTTTCAAAAAATCATTGCTCATTTTTTCACCTTTCCATCTACATACTTCTCAAACACATAATCCAGCCACGTCGTAAATACATCATATTTATCCAGACCTTTCCCACAATCATTATTGGCTATTTTTTCAAATTCTGTTAAAAGTTCATAGAGTTTGTTGTTTTTCAGATTTACAACACTTTCATTTCTATTTTTTACCGCTGCAACATTTGGTTCGTTAAAAAAGACTGACAATATTACATCCTCACTATAATTTGAAATCACCCCAATAAAATACGTTATTCTATTTAAATCCTCTTTTACACGTTCTTCCTTCAATAATCCATCCACAAAATCATATATTTTATCTGTACCACTAATATTTGCAGAATCTGTCAAAGTAATCATTTCAGACTCGTTAAGCCTCTGCATGGCCTCATATAGTTTTGAATAGTCGCCTACTCCAAGATTTTTATCAATTATAATCTCTTTTTCTTCTTCTCTCGAATTTTTCAAATAATCGTAAGACACAAAATAAATATACACATACCGAAATAGTGTATTTATTGAAATCTTACTATTTCCTTTTAACGCATAAATAAACAAACATAACATATACCGCATTCTTTCCATATTATCTACCTCTATAAATATTTTGCTATCTTTAAATTACCCAACTCTTCGCTGTTACTATGCCCGACTCGAGATTTTTCTAACAAATTAATTATCCCTACATCATCTTTATAATGCTCCACCAAACTTAATATCAATGTACTGTTTCTTGCATTCGCAGATAATATTAGAGAATTTCCTTTGTTTATATAGTTTTCAAATGTCCTTACCGCATTGTGTTCAAAAACCAGATCTAGCGTACTGTCCGGCGTTTCACAAATAAAATAAGAATCCATATGAAAATAATCCAATATAGACAATCGATAAGATAAATCCAAAAAAATCCTTTGGGATTCAGACATATCATAATAAGTTTCCCGATCGGAACCATTTAACTGTATTTTGAATAGCCGGTCTTCTTTATTTCCTACCAGTTTTAAATTGACCGATTGATTCTCACCAAAAAAAGAACTGGCGTATTTTTTGAAAACCCTATAATACTCTTGAAAAACACTGTCTACTCCTTTATCAATTTCTTGTCGCATTCTCCTCTCCTCATACTTAGCTTTTTCCAGTTCATTTAACAGCTCTTTTTTTTCAAGTTCCAGCTTCTGATATTTTTTATAATTTTCATCCTCCGTTTGATCTAATTGTTTTTTTAGACGATTCTCTACATCCAACAGCCCGTTTAGTTCGTGTTCAGTATTTCTCAAATTTTTTCCTATTGCACTAATCTCGTCTTTCAGGATTTCAAAATTCCCCTGTAATAAATCCCTCTCAATTTCCTTATTTCTTTTTCGTATATCAAGTTCCTTTAAATTAACATGTTCTTTCGTCTCAATCTTTTCTCCGCAAAAAAAACACTGGTCGATATGTTTAGGAGATACGATCCCTTTACTTCCACAAAATGGACATCTTTTGTGACTGATAGCTGATTCATATCGCTTATACAGTTCTTGATAAGGATCAGGAAATATATTTTTATACCATTCATTATCAAGATCAGAAATCTCCCTTATACATTGTTCATATTGAACCCTGTTCTCTATTCTTTCCTGATCCAATCTATATAGCTGCTCATTCATCTTAGTAATAGATTCTCGGCATTTTGCAATACTCTGATTATTCTCTGTAAGCTTTTGCAAAAATTCGTCTCTGTTTATCGTTTCCTCTCTTTTAGACAGCTCATTTCCCAAGAATCTTTTTATAAATGACATTTCATAGGTTTTTAATCTTGCCTGGCTGTCAAACATTTTTACCTGTTGTTGCGCATCTTCATATTCTAAATATCTTTCTGAATCCATAAAATATTTCGCAATAAGCAACTTTCCAGTATCTTCATTCCAAAAGATATAGTCCCTGTCTTCTGTAAAAAACATGATTTCATTCATCATAACAATAAGGGAATTCTCATCTGGCAAACCTGTTGATTCCATTAATTGCCTGTGATAATTATGAATCAAATATTTATCCAAATTTACATCCTTTTTAGAAAAGAATTTAGTTTCGTAAGTTTCGTAGCTGATTTCTTCGCCTTCAATAGGTTTCCCATTACAGATCGCACTAACCAGAGAATGTTTATACAAGCTATGCTGAACATCATACTGATCGTCATTGATTGTAAAACGCATTCTCACAAATGCCTGCGGATTAATCTCATGCATTCTGTTTCTAAAAAAATATTTTTCGTAAATTGGGCGACGGTTTTTTTGCTCCCCTCCATAATTTCTCGATTTCTGCGCACCACAATATGGTCCAATAACAGCATATTGGACCATTGTAAGCAACGTTGTTTTACCTAATCCATTTGTTCCATACACAATATTTATTTTTTTATTGAAATCAATCGTCATCGGACACTTATATAAATCATATCCTTCTATATCCATATATTCTAATTTCGGCAACGGATATTTCTTACTCATAAACTTCACCTACTTTTCCAAAACGATTACACCCTCAAGCAGCGACCCTATACTCTTCTTCTGCTGCGGGCTCGTCTTTAAATTGCGAGCTTTCCGGATTTCTCTGACAGTGTATCCTTCTTTTTCAGCAATAGAAGAACAAATTTCCAATGTATTTATTAATTCATTAAAATAAGCCGAATTGGAAACATTAAAATAACACCTTCCACCTTCTTTTAATTTCTTATACATAGCTTTAAATATCTGTTGCATATCCACAAAATATAAACGAACCATATCAATAATAGAATCATTCCAAGAGCCTGCTGCCTTGGCAGCTATTTCTAGATTATCCAACGTCTCCCTGAGAAATTCATTATCAATGCATGCCTTATCTTCCCATTTAATCTGCACATGCGAGCGTAAAGTCTGCTCTCTCAGATGCCGAATCTCCTCGCAATTCCGAGTAAATCCCAATGTCTTTAACTCCAACATATATGTGTCCGTGTAATCACGAGAATTAAGATAAGGGGGTGACGTTATCACTAAGTCAATGGAATTATCTTCAATTTTCTCATCAATACCTGTTCTGGAATCCAAATTAAATAACTTTTGCTTATTATCAACCTTAGACCGACATAATGCATTTTGAATATCAACGATTAATTCACTTCTCACCTTTTGATCGAATTTCTCAAAAACCTCTGTTTCTGTGAGTTTTCTTTCTTTCCATTCCTTTTTATAAGATAAGCACTTCCCATTTCGATAGAGGTTGCTTACATCCAGTAATATTGCCGCCAATGCTACTGTAAACAATTCCTGATACAATTCATCACTGATATTTTTGATTGCATAGTGTAATTTTTGTACCGCTGTTGCTACTTCTATATTATAATTCCACTTTTCCTTACCCTCGCTCTGGTACAGCGTCTGAAATTCTGATGTCAGGTCAACGACATCAACCGTCGATCTATTTATATTGATAAAATCTAACCATGAATTTACACATTCCGTAGAATATCTGTTTTCCAGTTTAACGCGTGCCACTAAGTACATGAGGGGATTGACTTCAAATGAAAAACAGTCTATTCCACTGTTCTGCAATTCCAGCGCTGTAGTTCCACTTCCTGAGAAAGGCTCGAGACACACTAAATCTTTTTTTCCGATTTCATTGAGAATAGACTGGATAAATTCCCTTGAATAGCCTTCAACAAATGGATACCATCTATGGAATGGCACTGTTTTATTCTTATTAAATTGCATAATACGACCATAAGTATCCAAATAATCCGTATACTTATACATAGCCACTCCCTCCCCTCATATATATCACAAAAACTCTCGGAATCTCTAAACCTTAATACAACTTCTATGTCTAAATCTATTGACAAGTGCAAGAAAATATCCGATGAACCTTGACAATATCCACACGCCAGTCCTTTAATTGTCCATCTATCACAAAAGTTTCCAGATACATCCAAACATCATGGAATGTGCAAAACCAGGTGGAGTTCGGATTCTCCAAGATCAACTTCTCCAACAGCACCCGATTTATAACTATACCCCCCAAAACTCTGATGTTGCATATAGGCACATGATACATCTGGCTCAAAGGGTATCCCGTAGTTTTTCAATAACCCGATGGACATCCGTAAGAAATGGGAACCGGAATATAATACAGGGATATTTTCAGAATAGTTTAACAGAAAGCAGAAAATGGTAATAAATCAGAGAACTATAAACACCAATAATCCAAAAAGTAGTATACCATCTTTTCGTCATCATGATGTACTAGTCAATGATTTACCAAAGCCACCATACGCGAACTTTGATCAAGATTCCAAATTGAATAAACAATACCATATGTAACCTATTTTGCATATGGTTTGTTAAAATACATCTTTTAAATAATATTTCCTGCCTATTCCATTCCCGATAATATTAACTTTTCAAAGTTCATCCAGCCAATGGATCCGATTAGTGGGCTCATGATTCTAAAACCTATAAATAATCAATAATCTAACACGACCTTTCTGCAATTACTTCTACAATATATTAAACGTCTCAAAGTTATTGACTTGTTCCTATATTTTTTTCAAAAGGCGTATCTGAATCTCTATTAACTATTTTTTTCAGTTTAGTAGCACTATAATCATTATAACAAGATATTAAATCCTTTAAATCACCCTCTTTTCATTTACCTTACACTATTATAATCATATCGCAATCTTTACATACTGTAAAGCCATTTTTATTCAAAAACAATCTAATAAGGATTAACCCTTCCATCTACTCCCCTTCCCAAAAACTTTCCAATACCTCATATATATCTGAATCCCCAAAACTTTCATAATTATTAGCCGATCATATCTTTTCTTTAGTCTTCCCTCACTCCACTCCGATCATATTCGGCCACCGCGCCTCCATAAACGCGTCGTCGTACTGCTCGTCGATGAACTCCTCCACCAGTCCGGCGGGCTCCGGCCGCTCCTGGCGGGTGTCATATCGGACCATCGCCCCCGCGGTCAGAAGTCCGTTGCAGACCATCAAAAATACGATCACCCATGTGACGATCTTTCCGGCTAACGGCGGGATCTTCTCGATCTGGCGGGAAAGCGGCGGGTAGAGGATCTTCACCCAGACCACCGCAAGGATCCCCCAGAAGAAGCAGAACAGCACGTTGGTACGGCCGCCGATGTTTAACGGCATATCGCTGTAATCCCAGAACACGGTGCCGAAGACCAGCTCCGTGAACACGCTGCACATGTACTCATAGGTGCCGCCGATCACGAAGCCGCACACGAATATATAGCGGTCCGATTTGTCCATCATCTGCCGCAGGGCCACGGTCAGCACCACGGCGCCGATGCCCCAGACGAAGCTGAACGGCCCGTAGAGGACGCTGGAACGGTTCATCCACCGGCCGTTCACCAGTCCGCAGTAGAAGGTCTCGATAATATCGCCCAGCAGGGCGCAGATCAGGAAGATCCAGATGATCTTGTCCCAGCACAGTCCCTTTGCGAAAATGATCTTCTTCCCGGCCGCGTCAGCCGCGCCATCCGCGCCGCCCGCATCCGGCTGCGCCTCCCGGATCCCGGGATAGGCGCGTTCCAGACGTCTCCAGATATGGCCGGTGATCCGATTGGCCAGCTGCTGCGTCCGGCCGCGGGTGATCTCCTCGCTGACAGCGCCCAGCGGAGAACGGGTCGCGTAAAGTGTGCTGATAAGGTCGACCGCCAGCAGAGCCAGCCCGGCCCACACGACAGTGCGCTCAAGCCACGCGGGCAGCAGCGACACGCCTGCCATAAATACGGGATGCACAATGTGATAGACCAGAAGGAAGATCGCGGCCCGCGCCGCCATTTCCAGCCAGTTCTTCCTCGTGCCGGTGAACGCGGTCTCCGTCTCCAGTCTTGACAGGCGGCTGAGCCTGTGGCAAAAGACGCCGGCCAGGCTGTCCACCACGGCGAAGACCGTGGCCGCGGCGATGAACTGGATCACAAAGCGCTTCCCCAGGGAAGGCATGATCAGGATCAGGAGCGCGTAGGAAAATCCGCAGGGTTCCTGAAGCGGCAGGCTCAGGAAGCCCCGGTTCACGAACCGACGGTCGCGGACCGAGTAATAGCTTACCTCCACCACCCATCCGAGGAACCCATACAGCAGAAAATAGAATATGATGTCGTAAAGTGAATAAGTCAGCATATTTTGTCCCTCCATGTCTGTTTGCTGATATCTCCTTCCCTAAGTATACTCAAGACAGATATGGTATGCAAGATATTTCTTCGCACATGTTTTTCGCGCCTGATCACTGGGCACTTCTTTATCTCATATTACACACGGCGCCTCTGTTTCCTGACAGCCTCAAAATGTCACGAAAAATATCCTTGAAAATCGCCGTCTTCTGACATATAATACATGAAAGCACTGCATTTTCAAAATGATCCGTAAACGGAGGCCGACTATGAAAAGAACGCGCAGAAGAACCGTAAGGCAGCTTGTATTGTTACTGTTCGCTATGATCCTGATGATCGGATTCGGAAGGACAGATATCCATGCTAAGGAATCGACGGTCAAAACGACGTCCCTGTCTAAAGGCAGCGCAGCAGACTCCTCTTTCGAAGTGCATTTCATCGATGTCGGACAGGCGGACGCGGCTCTGGTTCTCTGCGACGGCAAGACCATGCTCATCGACGGCGGCAACGCGGAGGATTCCAGCCTGATCTACTCTTACCTGAAATCCCATTCCCTGAAGCATCTGGACTATATTGTCTGCACCCACGCCCATGAGGACCATGTCGGCGGACTGGCCGGCGCCCTGAATTACGCCTCCGCGGATCACGCGCTCTGCCCTGTCACAAGTTTTGACAGCAAAGCGTTCAAAAGCTTTGTGACCTACCTCGGAAAACAGGATGTGTCCATCACCGTTCCGTCCGCGGGAGACAAGTTTTCGCTGGGCAGCGCGTCGGTTCAGGTTCTCGGCCCGATCACCATTGATAAAGATAACCCGAACAATTCATCGATCATCCTTCGGATCGTCTACGGCGATACGTCCTTCCTCTTTACCGGCGACGCGGAGCGCGAAGAGGAGCAGGCCGTTCTGGATTCCGGCCGCGCCCTGAAGAGCACGGTTCTGAAGGTGGGCCACCACGGCGGCAGCTCCTCCACGACCTATCCGTTCCTGCGGGAGGTCATGCCGGAGTACGCGGTCATTTCCGTCGGCAAGGATAATTCCTACGGACATCCCGCGGAAGACACCTTAAGCCGCCTGCGCGACGCCGATGTGAAAGTATTCCGCACCGATCTGCAGGGGGACGTAATCTGCAAAAGCGACGGAAAATCCGTCACCTTCACCGTCGAGAAAAACGCAGACGCCGATACGCTGGCCGCGGCAGGGAGCAAGAGCACTGATGCCTTGACTGCGGCAGGGAGCAGCAGTGCCGGCGCACTTTCTGCATCAGGAAACGGCAGTTCCGGGTCTAAACAGTCTGCCGCAGACGAAAAGGAAACCGAAAATACCCGCGTCACCGAGTCACAGACGACGCCGGCTCCCGCGGGCACTGATTATATTCTGAACAAAAATACCCATAAGTTCCATTATCCGTCCTGCTCCAGCGTAAAGCAGATGAAGGACAAGAACAAAGCCTATTACACCGGAACAAGGGATGAAGTGATCGCCATGGGCTACGATCCGTGCAAGCGGTGCAACCCTTGAGGCGGGGCGTACCGAAATATGGTGTCATTTCCCTCTCCCAAACGCTCTTCCTTTCAATTCTGCATTTATATCCAGAAAAATCATATAGTCCTTCATCTGACATTTTGCTTCAACTTGAACTATCCGGAAATTACGGATAGTTCAATTCTTATCCCGTTCTCTTTCTTCTTGGATATTAATAATATATTAAATCCCAACTTTCAAACTTTTAACGCAAAATCCGCGAAATAATTGAAATTTGGCAATAAAAATAATATAATTGAATTAATAGGTTTCTAATGATATTTGTATGGAAGGACTGTAAAACGATGGAAAGAACCGCTGTGGTAATAAACGCAGGATTGGGCAGCTTGTCACTTGGGCTAAGTATGGCAGGTTTTAAGATTGTTGCCGCATTTGAACCCGATGATAAGGCTGTTAAAATTCATATGTCAAATTGGGATGTACCCATTTCAAAACGTAGTATTTCGGATATTGATCCGTATAAACTTCCTGACTTTAATTTATTAGCGGTTCGTCTGCCTTTACCACCATCAATTGCCCCAGAATTAAGGAGACTTGAACCGCGCCAGGAAACTTACAATCTTATGGAAATAGTGACAACATGCAAGCCACACGCTTTTCTCCTTTTCTTCAGCAACCATTTAGCCATGAAGTTATTTCTTGATACGTGTAGAACCAATATTGCAGAGAATTATTCTCTTTTTTATAACAAAATAAGTATTTCTCTAATAACCGGAATGCCCGTACAGGAGAATCTTTTCTGCATAGTCGGGCTTTCAGACAAGAGCAGGCAGTTTGAATTTCCAACTTCATCCTCTCCTGTCGCGTTTGAATTGGAAAAATACCTGCAACCTAGTGAGTCTGTAAATCTCTGGTATTATAAGTTTAGGACAAACAATATGCAGATTCATCATGCAACCCCGGGGCTGTATTGCTGGCATAATCATTTTTATGAGAAAACCGATACTGTTCAGTGGAACTATATTAAAATTCCTCTTGTACAAGACGATAGAGGGTATAGAAGAATAACTCACCGGGAAATTGCCAATCTAAAAGCATTTCCCTCGTACTATCACCTTCCTGACAGCCAAGACCGACAATGGCTATATACGAAACTTATGTACGCAGAAAATGTAACTGTAATCAAAAGTCTCGTTAATGCAATAACGCAAACTCTGGAACCAGATCCCTGGAAAACACAAAGTTTTTACCGGGGCACATTATTTGAAGATTTGTTTTATGATTATCTGAATAAAACTTTTGAGAACGGATCCTCTAATATAACGATCGAGCGCGAACCAATTATAGGAAAACATCGTGCAGATTTTGCAGTGATACAGAATAATAAAACATATTATTTTGAATTGAAATGGTATAGCAAAAAAGTTCTTCCAGAAGCTATAATATATTCTTTGTGCGAAAGACAAAAATACCTTGTAAAAGGCGGTATACCCGTTTTAGTTCTCTCCAGTGTCGTAGCTACTGATTTAAAAGAAAGATGTTTCAGTAAATATAACGTCATAATTTGGGATATCGGTAATTTATTATGGTTTTTTGATAGCTTTCCAGAATTAAAAAATGAGCTGGTCGCGGCTCTTGGATATTCTGTTGATGATATTACTACAGAACCTCCTGCTCAAGGCTTATTACTAAAAGCAGAAGATAAAAATAATGAGGATAATACTTCTTTAGAGCAAAGACTCAAAGCAATTATCCCGGGGATAAATACATTTCGTGAATATGAAGATGTCTGCATTGAAATCCTGAAGTATACATTGGGCGATTATCTGACGCTATGGAAAAAACAAGAAGAATCGAATAACGGATTATATCGCTTTGATTTGTGCTGTAAAATAAAAAGCGGCGTAAACCAAGACTTTTTCGAAACAATTAAAAATTATTTCAACACAAAATACATTGTTTTCGAATTCAAAAACTACAGCGAGCAAATTACTCAAAAAGAGATTTATACCACAGAAAAGTATCTCTATGAAAAAGCGCTGAGAAAAGTTGCTGTTATTATCTCACGTACAGGGGCTGATGAAAATGCCTTAAAAGCTATTAGAGGCTGTTTGCGTGAAACCGGAAAACTGATTATATGTCTTTCCGACAGTTCGCTTTTAGATATGATAAAAATCAAAGACCAAGGGGAACGAGAGCCCGCAGAGTTTCTTGATACTGTTCTGGATGAAATTTCTCCGTTGAATTGAGATAAGGCAGCATCTCTCCGTCATTTCAGATATATATTTTATTCTCATACACACTTATCTGAATTGAATGATATCTCCTTCGCCTGCCACTTTCAGAAAACATAAATTAATTTCTTTTTATGTAGTCGCAAGACTGATGCACCCCAATTGTACCCATACCAAAAATCAACAATAATCACCTGTCTGCATCAATAGTTAAACTAGCAAACGCTACTTGTAACAACTCATTTAGATTATTTGCTTGATCTATTGCCAATTTTATTGCCTCTTTTTCTTCTGTAGACAACTTCCGGTTTCCATGATCCAGAAAATATTTTGATACCTCTTTCCATTGATGCTCTGTCATACTTTCCCCCCTCATTCTTTTCCGTTCACTACATGTATATAGCGAATTATCAGGCTTTATTAATGTTTTATCTCAATATCTTAGTTGAATCTTGACCCATGTACAAATTTTTACTATACATCATGATTCACTTCAATCTTTTATAACTCACATTATTAGTATTTCCTGATGCCTCGACTGCATTACAATCTATCAATATCTGCATATATCTCCAAGCTGTAGTTCTTGATTTCTTTGTCAATTCCGTAACCTCTTGAATACTAATGGTTTCTTGAGCAGCTAATTTTTCAATAATCGGTTCTAGTTTTTTATACGCCTTTGGTTTCAAAACTTGTTTCATACATGTTTCAAAACTCGTTTCGTTATTTGTTTCACTGACTGAATTACCATTCTCTTTTCCACCCGAAAGCTGCTTCAGATATCTGTCACACGCCCTGCAAAGCACCATAACTACCGACTTGCTTATACTATATTCTGGCAGCGGACCGTCATATCTGGCACAGGCTTCTTTGATCTTATCAAATCCACGT
>CANREE010000159.1 GCA_947629545.1 uncultured Lachnospiraceae bacterium | reverse complement strand
CCGTCGTTCCTTATGGTTTTGACAGGAACCGGAGATTACGCATACCGCCGTCACGACGGCGTGTTTGTGGTTCCTATTGGCTGCCTGAAAAACTGATGCTGTATTTTTTTACGTTTTAACATTTCCCAAACAAAACTCAAAAACTTCTCAAACATTCCTATTCTACAATACCGCTGACAGATGAGAGATCACCTGAACAAAATGATTCGGAGGCTATCACTATGAAGAAGAAAAACTTTGTGACCCTTATCATGAGCGTGATCGGCGGTATTCTCTTTGCCCTCGGTATGTGCATGGCCCTGCTCCCGGAATGGGGCGCGATGATACCCGGCATCGCATCCGGCGCGGTAGGCGCGGCGGTGCTGCTGGCCATGGTGCCTGTCCGCCGGAAAATGGATGGGAAGCCGGCCATCGTTCTTAACGGCAAAGTTATCGGAACAACGCTTCTGGGCATTCTCGGGGCAATCGTGTTCGGCGCGGGAATGTGCATGACAATGGTCTGGGACATGATGGTTCCCGGCATCATTGTGGGTATCGCCGGCATCGTCCTGCTGCTCTGCCTGATCCCTGTGATCAAAGGGCTGAAATAATTTTCGCGAAGGGCAAAACGTAAACAAAACTTTAACATTTTGGTATTATAATGTGATCTATACGGAGTCCGCCTGACCACAGGGACGAGCTTCGCAAACCGGTGACAAAACCGAAGATTCCAAAGCGGATTCACGGAGGGTACACATTATGTTCCAAATACTCGTCGTCGAAGACGACAAAGACCTGAACCGTTCCGTCTGCTCTTTCCTGAACAGAAACGGTTACGAGGCGGCGGGGTGTCTCGATGCAAATGAAGCCTACGACGCCATGTACGAAAACTCCTTCGACCTGATCGTTTCCGATATTATGATGCCCGGCATTGACGGTTATGAGTTCGCGAAAACGGTGCGTTCGCTGAACGAAAACATTCCGATCCTCTTTATGACAGCGCGGGATGATTTCGCGTCCAAGCAGCGGGGCTATCGGATCGGGATCGACGATTACATGGTCAAGCCCATCGACCTGGATGAGCTTTTCCTGCGGATCGGGGCGCTTTTGCGGCGAGCGAAGATCGCCGCCTCCCACAAGCTGGAGATCGGCAGGCTGCGGTTGGATATTGACGAGCGGACCGCGGTCTATGACGGCGGGGAGATTTCCCTGACGACGCGGGAGTTCAATATCCTTTATAAGCTCCTGTCCTACCCCGGCAAGACCTTCACCCGCACCCAGCTTATGGACGAATTCTGGGACGCGGAGACGAATACCGCGCCGAGAGCCGTGGATGTCTACATGACAAAGCTGCGTGGGAAATTTGAAAACTGCGGCGAATTTGAGATCCGGACCGTCCACGGCCTGGGCTATAAGGCGGTGATCCTGTGAAAGCGGATTCCGGATTCAGACGGTTCCTGTTCTCCCTGAGAAGCTATACCGCCTTTTTTCTGCTGATGTCCTTTGTGATCACCTGCTGTATGCTGCTGTTCCTGAATATGCTGGCCGGGTCCATGGAGATCACTTATACCGAGCGCGGGGTCCGTCTGGCCGCTGTCGTGACATTTGTCAATGTGATCTTCCTGAGTCTATTGTGTACCGTGATCGACGGCGTGCGCCGCAAATTTATGGTGGAACGCCCGGTGCGGCGGATCGTGGAGGGCGCCTCCCGGCTTATGCAGGGCGATTTTTCCGCACGGATCGAACCTTTTCACGGGATCGACGACCGGGCAGGTTTTGATACGATCATCGACTACTTCAACCGGATGGCGGAGGAACTTTCCGGCGTGGAGACATTGCGGACGGATTTCATTGCCAACGTGTCCCACGAATTGAAAACGCCGCTGGCTGTCATACAGAATTACGGAACAATGCTACAAAGTCCCGTTCTGACAGAAACGCAGCGAATGGAATACGCAAAAGCGATCACTGAGCAGTCCCGCCGCCTCGCTGATCTCATTACAAATATTCTAAAGCTGAACCGGCTTGAGAACCAACAGCTCTATCCCGCCGCAAAACGGTACAATCTTGGCGAACAGCTTGCCGAATGTCTTCTGAATTTTGAAAGCACCTGGGAGAAAAAGAATATTGACATTGAAACGAACATCGAGGAAGATGTGTTCGTGGAATCGGACAACGAGCTTTTGTCCCTCGTCTGGAACAATCTGTTCTCCAACGCTTTCAAATTTACGGAACCGGGCGGCACGGTGTCCGCGGAGCTGAAAACCGAGGGAGATTATGCCGCCGTCCGGGTGACAGACACCGGCTGCGGCATTTCACCGGAAACCGGCAGGCATATCTTTGAGAAATTTTATCAAGGCGACACCTCCCACGTCACACAGGGCAATGGTCTGGGGCTGGCGCTGGTAAAACGGGTGGCGGACATCGTGGGTGGCGATATTTCCGTGGAGAGCGAAGTCGGAAAAGGAAGCGCCTTTACCGTGAAGATCAGGAGGGCGGCCAATGGAGATACTCAAGAAGATTCTTAAAAAGATATTCTGCCTGCCCCCGCTCCCAACGGTTTTGGCGGCGTTTTTCGGCTATGGGGTTGTGACCGCCGTGTTTGCATTCGATATACAAAATCCCGCCCTGCGATACGCCTCCTATCTGGCCTCCGCTTATGCGCTGATCGTCACCTGCACCGGGCTTGTCTATATCAATACGGCCATAGGTGGCATCAGAAAATTTGTCTCTGATCACCCGCTGATGAAAAAGTTCCGCTCCACCGCAGTCGGGGAAAAATACATGACCGATGTGTGTTTCCGGGCGGGAGTCTCGCTGTATCAGGGTTTTTTCGTGAATCTTTTGTATATCGTCATAAAGCTGGTATCGGGCATTGTATACCGCTCCGCATGGTTCATCGCGCTGGCGGTTTATTACATTCTGCTGGCCGTGATGCGCTTTCTGCTTGTGCGGCGGCTGAACGTACAGGACGAAGCGGCGGAGCTGCGCCGTTACCGGCTGTGCGGGATCTTGCTTTTGTTCATGAATCAGGCGCTGACCGGCATCGTTGTTTTCATGGTACAGCAAAACCGGGGCTTTAACTACCCGGGACTTCTGATCTACGCCATGGCCGCTTATTCCTTTTATGCAGTCACGATTGCCGTTATCAATATCGTAAAGACACGAAAGCATAAAAGTCCGATCCTGTCCGCTGCCAAAGCAATCAATCTTGTGGCGGCGCTTGTTTCTATCCTCTCGCTGGAAACCGCCATGCTGGCGCAGTTCGGCGGAGACGACGATCCGCTGTTCCGTCAGGTTATGACCGGAGCGACAGGAGGCGGCGTCTGTACTTTCGTGATCGGTATGGCGGTCTATATGATCTGGCAGGCAAGCAAAAACCTGAAAAAAATTGAAATTAACAATTCTCAAGCATAAAAGGAGTAATGGATCATGGAAGAAAAGAACAAAACCTTCACCTACACCTATTCCGCAAAGGAGCAGGAAGAGATCAGGAATATCCGGGATAAATACGCTCCCCCGACAAAAGAGGAAGCTTCAATGGATCAGCTCCGCCGTCTGGACAAGAGCGCCACAAAAAGGGCGACTGCCATATCGCTGATCATCGGAATCGTCAGCGCCCTGCTGCTTGGCGTGGGAATGTGCTGCACGATGCTTCCCGGCTGGGAACAGTATTTCATCCCCGGCATTGCGATCGGAGTGATCGGCATTATCGGTGTGATCGCCGCCTATCCGGTCTACACCCGCATGGTCAAACGCAGGAGAGCAAAGCTGGCGCCGGAGATTCTACGCCTGGCGGATGAATTGATGAAATAAGCGGCCGGACATACCGCAGACTCACGTTCAGCGGCGTCCGGCCGTATAGTAGAAAACTGTCACTATTCCAACAATGCTGTCGGCGTTGCAAGCACCGCTCCCCATAATGATCAGCGTCCGAAAAGCTGCGCCGTCTTTTGCATCCGCTCCGCAATGGAGACGCCGAACGGACATCTCGATTCACACTCCCGGCAGCCGATGCACTCGGAGGCCTGATGCTCAAGGAGCAGATAATGAGAACGGACCGTCGCAGGAACCGTCGGCTGCATCGACGCCAGATCATAGTATTTATTGATGAGGGCGATATCCAGATTCACCGCGCACGGCTTACAGTGACCGCAATAAGTGCATTCGCCGCGGTAAGAGTGCAGCGGAGCGTTCGCGAGCACGGAGGCGTAATCCTTTTCCTCCATAGACGCGCTCTCATAACGCACGGCTTCATCCACCTGCTCTTTCGTATCGTATCCGCACAGGATGGAGGAAACGCCGGGGCGCGTGAGGGCGTAATGGATGCACTTAAGCGGGGTGAGCGCCACGCCGAACGGAGAACGCTTTTCATCGAACAGCCGTCCGCCGGCAAAGCCTTTCATCACCGTGATCCCGACATTATTTTCTTCACAGACCTGATACAGTTCCGCTCTCTCCGGATCAATGCCGGCAAACCGCTCATCATAGCTGTACCCTTCGGTAAGCAGATCCTCCAGTTTCTCGCTGGACGGCAGCATATCAAAC
Source organism: uncultured Lachnospiraceae bacterium (assembly GCA_947629545.1). GTDB lineage: Bacteria > Bacillota > Clostridia > Lachnospirales > Lachnospiraceae > UBA3402. Next base: position 21,341 of record CANREE010000159.1, on the reverse strand, counting down.
GCAGGATTGACGCTGAAAAGGATCATCTCTACAATTCCGGACTGCACGACGGCTTTCGCCACCTTGGGGTTGTGAGAACTCGCGCCGATGTGGCGGATGACGCCTTTCTCTTTCAGTTCCATGACGTAACGCAGGAAATCCGAGTCCTGCAGGGACGCCCAGTCTTCCTCCGTATCGACATAGTGAATCATACCGATATCTATGTAATCCGTCCGCAGCCTGCGAAGCAGGTCTTCAAACGCAGGTTTCACAAACTTCATGTCTCTGGTGCGCACATACTGTCCATCCTGCCATGTCGAGCCGAGATGCCCCTGTACGATCCAGTTTTCGCGGCTGCCAAGCATCGCTTTCCCGAGGATATCCCGGGATTTCGGATCGGGCATCCAGCAGTCCATCACATTGATACCCTGCTTTTCGGCGTACCGAACCAGCTCGACGGCTTCTTCCTCCGGGTGGCGTTCGAGCCATTCTCCCCCGAATCCGATCTCGCTTACCAGCAGTCCTGTTTTCCCAAGCTGTCTCTTATTCATTTCCTTACCTCCGCGCATTGTGCTCTTCTGTTCGGGGAACTCTCTGCGTTCACCTGAAATATATACCCATCATATCAACTCAAACAACAAAATACAAGACCTTTTTAGCAGGCAAATCCCTGTCGGCCGCGCTTTACCTGCAATCCTGAAGTAAAGAATGATTTACAATGATGAACTGAAATTGGAAATATCCCACGAAAGTATATTGACGCTGTGTCAGAATAGTGTTATGCTAACGATCAGGAAATCCCTGTCTTTCAGAAAAACACCGAAAAATAAGGAGGATGCGAGATGCCAAAAGGATCACCGGAACTGACGGAGGCCCGCAGAGAAGAGATCATTAACGCTTGTGAAAAACTCTATCAGACGATGAGCTTTAAGGAGATCACCATGGGGGAGATCGGGAATGTAACCAGCTTTACACGCACATCCATTTACAATTACTTTCAGACAAAGGAAGAAATTTTTCTGGCCCTGCTGAAACGGGAGTATGAACTGTGGATCGCCTCGCTCAAACAGACCATGGAACAGGTGAAAACAATGACAAAGGACGAGTTTGCGTCCATGCTGGCGCATTCTCTGGAGGAACGGGCGCAGCTTCTGAAGATCATGTCCATGAACCACTATGATATGGAGACCGAAAGCCGTCCGGAACATCTGGCGGCGTTCAAGGTCGCGTACGGCGAATCCATACGAACAGTCATGGCTGCCCTCCATCAGTATTTCCCGGATATGACGGTCGAACAGAAACAGGATTTTATCTACACTTTCTTTCCGTTTATGTTCGGCATCTATCCTTACACATACGTTACCGAAAAGCAGCGGACGGCGATGGAGAAAGCAGACGTCAACTATGTGTTTATGACGATCTATGAGATCACATATAACTGCGTGAGAAAGCTGTTAGGAGAATAGCATGCGTCGAAACAGACCGCCGCAATGGAACATGAAAAGGAATATGGTCCATTCTTCATTTACCTGTTTACCGCGGTGGCCACCGGAGGCGCGGCCGGCGTTGCATGGCCCACAACGATCTTCTGATATTTTGCCGTTTTCGTCATGACGGGGCTTTGCCTGCGTGAAGAAAACGACGTATGCCTGCGTCTGAAAAAGCCGTATCCTTCCATAAAACAATGACAGTGTGCATCTTAAAAATCGCGGTGCCGGGCGGCATTGAAAACGGTCTGTTCCAACTGGCGAAGGTTGCTCTCGGATCTCTGATCGCTACCCTGGGTACGGTACAGATTGCCGCCAACGGGATCGGACAAACAACCTGGAGCTTCGCTGCTTTCGTGAGCGTGGCCCTTTCCCCAATATATATCACGGTGGTAGGACAATGCATGGGCGCAGGGGATGATGACGCGGCGGATTACTATATGCGCAAGCTCACCCGGCTAACGGTTCTGCTGGCAATATTTTGGAACGCCATTGTCATACTCATTCTGCCAGTTATCCTGCCGCTTTATGACGTTACGTTGCCGCCGAAACGAAGCGTCTGGTATTCTTCATCGTCGTGATCCACAATCTGTTTGCCGGAATTGTCCAGCCCTTCTCCATGCCTCTGGCAGCGGGACTGCGGGCCGCAGGAGATGTGAAGTTCGCCATGTACTCTGCCATTTTCTGCACTGTGGTGCTGCGCACGGCGCTTTCCTTTTTGCTGGCACTGTGGCTGCACATGGGAGTATCGGCATCGCACTGGCAATGGGAATCGACTGGACGGTGAAGGCCGCGCTGGATCTGTTCCGTTACCGAAAAGGAAAATGGCACGGCCTGAAGGTTATATAAATATTTCGGCTCATTCTCCGCAAAAATAAAGAAAGCCGAAAACCTCGATTTTCAAGGCTTTCGGCGTGTTTGCTGGCGTCCGCGAGGTGACTCGAACACCCGACCTACCGCTTAGGAGGCGGTCGCTCTATCCATCTGAGCTACGCAGACATTATATACCGTACACACTATTATATCAGAAAATACTGATTCGTCAAGATACGAATTTCGCTGTCCCCATCATCCAGATTTGACCCTTGAAACGACGGCCGATTGCCGGCTCGCCCATTAGATCTTTTCGATTGATCGCCACATGGAAAATCACATCATTACAATCAAGTTTAAAGTTATAGATTTCCTCCCCGGTCATCCGATTCTGTACTAAAACCATATGAACAATGTCGCCAATGACGGAATACTGATCACATTCAATACCGGAAGGCATGAAACTTGTATCAATAATGGAGTAAATGTCCTCCTTCATCACGCGCCGTGAGATTTGCGAATACAGATCAATATCCTCAATCGTAAGTGTCTCCATCGCATTCTCGTCGCCCCGCTTGGCCGCCTCCATCAGGCTGTTGCGTTCCCGAGTTGCTACTTTGGCCTTCTCTAATTGTCTGGCGGTCTTTTTAACCGGAAGAATAATCTTTCCTTTCACCGAAAGCGCAGATAAGTTTACATAATCAGTCTCCGTGCTTTCACGCGCTATACTGCGTGCACGATATTCCATTACATTTTCAAGATAGAAAATAAGAGAAATTCCCACCTTATATTCATCCAGCAAACCTGCATATGTTTCCTTTTCGGTATGACGCTGAATGCTGCAGTCCGCTCTGGAAGATAAATCGTGTCCCAACAGATACGGCAGATAATACTCTACCTTTATATGGTCAAATTCGTCCATTTCCCCATAAATATCAATCCCCATATCCGGCGCCACCTCAACGCGGACATGGCATAAATTGGTCTCCGAATCCAGCTGAATCTTACGAATCTGAGAGGACTGCGCTTCACGGATCAATTCCTCAAGCAAGGCCTCAATATCATGTTTTTTCTGATACAGACTAAAACCTACCGCGCGCAGATATTTGTGCATGAAATCTCCTTATTTTGATACATTTGGCAAGGAAAAGCCTGTCATCTCCGGCAGGCTTTTCCTTATCATCAACTTTCTGTTTATTCAATGAAGCAAACACGAATTACTATACAATTCCCTGCGCCATCATGGCGTCCGCGACCTTCTCGAAACCGGCGATATTGGCGCCTGCCACATAGTTGCCGGGTACGCCGTAACGGGCCGCGGCATCAGAAGCCTTCGCGAAGATATTGACCATAATGTCATGCAGCTTAGCGTCTACTTCCTCGAAGGTCCAGGAAAGTCTCTGGCTGTTCTGGCTCATCTCCAGCGCGGAGGTCGCCACGCCGCCGGCGTTGGCCGCCTTGCCCGGCATGAACAGCATGCCGTTCTCCAGGAAGAAGTCAGTCGCTTCTCTGGTGGAAGGCATGTTCGCGCCCTCGGCCACCGCGAAGCAGCCGTTGGCCTTCAGCGCCTTGGCGTCGTCCAGATTCAGCTCGTTCTGGGTCGCGCACGGAAGAGCGATATCGCACGGGATCGTCCAGATTCCCTTGCCCTCGGTGTATACCGCGCCGGGAACCGCTGCCACGTACTCTTTGATACGTCCGCGGCGGACTTCCTTGATCTCCTTGACAATATCCAGCTTGATTCCGTCCTTATCATAGACATATCCGTTGGAATCGCTCATTGCAACAACCTTCGCGCCCAGCTGCTGCGCCTTCTCTGTCGCATAGATCGCCACATTGCCGGAGCCGGACACCAGCACGGTCTTACCGGACAGATCCTTACCATTGGCCTTCAGCATTTCGTCCACAATGTAGACCAGACCATAGCCGGTAGCCTGCGTACGAACCAGAGATCCGCCGTAATTTAAACCCTTGCCGGTCAGAACACCCTCATAGAGTCCGGTAATTCTCTTGTACTGGCCATAGAGATAACCGATCTCACGGCCGCCCACACCAATATCTCCGGCGGGAACATCCTCATCAGCGCCGATATATTTGCAAAGCTCTGTCATAAAACTCTGACAGAATGCCATAACCTCACGGTCGGATTTACCCTTCGGATCAAAATTGGAACCACCCTTACCACCACCGATGGGAAGACCAGTCAGCGAATTCTTGAAGACCTGTTCGAAACCAAGGAATTTAAGAATACCCTGATTTACGGACGGATGGAAGCGCAGACCGCCCTTATACGGCCCGATCGCGCTGTTAAACTGAACACGATAACCCTTGTTCACCTGCACCTTTCCGTTGTCATCCACCCACGGCACACGGAAAGAAATAATCCTCTCCGGTTCTACCAAGCGCTCCAGAAGAGATACGCTCCTGTATTTCTCCTCATTCGCGTCAATGACCAGTCTCAGGGAGTCAAGGACCTCCTTCACCGCCTGATGGAACTCCGGCTCATTCGGATTCTGCTCCACCACTTTCGCGTAAATCTCGTCAACATAAGACATTACAATATTCCTCCTTATATGAGTTTATAGCTTATTCGAACGTATTATATCAATTTAGCGCTTTAACGTCAACAAGTATTTTCAATACCCAAGCGCCTGCTCCAACGCTTCTTTTTCCTCGTTTCCAAGTGTAATCTCTGCTTCTCCGTTCACTACATCCTTAATGTAAAGATAGCATCCCTCCCGGCTATGTACGGAGTTCAAGATGAAACCGGTATTGTTCAGATCCAGCATGGCAAATGCAAAGCTTAGGTTTCCGCCCATACCTTTAAACGCATTATATTTTACCATACCAAATTTCTGAAATGATCCTTTCACGCTTTTGGTGACGGCCTTCATTGTCTCCTTTGTCGCCCGATCCTGCAATTTGATCTCTCGGTTTTCCTCTACGATATCCATGATAACCTGTTCCAGCGATTCCGCGTCCTTACCCCTCATGAACGCATCATATCTCCGATACATTTTATTATTTTGTAAAATGCAGACAATAACCATAACCAGAAGCAAAACCGTGACAGCCGCCAGACTGATGATTACGATTCCTGGATCTATCGGCCAGCGGCTTAGTATGCTGTTTTCCATATTATTTCTCCTCGTTTTATGTTTGATTCATCAATTCTAACACTTCGTGCCTATTCGCTTTGTAAGGATTCTAACAGATCTACAATGCGTTCCAACTCAGCTTGGGAATAATACTCGATTTCAACTTTTCCTTTATTACGATCACGTCGATTGATCGTCACTTTCGTTCCGACTGCTTGTTTCAACCGCTCCTCCAAATCTCTAAAAACAAAGGAAATATCCTTTTCTTCCTCTTTTTCCTTTTTTGCTTTCTTTGGCTTATTAAAAATCTTAACCAATTTTTCCGCATCACGGACACTTAACTTATCATGGATTATCTTTAAAGCTGCCTGATATTGCTGTTCTTGGTCTTCAAGCCCAAGAAGCGCTCTGGCGTGACCGCCAGTAATCGCATTCTGCATAAGAAATTCAAGCACACGCTTGTCCAATTTAAGCAGACGAAGACTATTGGTAATTGTCGATCGATTTTTTGAAACTCTCTCAGCTATCTCCTCTTGTGTCAGATTGAATTCCTGCATCAACTGTCGATAAGCCTGTGCTTCCTCTACCGGATTCAAATCTGTACGCTGGATATTCTCAATTAACGAGATCTCCATCGCCTGTTGTTTTGAATATTCCCTGATCACCACCGGAACTTCTTTTAAACCGGCTTCGCGGGCTGCGCGCCAGCGACGTTCTCCGGCAATAATCTCATAATGTGTCCCCTTCTTTTGAACGAGAAGCGGCTGAAGAACACCGTATTTTTTAATGGAATCCGCTAACTCGCTAATCTGTACACTATCGAAACTTTTTCGAGGCTGCTCATTATTCGGTTCCACCAGAGCCAACTTTACCATATATTCTTTTCCTGTTTCTTCTCTGACATATGGCTTGTTTTCCCCATATTTCTCAATGTTTTCCTGAAGCATTTGGGATGGAGTTTCTTCATTCATATCGTAGATACTCGATTGTTCTTCACCGGATAGCAATCTATCGGACAATGTTTCACGTGAAACATTCTTCTCGCCAGCAGTCTGGCGGGCTTCTTTTACTACATCCTCGCCAAAAATAGCTCCAAGTCCTCTTCCTAATCCCTTTTTCGCTGCCATCAGAAATCCTCCCCTCGACTAATCACTTCTGCTGCCAATAATCGATAGCTCTCTGCACCTGCAGATCTGGAATCATATATATTAATTGGCATCCCGTGGCTAGGTGCTTCAGCCAAACGGACATTTCTTGGTATAATCGTCTTATATATATTTTGGTTCAAGTTATTCTTCACATTCTCCACTACCTGCAAAGACAGATTTGTACGTGCGTCATACATCGTAAACACTACACCCTCCGTCTCAAGCTGTGGATTCAGCTTTCGTTTCACTAAATTCACCGTATTCAGCACCTGACTCAATCCTTCCAACGCATAATACTCACACTGAATCGGAATTAAAACAGTGTCAGCGGCTGTGAGTGCGTTGATCGTGAGAATATTCAACGATGGCGGACAATCAATAATTACATAATCATAAAACTTTTCAATTTTGCTAAGGTGTGCCCGCAAAACGGACTCCTTATTTTCAAATTCCAACAGTTCAATCTCTGCGCCGGCCAGATTCATATTAGACGGCAAAACATCCAAATTCTCCTGCACATCACGCTCCAGACATTCATCCATCTGGCATTCTCCCACAAGCAATTCATAGACTGTCTTTTCCTGACCATTTTTTTCCAAACCGAACCCGCTCGTCGCATTCCCCTGTGGGTCAAAATCTACAAGCAAAACCTTCTGCCCGGCTTCTGCGAGACAAGCAGAAAGATTAATAGCGGTCGTGGTTTTTCCTACGCCGCCTTTCTGATTCGCAATCGCAATAATTCTTCCCATAGATAATTCCTTTCTATACACAGATAAGTATATCATACTTTCTGTATTTTTCCTATGGATATTTTGCAAATTTTCATATTCGTTATTTTGTATATGGGACATGACATCAAAGTTAAATATTTTTCCTGCCCACTGTCGACAGAATCCAGCAGGAAAGATAGTGTCCTGAAAATAATCCCTGCACGATTTACTGAGAAAGGTTATGTCTTTTAATAAAAAACGCCAGTCTGATGGTCTCCGCTTATACCCTCAAACTGACATTTTTGAATTTAGAAAAACGATCCCTACGCAGTCATAAGCGTCAGGGTTGTTCTCAGGACACTGTCTTTCCTACGCATTATTCACGAATTCTTGTCATTCCGAACAACTATATCTTAAGCTCCCAATGGTTCTTTTCCAGGTATCCCGGCCTTGCGCGGAAATTTCATAGGTATACGATTTTTCTTCATAATTTGAATCAGACTTCTTTCCGCATCAATTTCTTCAATTCGAAAATTTACTACCTTCTCAATGGATCCACCCAATATCTTCACTGCCTTTTCTGCTTGTTTCAATTCGTCTTCAATCGTCCCGGATTTATAAGAAATAAAACTTCCTCCGACTTTAACAAACGGCATACAATATTCCGACAATGTAGAAAGATTTGCTACAGCCCTTGATACGCACATATCATATTTTTCACGAAATTCCGGATTTCTACCAACATCCTCAGCTCTTCCGTGGATCGCCTGAATTCCATTCAAACCAATTCGATCAATCACTTCATCCAGAAAACTGACTCTTTTGTTCAATGAATCCAATAGTGTAACTTTTAAATCCGGAAATATAATTTTCAGTGGAATTCCTGGAAAACCGGCACCGGTACCAACATCAATCAAAGATGTTTCACGTGAAACATCGATCACCTTAACCAAAGAAACACTATCAATAAAGTGTTTAAATACGACATCTCTCATATCGGTAATGGCCGTCAGATTTATAACCCGGTTCCGTTCGATCACCATATTGTAATATAAAAAGAATTTCTCTATTTGACTTTCTGATATATCCACAGAAAGTTCTTTCATTCCTTCTGTTATCCACAATTCAAACCGGTTATCCATATTCATACTCCCATTAGCTGTAAAATCTATACGTCCAGCTTAACAGCTATCATTTAGTAATTTGATCAGTATTATATTTTTCAAAATATACCAACAGAACAGATATATCTGCAGGAGACACGCCCGATATACGTGACGCCTGACCGACACTGATTGGTTTATACATATTCAGTTTCTGCGCAGCTTCCAGCCGAAGGCCCTTAATCTGACGATAATCAAAATCTGTATCTAGTTTCTTCTTTTCCAACTTTTTGAACTGCTCAACCTGCTGTTTCTGTCTTTGGATGTAACCGGCATATTTAATATTTATGTTAACCTGTTCGATCACTTCCTTAGATAAATCAGGACGTTCATCGTCAACTTCAGTTAACATAAAATAATCAAGTTCTGGTCTTTTTACAAGTTCCGCTAATGTAATTCCGCTCTTTAGCGGCGTGCTTTTGTGTCTTAGCAGAAATTCCTGCACATGAAGATTTACACCAACATTCGTTTTCTCCAGTCGACGAATTTCTTCTTCAATCTGTTGCTCCTTTTTACAGGTTTCTTCATATTCTTCATCGCTTACCAATCCGATTGCATGACCAATGCCGCGGAGCCGTAAGTCTGCGTTATCCTGCCTTAGAAGCAGCCGATACTCTGCCCTTGATGTCATCATACGATACGGTTCATGATTTTCTTTTGTTACTAAATCATCAATCAGTACACCGATATACGCTTGAGAACGATCCAACACATACGGTTCCCGCCCTAAAATTTTCATTGCGGCGTTGACGCCGGCCATAAAGCCCTGAACAGCTGCTTCTTCGTATCCGGAACTTCCGTTAAACTGACCGCCGCTGAACAAACCTTCGATATTTTTAAATTCCAATGATGGCTTCAGTTGCAGAGAATTGATGCAGTCATATTCAATTGCATAGGCGTTTCTCACGATTTTCACATGCTCCAGTCCCGGTATCGTCTTGTACATTGCATGCTGAACATCTTCCGGCAAAGAACTCGACATACCTGACAAATACATTTCATTTGTATATAATCCTTCCGGTTCAACAAAAATCTGATGTCTGTCCTTATCCGGAAATTTCACAACCTTATCCTCAATAGACGGACAATATCTTGGTCCTGTACCTTCAATCTCACCGGAAAAAAGAGGCGAGCGATCCAGATTACGTCTTATGATTTCATGAGTCTTCTCGTTCGTATAGGTTAACCAACAGGAAACCTGCTCTTTCTGCACGGAACTCGGAACCGTGGAAAATGAAAAAGGCTGCACATATTCGTCTCCCGGCTGTTCCTCCATCTTGCTGAAATCCAGACTTCGTCTGTCTACCCTGGCCGGTGTTCCTGTCTTAAACCGAAACATTTCAATCCCATGTGCTTTCAGAGAATCCGTTAAATGATTCGCCGCCTGCAATCCATTGGGGCCAGTGTAATAGCTGACATCCCCGTAAATGCATCTGGCTTTCAGATATGTCCCTGTTGCCAGAACCACCGATTTTGCGTGATAAATTGCTCCTGATACAGTTTTCACGCCGGTAATTCGATATTTTTTCGGTTTTCCCGTCATTACGGTATCTTCAAAACCAGCTTCTGGCAACGTTACAATTTCCGACACTTCTGCCTGACGAATCGTAAGACAGTCTGTATTCTCCAAAGTTTTTCTCATTTGTCTGGAATACTCCTGCTTGTCTGCCTGAGCACGCAAAGAATGAACGGCCGGACCTTTCGATTCGTTCAACATTCTGGACTGAATAAATGTTTTGTCAATATTTCTTCCCATCTCACCGCCAAGAGCGTCCAATTCCCGAACCAAATGTCCTTTGGAAGTACCGCCAATATTCGGATTACACGGCATCAAGGCAATACTGTCTACACTGACTGTGAAAAGAATCGTTTCCAGACCCAAACGTGCACAGGCCAAAGCCGCCTCACAACCTGCATGACCAGCGCCAACTATTACAACATCATAAGTTTCTTCCAAAACCGCCATATTTCTCACAACCCTTTCACCGGTAATCCGACCATCTCACGCAGTATCATTTACCTACGCAAAACCGCTTAAATATCTCATTTACAACATCATCTTCCACTTCTTCACCAATGATGCTTCCAAGCCGTCCATAGGCATCCATCAAATCAATTGAAAAAAAATCCTCCGGCAATCTGTTTTCAATACTTTCGTTTACGCGCTCCAGGCTCTCCAATACCTCCGTAAGTCTTTCCTTTTGCCTTAGATTCGTGATCAGAATTTCATCATTAAAATGAATATTCCCCTCATAGAACATCTCCTGAATTTCTTTTTTCAATTCATCAAAACCGGTTCCTTCCTTTGCCGATACTGCAATCACTTTCTGACTGGCAGGATTACCCAAAAAAGCTGTCAGGGAATCTTTATCTACAATCGCCGGCAGGTCCGATTTATTTAGAAGAACTATGACTTTTCTGTTTCGTATCATATCTATGATCTTATAATCATCCTCATTGAGGGCTGCAGAAGAATCTATTACGTAAAGAATCAGATCCGCGTCTGCCGCAGCGCCCATGGCACGTTCTACGCCAATCTTCTCCACTGCATCTTCCGTATCCCGGATACCTGCGGTATCTACAATCTGAAGACTGATATCGCCAAACTGAACCTGCTCTTCCAGCGTATCTCTTGTTGTTCCGGCGATTTCTGTCACAATGGCACGATCTTCTCCCAAAAGGACATTCATCAGGGATGATTTGCCAACGTTTGGCTTACCCAAGATCACAGTACGAATTCCTTCTTCCACGATCCGTCCATATTCCGCAGAATCAACCAATATCTTTACTTGCCCGATGATGTCAATAAGTTTCTTCTGCAGTTTCTCACGGTATCCATCCAAAGAAATATGTTCCGGATCGTCTAATGCTGATTCAATATACGCAATTTCATAAAGGATCTCTTCACGAAGACTTTTTATCTTCTCTGACATTCTGCCATTTAGCTGCCTTACAGAGTTTCTCAATGCATAATTATTCTTTGCGTTAATCACATCGATCACTGCTTCAGCCTGTGACAGATCGATCCTACCGTTTAAGAACGCTCTTTTCGTAAATTCTCCTGGTTCCGCCGCTCTGGCTCCATGGGTCAAAACTGTTTCCAGAATCCTTCTCATCATTCGTATACCGCCATGGCAGTCGATTTCAACCGTATCTTCACCTGTATAACTGTGAGGACCACGCATCACAAGGATCAGCACTTCATCCAGGCATTCACCATCTGCACAGATATAACCATACTGCACCGTATGAGACTTCTCGACATCTGCTGCCGCGCCGTTTTTTCTTACAAATATATTTTTGATCACAGTAAATGCATCCGGCCCACTGATCCGCACGATTCCAATTCCGGAATTGGTCAGTCCCGTAGCAATTGCCGCTATCGTATCCGTACCCATCCTGTTCTCCCGACTAATCCTTTATAATAAACAAAAAATGTTGTCGACTCAAAAGGGCCGGAATGATTCCGGCCCTTTTGAGAGCATTTCACTCAATCTTGTGCACTGTCTTCTTTCTGGCCGTCCTGTGTAGTCTGGTCATTTTGAATATTCCGTATATTCTGACTGTTATGTCTGCTGTATCCACCTCTGCGGTCTTTATCTCTTACTTCCCGTTTTAGTGATACAACTACATGACGATAAGGATCCTCGCCCTCGCTTCTGGTAACCACATACCGATCGTTCTGAAGTGTCGCATGGATAATACGCCTTTCATAAGGATTCATCGGCTCCAGTGATACGCTGTGCCTTGTCCTCCTCACTTTATAAGCGATATTCTTAGCTAGAATTTCCAGAGTTTCCTTTCTTCTGGCCCGGTAATTCTCAGTATCGAGTTTCACGCGCAGATATCCTTCTGTTTGCCTGTTCACCACAAGACTTACCAGATATTGCAGAGAATCCAGCGTCTGTCCTCTCTTACCAATTAAAATACCCATGTCGTCGCCTGAAAGATTTACGATCAGTTCAACTTCCTCCTCATCGTAAACCGCATCTACATTCACCTTCATATCCATTGCGGCAAATACCTGAGTCAGGAAATTTACGGCTGCATTCTTACATTCTTCGATATTAGAAGGCTTTTTATTTTCCTTACGGTCACGTTCCTTTTCTGCACGTTTTTCTTCTTCCATCTTCAGTGTTTCTCTGTCCACTTCTACAACCTCCCTAAAAGAATTTCTCTGATTATTCTTTTGGAAATCTCTCGGATTCTGAGATTGCTTCGGCGCCTGCTTCTGGACAGATTTCTGCTCTTTCTTAGGAGCTTCCTTTTCTGCATTCTTCGGTTCTTTCTCTTTGCCCTTCATGCTTTTTACTTCGTATTTGGATTCGGTTTTAAACTCAGTCTTAAATTCTTTACGATTATCCTTTTTCTCCTTTTTGGGCTGCTCTTTTTTCTGTTCATCCTTTTTCTGATCTTTAAATTCATTTCTGGGAGCAGGCTTTACATAATCCTTTGCCGGCTGCTGTCTTGAAACAGTCTCTGCCTGTTTTTTCACTTCCTTACCGGCTACCACTGCTGCGTACAAGTCATCCAGATCACCTTCTGACTTTTTATGCGCTTTGATTGTAACACTTTTACCCAGACCAAAAATACCAGACTTCTGCTCTTCAATCGCATATTCCAGATTGTCGCTGGACGTTCCCAGATCAATGGCCGCCTTTATGATAGCCTCATCCAATGTCTTTGCCGTAACTCTTGTTACATCCATAATATCCTCCTGATATGATGATTCCTTCCCTAATGTTTCTCATGTTTCTCATTATACTTTTGAACCATATTAACTTTCGACGCCAAACTTCCGGGTTTCGCGTTCTGATTATAGTATGCTGTAGAATCTTCGACAATCTTCTTTGTCTTCGCGGCTTTCTTTTCCTGTTCAGCTTTTTCTTTCGCTTCAGCCTCCTGAATTGCTTTCATTGCCTGAGCAATTGTGGTAGGCTTGTTGGGAGGAAGACCTTTTTTCTCACGTTTTTTATTGGCCTTCTCCACGTTCTTACGAATTAATTCATCGATATCGACTTTCGACATATAATTGTTCATGTAAATCTGCTGGCCCATCTGGAACAAACTGCTGACCACCCAGTAAATACCAATGACCAGAGGAAGCGTGAAGCAGAATACCAGCGACATGATCGGCATCGTTACATTCATGGACTTCATCATGCTGGCTCCGGGAGCATCATCCGCCTGAGGCGGCTGATTCACTGTCATCAGTTTCGTGCAGTACCACTGAGACGCGCCGGAGAGGATCGGAATCAAAATAGCCATGACGCAGGCCATAATCCCGAATTCTTCATTGCCGCCGAAAAATCCGGTAATTACGTTCATCGGCGTATATGCGACATTGATTCCGAGGAAATTCTGCATCCGGTTAACAGCTTCGATCGCGTTTTCACCGGTTTTGATCACGGCATCGTTGATCTGCGGAAATACGCCTGCCAGTTCGGTCCACTGCGCCCTGGTCAGTTTATAAAGCAGATCGACCACTTTATCCGCGTCGGAAAAATCCGCATTACCGAGTGCCTGTTTCTGGGCCAGAGCCTGAAAGACTTCGTTCGTCGCGAAGTCAGCCGGCATTTTTGCCATAATCGCTTCGAAATATTCCCTGACCATGCCCACATATGCGGGAATCTTATAGATAACCTGATACAGACCGATCATGATCGGAAACTGGATCAGCAGCGGGAGGCAGCCGCCGGTCATCGAAGCTCCGTACTTCTCATAGACCGCCCTGGTCTCCACGTTCATCTTCATCATTGATTCGTTGTCGTTCTTGCCTTTATACTTTTTCTGAATCGCCTGAATCTCCGGCTGAATGACAGCCTGGATCTTGCTGGACTTCTGCTGATTTAACGATAAGGGAAACAGGATCAGCTTTGTCACAATCGTAAACAGAATGATGCTCAGGCCAATATTTACAACGCCGAACAGGTTCGTGAAGGCAAACAGGATCTCCATGATCCAGCCAAGCACCTGAACAATCACGCCGAACGGTCCGCCTACCTTAGTCAGTACTAAAAAATCCAAACCATTACCTCCTCATTTTACGGAACTGGGTCATAACCGCCTCTGCCCCACGGATGGCATCTTAATATTCTCCGTATGGACAACCATAATCCTTTCACCACGCCGTACTTTTCCAGTGCCTCAATGGCGTATTGAGAACACGTAGGCGTGTAAATACAGTGAAAATTGACTTTCAGGGGAGACAAAAATATCTGATACCCTCTGATGCAAAGAATCAAAAACTTCTTCACCATACCAATCTCACTTCGGTTCCTTTCTGATGTTATGCAGTCCGCATAAGTGCAAATAAGCACTTTCCAGTTTTTTGAAATCTGATTCTTTTGCCGCCGGTCTTGCGACGACGATGATGTCTAATCCAGATTCTGTCTCTGATCTGTGTAATCGAAATATTTCCCGAATCCGTCTGGTGATACAGTGACGTACCACGCTGTTCCCTACTTTCTTACTGACTGATATTCCAATCCGGGTAATTGGGTACTCCGACTGTCTTACATACATAACCAGCAGTCGAGTAGCATAAGAAGTTCCGCTTCTGTATATCTTCTGGAATTCACTGTTCTTCTTAATTGAAGGGAATTTCTTCATGCATCCTCCACAATATTGAAATTCGGCTGCCCTGTATTATGTTTTCCATCTTTAAATGAAATAAGGCCACAATTTCTTGCGGCCTGTTAACTACATCATTATACAGGAGAAGCCGCCGTCAGCAGATTCCCCGCACAATTAATCAAGCAGATAATCTGGCTCTTCCCTTTGCTCTTCTCGCAGCTAAAACTTTTCTTCCGCCCGGAGTGCTCATTCTGGCCCTGAAACCATGAACTTTTGCCCTCTGTCTTTTCTTAGGCTGAAATGTCATTTTCATTGCGTTTAACACCTCCTCTTTCAGACCTATTCTAAATTAAACATCGCTACAATTATATAGAAGGAAATTCCTAAAGTCAAGTAAATTCTTATAAAAATGGTATCGGTAATTTTAAAGAAAATCACCGATACCAGAACTTGTATTGATTGTATTCTTTTCAACTATATATGGTTTATTCCCTATACCCGGATATTCTGGATAAAGCCATCAAAAGTGCGGAACCGATCACCGCCACAAGAATCGTGGCTGCGACCGCTTCCGGGATTCCGGATGATGTAACAGTTACCATAATTAATCCGAACACTTCTTTCGCACCGACTACATTTCGGGCAGCGGCATATTCCTTCATCAAAAGAAGAAAAATGCTTCCCATAACTGTCACAGTATTGGTCATTGATCCGACAAAACCTGTCACAGCAAGTGCCACGTAACGATTCATTTTTAACTTTTTCAACAATATCCACAACCATCCGGCTGCAACGCCGATCAGTACACGGCATCCGACAGATATCCACAATGCTTTCACAGCACCTGCAAGTCCTGTTGTACTCATAAACGGAGAAAAGGCGAATGATAGAAGACTGGGAGTCACTGTATTGGATATCATTGAACATATTCCAAATACAGCCCCTAAAATCGCACCGGCGAGCGGCCCCAGAAGAACAGCTCCAATAATCACCGGAATGTGTACAGTTGTCGCCTTAATAATGGGAAGCTGGATCATCCCGAGAGGCGTATTCGCCAAAAGGATCACAATTGCAGCCATAAGTGCGACACTGGTCGTCCAAAGAGTATCTTTTTTTTCGATTTTCATTTTTACCTCCTGCTACTGTTCTTTTTAAAAAGATACAATGCAATACAAATGCATTATATAGAAATGGAGCTTATTCGTCAACATTATCTTTATTAACTTATCCACAAGTTGTGGATAACTTGTGGAAATATAGTTATCCACAAACAATTTTACTTTTCCATTGCAAAAATCTTCTCTTTATTATAAAATAGACAGAAGAGTGGTGTGCCTATAAATCAGTCTTACACGATAGGTTAGGAGAAAAAAATGCTTGAACAACTGGAAAAGCAATGGGAGGAAATCCTTCTTCATCTTCGGGAAGAATATGATGTATCGGAACCTTCCTATAATACATGGCTGCTTCCTTTAAAGCCCTATGCTGTTGAGAATCATACGGTGAAGATACTCGTACCGGATTCCAGCCCGCATTATGTAACAATTATCCGAAAACGATATGAAAAACAGCTTCAGGTGTCCATCGCGGAAATCACCGGTTTTTCGTGTACCATTGAACTGGTGACGGGAGAAGAAGTCTCCTCCACGGATAAACATGCCGGCGGTAAACATCTGATCCAGACTGCTGCCACAGATGTAAATCAGGCAGTAATTCAGGAAGCAAACCTGAATCCCCGCTATACCTTCGAGACTTTTGTTGTAGGGCCTAATAACAGCTTTGCCCACGCCGCTTCTTTAGCAGTAGCTGAATCCCCGGGCGAAATGTATAACCCCCTTTTTATTTACGGAGGTGTAGGGCTTGGCAAAACACACCTTATGCATTCGATCGCCCATTTTATATTAAGGAATAACCCCAGCGCCAGAATCCTTTACGTAACGTCGGAAAAGTTTACAAATGAACTGATCGATGCCATTCGAAATAAAAATAATTCATCAACGACCGAATTTCGTGAGAAATATCGCAACATTGATGTGCTTCTGATCGATGATATCCAATTTATCATCGGCAAAGAGAGTACACAGGAAGAATTCTTTCACACATTTAATACATTATATGAGTCGAAGAAACAAATTATTATTTCTTCCGACAAACCGCCGAAAGATTTTGTAACATTGGAAGAGCGACTTCGTTCCCGTTTTGAATGGGGACTTACTGTCGATATCCAGCCGCCGGACTATGAGACCCGAATGGCTATTCTTCGCAAGAAAGAAGATCTGGAAGGATATAATATTGATAATGAAGTGATCAAGTATATCGCTACCAATATCAAGTCCAATATCCGTGAACTGGAAGGGGCGCTGACAAAGATCGTAGCTCTTTCCAAACTTGAGAAAAATAAAGAAATCGATATCGCTCTGGCTGAGGAAGCATTAAAAGACATCATATCTCCCGGCTCAGAAAGGAAAATTACCTCTGAACTGATTATTCAGGTAGTGGCAGACCATTTTGGCATCACAACACTGGATATCTCCTCTCAGAAAAGAAATAAGGAGATTGCTTATCCGCGACAGATCGCCATGTACTTATGTCAGGATATGACAGGTGATTCTCTTCAGGTGATCGGACAATATTTAGGCGGACGTGACCACACGACGATTATCCATGGACGGGACAAGATTTCCAAAGAAATTAAAAACGACTCTGCACTGGCGAATACAGTCGACGTCCTCCGAAAGAAAATTCTTTCACACTGACCTGTGGAAACCTGCGTTGAGTATGTGGATACTTTCATTTTTCATTCTGAACCCGGAAAGCCGGTGTGGATGATTTCGAAATTATCCTTCGCATGCGAACGATTTTCCACAGGATATAAGTAGCGTTTTCATAAGTAATGACAAGGAATTTCAGGGTTTTATACTTATCCCCATTTCCTACGATATCTTCTTCTGAAACGTACTTAATCATATACTTCATATATAACCATCAACCATGAAAGGAAGTTATCAACAATTATGAAGCTCACATTTCAAAAAGACGATCTTCAGAACGCCATTAATATCGTTTTAAAGGCAGTGCCTTCCAGGACAACCATGACGATTTTGGAATGTATACTGATCGATGCAATGGACGGCCAGATTAAGCTGACTGCTAACGATATGGAATTGGGAATTGAAACAAAGGTGGAGGGAACCATCGAGGATGGAGGCAGAATCGCTCTGGATGCCAGATTGTTCTCAGAAATCGTCAGAAAGTTTTCCGGAGGCGATTCTCCGATCATTATAGAATCAGACGCGCGATATAATACCGTTATATCCTGCGATAATTCTGTCTTTAATATTCAGGGAAGGGACGGTGAGGAATTTTCCTATCTTCCCTATATCGAGAAGGATCATTACGTGTGCCTGTCGCAATTCAGCTTAAAAGAAGTGATAGGGCAGACGATTTTTTCCATATCTCCTAATGACAGCAATAAAATGATGACAGGCGAACTGTTTCAGGTACATATGGATGTTCTGAAGGTAGTTTCTCTGGACGGTCATAGAATGTCTATAAGAAATGTGGCGTTAAAAGATTCTTATGATGATATAAAAGTTATTGTTCCCGGTAAAACTCTTAGTGAGATCAGTAAGATTCTAAGCGGAGACAGTGAAAAAGAAGTACTGATCTATTTTAGCAAAAATCATATCCTTTTTGAATTTGACGATACTGTCGTGGTGTCCCGTATCATTGAGGGAGAATACTTCCGAATCGAGCAGATGCTTTCCAGTGATTACGCGACGAAAGTGACTGTTAACCGCCGGGAATTTTTGGATTGTATTGATCGGGCAAGCATTCTGATTCGTGAAAATGACAAGAAACCGATCATTCTGAACATTACCGACGGTGTGATGCAATTGAAAATGAATTCCAGTTTCGGAACGATGAATGCGGAGCTTTTGATCCGCAAGACAGGTAATGACCTGATGATCGGATTTAATCCAAAGTTCCTGTTAGACGCGCTGCGCATCATTGATGACGAGGAAGTGGATCTGTATATGATGAATCCGAAGTCTCCGTGCTTTATCAAAGATGAAAATGAGAATTATATTTATTTGATTCTTCCGGTAAATTTTAATGTCGCTTCTGTCTGAGGAGATTGGAGATGGAAACAGTAAGAATCCGCGATGAATTTATCAGGCTTGGTCAGGTATTAAAACTGGTTGGTCTTGCAGACAGCGGTGTGGATGCCAAGCTTGCGATCCAAAATGGTCTGGTGAGAGTGAACGGTCAGACGGAATACCAGAGAGGGAAGAAACTGCATAATGGCGATCTGGTGGAGTATGAAGGGAAGATATTTAGGATCGAGGCGTGATCGGCCATGATGATAGAATCCATAGAACTTGAGAATTACCGCAATTACGGACAGTTACATATGGATTTAAGTCCCGGCACGAATATCCTTTATGGAGATAACGCTCAGGGTAAGACAAATATTCTGGAAGCTGTTTACGTATGCTGCACGACCAAATCCCACCGCGGAAGCAGGGATCGGGAGATCATACAGTTTGATAAAGAAGAATCTCATATCAAGCTGAATGTGAGAAAAAAGGATGTGCCTTATCGCATCGATATGCACCTGAAGAAGAATAAAGCGAAAGGCGTAGCGATTAATGGAGTTCCGATCCGAAAAGCAAGTGAACTATTTGGCATTGTTAATGTGGTATTCTTTTCACCTGAGGATCTGAATATTATCAAGAATGGTCCTGCGGAGCGGCGCAGATTCATCGATATGGAACTTTGCCAGCTGAATAAACTGTACGTCCATGCTCTGATCCGGTATAATAAGGTGATCATTCAAAGAAATAAGCTTTTAAAAGAACTGCCGTTTCATCCGGATTATGAGAATATGTTCGACGTATGGGATATGCAGCTGGTTCAGTATGGCAGTCAGGTGATCCGGTTCCGCCGGGAATTTATCCGGAAGCTGAACGATATCATTATCGGAATTCACCGGAAACTGTCAGGAGAAAAAGAAATACTGAACCTGTCCTATGAGCCGGATACAGAAATAAGCGATCTGGAAGCGGCGGTAAAGAAAAACCGTGAAGTTGACATAAAATTAAAAACTACGACGGTCGGACCTCACAGGGACGATATGAGTTTTATTGTAAATGGAATCGATATCCGCAGGTTCGGTTCCCAGGGCCAGCAGAGAACGGCTGCGCTGTCGCTTAAGCTGGCGGAGATCGAGCTTGTCAAATATGTTGTGAAGGATTATCCGGTCCTTCTTCTGGACGACGTGCTGTCGGAGCTGGACGGAAGCCGCCAGGAGCACCTCCTGGAAGGAATCGAGAACATCCAGACCATGATCACATGCACAGGGCTTGAGGATTTCTTAAGCCACAGGTTCCGGATCGATAAGATATACCGTGTCGTGGAAGGCACAGTAACCAGCGAAAATGAACAGGAGGCTTAATTGAATGAGTGCTGAATATGGAGCTGACCAAATTCAGATATTGGAGGGACTGGAAGCCGTAAGAAAAAGGCCCGGTATGTATATCGGAAGTACGTCTGCCAGAGGTCTTCACCATCTGGTTTATGAGATCGTGGATAATTCCGTCGACGAGGCGCTGGCCGGAGTCTGCACACAGATCGACGTTCAGATCAACAGCGATAATTCCATTACGGTTATCGATAACGGCCGCGGAATTCCCGTAGGGATCCAGAAGAAATCAGGCCTTCCCGCGGTTGAAGTCGTTTTCACGGTGCTTCACGCCGGCGGCAAATTCGGCGGCGGGGGATATAAGGTTTCCGGCGGTCTTCACGGCGTGGGCGCTTCCGTGGTGAACGCTCTTTCCGAATGGCTGGAGGTAACGATCTATACCGAAGGAAAAGTGTATCATCAGCGCTATGAGCGTGGAAAAGTCGCGTCCGAACTGGAGATCATCGGGGATTGTCCGATGGATCAGCACGGCACGAAGATCACATTTATGCCTGACAAGGAGATTTTTGAGGAAACGGTCTACGACTACGATACGCTGCGGATCCGTCTGCAGGAGACCGCGTTTCTGACAAAGGCCTTAAAGATCACTCTCCGGGACGACCGTGAGGAAAAAATTGAGAAGACGTTCCACTATGAGGGCGGTATCCAGGAGTTTGTCACATACCTGAACAAAGGCAAGGCGCCTCTGTATGAGAATGTCATCTACTGTGAAGGAACCAGGGAGAATGTCTACGTGGAAGTGGCCATGCAGCACAACGACGCTTACACGGAGAATATCTATACGTTTGTCAACAATATCAACACTCCGGAAGGCGGAACGCATCTGACCGGTTTTAAGAACGCGCTGACGAAGACGTTCAACGACTACGCCAAGAAAAACAA
>CANREE010000158.1 GCA_947629545.1 uncultured Lachnospiraceae bacterium | reverse complement strand
TCGCCGCTCATCCGGGTGGTGAAGCGGCAGGCCCCGAAGCCGGTGGTCACGTTCCAGTAGGCGTAGCCGTACTCGTCCTTCACGTCCAGCACCTTCTCGATGACCGGCATGAAATACCGGAGACGGATCTGTTCCCGGATCATCTCCTGCTGGTCTTTGTCCAGATCGGACAGCTTCCCGATCAGGCCGATCTCCTTCGCCTTCTCGTCCGCCTCCCGGATCGAGATGAATTCATCCGGCTCCGTCAGCGGGAACGTCAGATAGACCCCGACGCGGGAATACTCCTTTTCCCCGTATTTCAGGGAAATGAATCCGCCTCCCGTCCGGGCGAACCGGGCGTTGTCGCGGGTCAGAAGACGCATTTCCAGAAGCTCCTCCGACTCTTTTTTCAACGCTTCTTCATCAAATTCACGCAAGTTCAACAGATCCTGGTGTTCCTGTTCTCTCATTGGCGGCATATCGATCCCTTCTTTCTATTTCCTTCTCTCCGCACAATATTTTTACTCGATTCCTCTCATCGCCAGCGCCTTCGTCTGCAGCTCGCTCAGCTTATAATAGGTTCCCTTCTTCGCAAGCAGTTCCTCATGGGTTCCCGACTCTGTGATCTTCCCTTCATCCAGCACGATCAGATGCGTCGCGTTGCGAAGCGTCGACAGCCTGTGGGCGATGGACAGCACCGTCCGACCTTTCTCCAGCCGTTCCAGCGACTTCTGGATCGCCAGCTCCGTCTCCGTGTCCACGGCGGACGTGGCCTCGTCCAGAATCAGGATCTTCGGATCCGCCAGGATCGCCCTGGCGATAGAGATCCGCTGCTTCTCACCGCCGGACAGCTCCCGCCGAGAGGAACCAAGAATCGTATCGTAGCCCTCCGGCATCCGGCAGATGAAATCATGGGCATTGGCCTGGATCGCCGCCCGGATGATCTCCTCCCGGGTGGCATTGGGGCGGGCGTAAGCAATATTTTCCGCCACAGTCCCCATAAAAATATAGGTCTCCTGAGACACCATGGCCACATTTTTGCGAAGTTCCTTAAAGCCGTACTGCTTCACGTTCACGCCGTCCACCAGCACCTCGCCTTCCTCCGTGTCATAGAGGCGGGAGATCAGGTTCACAAGCGTCGATTTGCCGGAGCCGGACCGGCCCACGATGCCGAAGACTTCTCCTGCGTTTACATGGAAGCTGACGTCCTTCAATACCGGCTTGTGGGACTCGTAGCTGAAGGTCACATGTTTCAGTTCGATCTCACCCCGCAGGCTCTGCGGCCGCAGCGGATCCGGCGACTCCTTCACCTCCGGCACGGCGTCGATGATCTCAAACATTCTCTGGGCCGAATTCATGCAGTCGGTGTACCAGCGGACGATCCTGGACATGAATTCCAGCGGTCCCTGCAGCTGCCCCACATAGCCGGAGAAAGTCAGAAGCATGCCGACTTCCATATTGGAGCCGCTGATGATCAGCGCGCCGCCGACCGCCCACACCAGGAAGCTCAGCGTGTCCTCCACAGCGGCGTAAAGCGCGTAAAATTTGTTGTCATAGCGCGCCAGATCAAGCTCCGCGCCCCGGACCCGCTTGTTGCTAGACGAGAAGCGGACCATTTCCTGCTCTTCCTGGCCGAACGCCTTCACCACGCGGGCGCCGGTGAAATTCTCGTTCATCTGAGAATTTAAGCGCCGGTTGGCCCGGTGCCTCTTGCCGTAATAATGCCACAGATGCGGCATCATTTTCGCACTCATGACCACCAGCACAGGCATGAGAGCCATGGATACAACGGCAAGAAGGGGATTTAAGCAGAGCATGATGATGCCGGTCGCCAGCAGAATACCTGCATTGATGAATATATACGGCAGTCCGTCGATGAAAAAGCTGGAGATCTCTTCCGCGTCGTCCGAGACCCTGGTCATCAGGCCTCCGGTCTGCCTTCTGGAATAGAAGCTGATCGACAGCCTCCCCATGGAATCAAACACCTGGCTTTTCAGCGTGGCAACCACCTCCGGGGCGATCCGGGCGGTCATCACGCCCTGCAGGATGCCAAGCGCCTGGAGCGCAACCTTCGATACGACGATGGCGATCACCAGCATGATAAGGGCGGTTACAAACCGTCCCGCCGGCAGATGCAGAAGCGCCAGAAAACTCTCGTCCCGGGCCAGCACACGGTCGTAGAGAATGGTTCCGCTTAAGTACGGCCAGGTCAGGTTTAAGACCGCGGTTCCCAGATAGCAGAAGATCATCACCGCCAGCTCCGGCTTATACGGCTTAAAATACGACAGGATCCTCAGAAGGATCGATTTCTTGTCCATACATTTTGGACAGACCTTCCGCTCCTGGTCCGGATAGATCATGCCGCACTTTGGGCAGCACTCCCGGCCTTTCCTCACATCCAGATCTTCAGGCGTGATCTCCTCTCCCTTCCTGATCTTGCCGAAGATCCTGCAGATCCGAAGGAAAACTTCCATCCGGGTGTTGGAGAAATGGCACAGGCACCTCTCCGTTCCGTCGATCACCGCCATCAGTACGCCGGTGCTGACCTCGCGGATCACCTCCAGCCGCTCCACGCGCTGAAGCTCCCACAGCCGGAGCGCCGGCTCTTCAAACTCTTTCGTATCCTCCATCTGCCAGCCGCTGTAGCCGCCGAAGCGGTATTCCCTCTTCTCCCGGTACGGATACGCCGCGAAGATCAGGTGCTCTTTCGTAACCGCCGCGATACTGTCCGCGAAACGGTATTCCATATCAAGATCCGCGGCGGCCGTGAAGACGATATCTTCTTTCCGGATACCGTACCGGCCCGCCGCGCGGATAAAACTGTCTGGTACATTCATAAAAACCGTAAAACCTCCAAAAAAGCGCTTTGCCGCTTCAGCAATATCTCCTCAGCAGCCGCTCCGTGATCCGCCCCAGCATCTCCACCTCGCTCTTTGCCGTGTCGTCTAAGAGCGCCCGGTCCTTCGTCCGGGTCACCGTCGTGATCGGAAGCCCGCACCGCTGCAGGTAATATTTCGCGTTCACCGGATACACCTGCCTCTCGATCAGCGCGCAGATCGTCAGCGCGTCGGACAGCTCCTCCATCCGGCTGCCGGACGGATCCGTACAGAGCCTGGCGTAGAGCCGGCACTGCATATTCGCCATGACGCCGCTGTAACCTGCCGCGCCTGACAGAAGCGACTCCCGCAGGGTGGCGGTATTGGCGTTGTAAAGCTTCATGTTCGTGCCATCTGCGGCCTTCAGCTTCTCCCGGATCTGCCCGATATCGCAGCAGGTATCCTTCAGGAAATAAAACCGGCCGGTGCGGGCGCATTTACGGATCATATCCGCCGTCAGCAGCCGCTTATACGGATAGGGACACTCATAAAAGCCCAGCTTGATGTCCTCCGGCAGAGCCGCCAGAAGCCGCTCAAGATTCGCCATCCAGACCTCGTCGCTCTCATCCTGCCGCGCCAGCCGGTTGGTGATCAGAATCACCGCGTCCGCGCCGGCCGCGGCGACAGCCTTAAGCTCCTCCGCCTGATCCTCAAACGAATCGGAAATGTGCCCGGAGGCGATGACCGGCACCCTTCCGGCCGCCTTCTCCTTCACGAACCGGGCGTACCCCACCCGTTCTTCCAGCGTCAGGCAGAACATTTCCGTCGACTGACAGA
>CANREE010000157.1 GCA_947629545.1 uncultured Lachnospiraceae bacterium | reverse complement strand
CCTTGACCGCAAAGCGGACAGTCTGTTGATCTCCATCGGGCACGCATTGGGAGCCAGGATGAGTTCCGCCCCTTTTAACATCAATATCCTTGCGCTCTCCGGGAATTCCCTGTCAAAACAGATCATCGAGCCGATCTTTACGGTTCCCCTTCCTAAGTCCAGATCCGCGGTGTAGAAATCATCCCCGCCGTCCAGCACTTTCTCCAGATCAAACGCGCAGGTATGCACCTTGGAATAGTGAAGGATCTCCCTGCCCGCCCGATCAAAAAAGATAACGGAATTCAGCGGTTTCGGCCTGTGCGCTTCAAGAAATGTTATCCCGACCGCCATCTTAAGTTCTGACGCAAGATTGCGAAAACCGTTCAGAAAGGCGCTCTCTTTCTTAATGGCAAGATGATTTAATCTGTCATAGTCCTGCGGCAGATCGTAGCCGTCGCTCCACATCTCCGGGAAAAGAGCGATATCCGCCCCCTTTTCCTTTGCCTCTATGCAGGCCTTCTTTCCAATCAAAAAATTCTCATCGAGACTCTTGCCCGGCAGGATCTGTAAAAACGCTATTTTCAGGTTCATATTCGTATTCTCCAATCAATACAACAACTGCTCATATGATACCCTCATTATAATTTTTTCCAGTGTTATAATCAAGCAGTTCTATTGGAAAAACAAGAGCTGATTGTCTTACACATAGTACTGTTCCTGCGAATGCCAGAGTTCGCGGTATTTGCCGTCAGCGCGGCAGAGGGTATCGTGGGAGCCTGTCTGCACGATCCTTCCCATGTCGAACACCGCGATCCTGTCGCAGAAGCGGCAGCTGGACAGCCTGTGACTGATATAGACCGCGGTCTTTCCCTTCACGATGTTGTCAAAGCTCTGGTAGATCTCAAATTCAGCGATCGGGTCGAGGGCGGCCGTGGGCTCGTCCAGGATCATGAACGGGCTTCCCTTGTAAAGGGCCCTGGCGAGGGCGATCTTCTGCGCTTCGCCGCCCGAGATCTCAACGCCGTTTTCGTCAAAATCCTTATACAGGCAGGTTCCGAGGCCCGCCGGCATTTTCTTAAGCCGCCCGGAAAATCCCGCCGCTGCCAGCGATTTTTCAGCCAATGCTTCATCCACGGCTTCCGAGGCGGCGATGTTCTGTCCCAGAGGGAAGGAGAACAGCTTAAAGTCCTGAAACACCACCGAAAACAGTTGCAGATATTCGGCGTAGTCGTATTTCTTAATGTTCACGCCGTTTAGGAGAATCTCTCCTTCGGTCGGGTCGTAGAGGCGGCACATCAGCTTGATAAACGTCGTCTTGCCGCTTCCGTTCTGTCCCACGACCGCCAGCCGGCTTCCCACTTTGAATTTGATGCTGACGTTTCTGAGCGCGTATTCGTCGCTGCCCGGGTATCGGAAGCTGACGTTTCTGAATTCCATCTCATACTCATTTTCGCCTCCGTCGCACAAAAACTGCTTCTCCACCGGGATCTTTCCCATATACATCCGGTTGGGGATATCGAAATACGAAAGATATTCTTCCATAAAGCGGGTGTTATTGTCAATGTTCGGTTTGATGTTGAAAAACATGGCCACACTGTTGAACAGATTGCTGATATACTGGGAATATTTCACGATGCTTCCGATCCCCAAAACGCCGGTTAAGGCGTACATGGCGACGAACGCATATACCAGCCCCTCGACGAAGTATTCGCCCGCGAAAATCGGCGCGTCCGTGATGTACTGGAAGGTATAGTATTTTCTGTTCACTTCGGCGTGGGCGTCGAGGAGCTTTTCTTTGATTTTCAATATGATGGCGTCCTGCCGGTAGAGGCGGATGTCCTTGCCCATGTTGTAGACGTCGATGCCGCCTTCGATACGGTTTTCATCCAGCATGGTTTTGCCGATGTCGTCGGCAAGTCTGCTCGTCTTTTCGGAAAAGACGGCCATGAGGCGTGTGTGCAGGACGAAAGCCGCCAGAAGAAGGGCCACAAATCCCAAAGCCCGGACACTGAAGCCTGCCGTGAAAATTTTTACTAGCATCTCAATGCTTAAAAACAGGGAGAGCACAAAATTCACGGTTTCATCCATGGCCCAGCAGATCATGTTGATCAGAAGGTCCTTGCCGTAGCCGTTGATCTTCCCGTTCTCGGTAATTTTCCGCCTGAGCTGACGCACATCCGGTGATTCCAGATCCTGATAATCCAGAGTCAGGGTTTTGCGCATAAACGCCGCCGATTCCCGCTGGTTCAGAAGGTAATTCGCGTGACCGGCGGCGCGGTTTAATATATGCGTAACGACAGAGATCGCCAGATTGCCGGTTACTGTTATAAGCATCAGGGCGATCAGACGGTTTCTGTCCCTTCCGTCTAAAAGTTCATTGATGATCTCCGCCGAAAACCAAAGGCTGAAATATGGCAACAGGTTGCCAAAGAGCGCTTCTGCGGCCTTTAAGGGGAAAAACTGCGGGCACAGGCTGTGCCACATTTTAAGCGCCCTGACATTGGGGCTTTGGCGGAAGGCCCCGATTCGTTCCTTAAACTGCTTCATCGCTCAGATCCTCCTTATAGTAGTGGCTCTGCAGGTCAAACATATAGGCGTATTTTCCGCCCAGCTTCATCAGTTCGTCGTGGGTCCCGCATTCGGCGATCCTTCCGTTTTCCAGATAAATGATCCGGTCGCAGAAGCGGGTGGAAGCCAGCCGGTGTGAGATGAAGACCGACGTCTTGTTTCTCGTCAGGGCGTTGTATTTCATATAGAGTTCGTTTTCCGCAATGGGATCCAGGGCCGCAGTCGGTTCGTCCAGAACGATCATCGGCGCGTCCTTGTAGAGCGCGCGGGCGAGCATCAGTTTCTGCTTCTCGCCGCCGGAAAGGTCGACACCATCGTCGAAGATCCCCTTCATCAGATGTGTATCTATCCCATCGGAGAGCGATTCGATTCTGGCCTCAAGTCCCGCGGCACGGATGGCGGCCATGATCCGGCCGCGGTCGGGCTTTCCGCCGCCTGAGGAGATAAACTCCGCGATGGTGATGGGCAGCAGGTAGATGTCCTGGAAAACGGCTGAGAACATGGAGTAATATTCGTCTATGTTGTACTCGGAAATCGCGCGGCCATTGACGGTGATCTCACCGCGGGAGGGATAGTAGAGCCCGCAGATCAGCTTTACAAGGGTGGTCTTTCCCGCGCCGTTTTCGCCGACGATGGCCAGTTTTTCCCCTTTCCGGATGTCCAGACTGATATCCGAGAGCGCGAGGATCTCACCGTCTTCGGAAGGATAACTGTAGGACACGTTTTTGAGAGAGATCTTAAGGGGCAGGTCGCCTTCTTGCGGCAGCGCACAGCCCTCGCCGTGGTTAAAATGATCCGGCACCGCGAAGTATTCCCGGTAATAGCCGATCCGCACGGCCTTGTCGATCACGTCGTTAAAGAGACCGCCGATGCCGTTAAGCCAGGCCGAGAAGCCGGTGATCAGACCAAAGCAGAATACGAAATCACCGGCGCCGAGTCTGCCCTCCAGTACCTGGTAAATAAGCACGGCGTAGGCGAGACCGTTTTGCAGAAAGGTCAGGAACGCGCTTGAAATTCCGCTTAAGAATCCTCTGGCCGTGATCCGTTTTTCCCACATAAACCGCTCCCGCTGACAGCCGTTAAGAAGTCCCGAGAGCCATCCGCTCATCCCGTAAACACGGATATCCTTGGCGTGGTCCAGTTTTTCCGAAAAGCTTTCCAGATACCCTATTTTGCGGTCGGCCGCAGCCCATTTGTCCTTATTTTTCTCAACATAGTCCCTCTGCAGCTTTCCGAAAAGATAGGTGATATATGCGGACAGGAACAAAAGGACCAGAATCAGCGGCGAAACGCTTATGATCAGTGCGCCGTAGGTGAAAATTCCCAGAAGGTTCGTCAAAAGAGTCAGGATCGAGTCGAAGATAAATTCTCCGGCGCAGCTTCCGGAACAGGCGTCGTTCATGGCGTTCTGGTACTTGATGTTGATCGCGGGATTGTCGGTGTTGGAAAAATCGGTGCGCATGAATTTCGCGGCAATCTCTTCCTGATATTTTGAGGAGAAGCAGTACTGCCGCATCTCGACTCTGTTCTTGAAAAAGCGGTGGAGCTGAAACAGCGCCCAAAGGGTGGAATAACAGACCGCCACGAGAGCCATGATCTGCCCGGCAGATCTCGAAAGGCCCACGCTGTCGATGAGCATTTTCGGAAAATACTGCTCTGCCAGGCGCAGAAGCACCAAAAGCGGTATCTGCGGAAGGAAAAAGAAATAGTAAAGCTTGTCCCACCGCCAGATATTTTTAAGCGCATAGAGTATATTTGAAACTATGTGCGGATGCGTTTTCTTCTCTTTCTGGTTCATGATGTCCTCCTGAAAAAAGATCTCTGACAGCTTCCATTATAGCACGGTCAGAGATCTTCGGGGATTTTGGCGTGAACGGTATCAAAAATGACGCGGATTGCGTCACGGAATGGCGTGGCTGTGTCACGAAAGCGGAATGACGACTTCTGTGGCGAAGATTCCGTCGTCGTGCTGACGGTTTACAAAGCCGTTGTTCCTCGCGGCAATGGAATCGATCCGCATCAGTCCGATCCCGCGCCCGTTTTTTCGCTTGGAACTCAGATAGGTTCCGCCCAGCTTTTTCGGTATGCCGTCCAACGTGTTCCGGCAGTAGATGTAGAGCTGATTTTTCAATACACCGATAAAGATCCGGATCGATCGCTCCGCTTCGTCCGATTGACTTTGGCACGCTTCCAGTGCGTTGTCCAGAAGATTTCCGATGATGACGCACAGATCGATGTCCGAAATGGGAAGGTTTTGAGGCACCGCCGCCTTGGCGCTGACTTCGATCCCGGAGTTCCTGATCAGAGAAAGCTTCGAGTTCAGGATCGCGTCGAGGGTCACATTGCCGGTTTTGATCACGGTGTCGACAGCAGTTAGGTCGTCGCTTAAGCAGAGAAGATAATGCCTGATCTCATCGGGCCTGTCGGTCAATGCCAGCATGGCCTGAATGTGGTTGTGATAATCGTGCCGCCAGCCGCGCATGGTCTTATAGACGTTTTCGACCTCAGAAACGTGTTTCTGAATCAGATCGGACTGGTACTCCGCGATCCTGCGGTCCAGCATTTTTCCGAAAAACAGATCAAAAAGCTTCATGGCTTGCTCCTCCCCAATCCTGGCGCTTCTCTTATACAGTCTCTGATCAGGCCTCAGGCTGTTTTGCGCGGCGCCGTTTCAGATCATGCTTTCCATCAGGCCGTTTTGTTCGGCGACGCTTCAGATCACGCCGTAATAGCTCAGATACGCCGTTTTCACTTCTTTATAAAGCTGCCGCGACACGGGAAGGCGGACGCCGTTGTCGAGAAGGATGTCCCTGCTGCCGACCGTTTTGATATATTTCAGCGCAACAATGTAGGAGCGGTGGCATTGGATGAAACCTTCTCCTAACATGGCTTTGGCTTCCGATATGGTACAGCGGACCTCGCAGATTCTGCCGGCGCAGACAAAGGAAACGAGGTGTGAAAAAGCCTCGGCGTAAATGATCGTCTCAACAGGCAGCCGCTCGATACCGTCAGCGGTTTTGAACACCACCGCGCGCTGCAGCCTGGAGACATTTTCGGCCGCGCGGGTCAGGACTTCGAAAAGCTTTTCCGGCCGCACCGGTTTTAACAGATAATGCAGGGCCGAAACGTCATACCCGTCGGCGATGAAATCCGGGTAGCCGGTGATGAAAATGATCTGCGAAAAGTCCGAGCGGGCGCGGAGCGTTTTCGCCAGTTCAACGCCATTCATCCCGGACAGCTCGATATCGAGCAGCAGGATATCCGGCGGGCAGTCGGAATAGGAAAACAAAAGTTCCTCCGCCGATGAGAATTCATGCACAGTCAGTTTCGTTCCGGATTCCGACGCCCAGCCGAGGACAAGACTTTTCAGATATTCGCGCTCCCGGGCGTTGTCGTCGCAGAGGATCACGGTCAGCATGGACGGACTCCTTTCAATTGACTGGTTTCGCTCAGCAAATACTCAGACACATCGCGAACCGCCACGGCCTTCCGGTCGCTTGCGATCTCCCACACAGGATGCCCGGTGCTCTCTCCCGCAAAATACCTGCGCGCTAAATCAACGGTACGCGTTATGTCGTCTGTCTCCCACAAGTTATCGTATGCCTCCGCCGTCTCACAGACAATATTCTTTGATATAGTCTGCGAAATACGGCAGCGCCAGCGATACATACGCCTGACGGCTTTCCAGAATGCCGCGCTTCAGCAGCCTGTCCCTGTACATAGAATAATTGCCCGCTCTGCCGCCCATCAGGCGAAGCACTTCTTCCCGCTTGTACTCACCTTTCTCTACCAGAAGCGACGCTAAAAAACGATCCGCCTCCGTCATTTCCTCCCAGATTTTCTCATAGGAATAGGCAAACAGTTCCGTCTTGAAATCCGGCAGGATGTCCGACAGGCTCTCCTCGCTTTTCTTTTTGAAGTACAAGACGCCAAGCTGCTGAAACGCATAGGCATATCCTTTCGTACATTTCGCCATTTCACAGGCTTCACGGCTGTCAACAGAAAGCTGCTTCTTATACATTTCGGACATTCGTACCATATTGAGCGGTTCCGTTTTGATTGTTGCCGCCCTCCTGAAAAACGTAAGGTTCTTCACATTGCTGACTTCCTGTATATTCTCATAAAGCCCTGTACATACAAGATATACCGGATAACTCGCTCTCAGCCATCTCCCATATTCTGAGGCAAACTTTATCATTTCCGTGGTTTTGGATACCTCGTCAATGCCGACAAGTATCCGTTTTCCCTTTTTCTGCGCCTGCTGAAGCATGGTCTCCACTTCCACGCCGATATCAAAAAATTCGTTCTCTTTTTCTGACGAATAGCCAAAGCTTCCCCCGCTTCCCAAAACGGTGGCGGAGACAGTAATACCCGCAGTTTTCGTATCGCTCTTACCAAAGCCTTCTTTGTGAAGCATCGCCGCGATCTGGCCAAGCATATCCCTGGCGGGATTCAGATCGAAAACGAGCCAGCCCTTCTCCTTATTCTCTTCGCTCCGCAGTTCTTCCTCGATCTTCGCGAGGATCACTGTTTTTCCGGAACCTCTGACCCCGGTAATCTTGTACACAGACTCGGAAGGATTCTCATAGCCGAAATTATCCAGAATCTCCGTAGTCTTCGATGTCGCAATATAGGTATATTCCGGCGCTTTGCTGAATGAAGTTGTAAAAGGGTTCTGCATGGGAGATCTCCTCTTTATACTTTTTATTTGTCTTTATATGCTTTTATAACTATTTATACTTTTTCTTATATTTTATACCTCTTTATACTTTTTTACAAGAGAAATTCATGCCTACTTGAAAAGTTAGTCCCGCAAAGTGCCGATTGGCACGATCTTAACTCCGTCTTCACGGGAATATGCCATCTCACCACCGGTAATGACCATGAGCAGATCCGGTTCCCGAAGCGGTACCTGAGTTTCCTTTTCATTATATTTTCTGACCAAACCTGCAATTTCCAACAGATGCTTCGCGCCTTCCTCGATCTCACGGCTGCCAAGCTTGAATTCTACCAGCGCATATCTGCCGTCATCCAAATGCAGGACTGCATCCGCCTCTAAGTCATAACGGTCATGATAATATGACACCTTTCCACCCAATGCCTGGGAATAAACTTTCAAATCACGGATGCAAAGATTTTCAAAAATAAAACCGAATGTTTTTAAGTCCATCTGCAGATACCCCGGCGACAGTCCCATCGCGGCTACCGGAATAGACGGATCGGTAAAACATCTCTTTTCCCCTGCACGGATCGTCGTCGCTGATCGGATAGCAGGACACCATGCGTCAATATCCTCAATTACAAAAAGTTTTTCCAAAGCATTCAGGTAAGCATTCATCGTCGCAAGCGTCATACTATCCGCATTGGCCGCCACATCCTTATAGATATTTGCTTTTTTAGCCAATGTGGAAACATTGCGGGCATAGGAACGCAAGATCAGATTGGTCCATGCCGGATTCCGCTGCACGCCGTCCACAGTCGAAATATCCGATTCACAGATATTATTCAGATAATCTTTTGCAATCAAAAGTTTCGCAGCATCATTTTTCCGCCTCAGCGAAGCCGGCCAGCCTCCGCGGCAAGCGGCAAAAATCAGTTCCTCAATAGAAAGCCCTGAGGTAATCCCATCAATGTCCATCCCAGGATCATCGAACAGATTTTTAAGGGAAATTGTCCCATTCGATTCTTTCGATTCAAACAGGCTCATCGGATACATCTTCATTCTGGAAATACGCCCTGTACCGGAATGCATAATCCTGCTGTTGTCCACAGAAGTAGATCCCGTCAGGATAAATAATCCTTCTTCCTGTCTTTGGTCTACCGCTGTTCTTACGGCATCCCACAAAACCGGTGCTACCTGCCATTCATCGATCAGCCGTGGATTGGCACCCTTTAAAAGAAGCGATGGTTTTGCGGAAGCCGCGGCAAGATATCCTTCGCGTCTGTCCGGATCCTGCATACGAAGAATGCTTTTTGCCTTTTGCTCACCCGTGGTCGTCTTTCCGCACCACTTTGGTCCGATAATCAGAGCAGCTCCAAAGGCCGCCAAACGAAGATCAAGTTCCTTATCTACTACTCTGGGTAAGTATTCTTCCATAATTCGTACCCCTGCATCACATACTCTTACTTTATTATAGTATTTATAACGGGTTCAGTCAATATTAATTTGCATTTTTGATGCTTTTTATTTTATATTTTTGAGGTTTTTCATTTTATATTTTTGATGTTTATTATTTTATATTTTTGAGCTTATACAGTATCTATGTGTACTAGTCAAGAATGGTGGACATCTGTCCGGATCGGGAACGGCAAATGCACCCCCTGAACTCCCGACTCATCTCAGCACAAAACAGGGGATCGTCATCGGATCATAGCTTTTCGCCTTGATCTTTACAGAATTTTCCAGAAAAACCTCCTCCATAATCCGATGCTCCAGCCTCCTTCTTTTCTCCAGATGTTCGATCAGTCCTCCCAAGCCGGCTGATCCCTGCGTCTTTCCATACGGCGATTCTTCTATATAGCGGATCACCGCCGAAAACCACGATTCATTTCCTTTATCGTCGGTTCGCTCTTT
>CANREE010000156.1 GCA_947629545.1 uncultured Lachnospiraceae bacterium | reverse complement strand
GCCTCGGTCCGGCGCTGCATTGTGCGCCAGTTCGCAATGCCGTCGCTGGTTCCGACACACACATAGGTGGGCGGGTCGGTCTTCTGCCACTCGCTGTGACCCGTGTACTGCATGACGACGCAGCCCGCCTGCGGCAGATCGTCTCCGCCGAAATAGGCCGTACCGTAAGAGCCGACGTCGGCTGCCATCCGTGCGCCCGCCGAACCGCCCCACAGGGAGTAACAGTCCGTGTCCACTTCCAGTTCCTCCGCATGTTCGAAAATAAAGCTGACCGCACGCGCCAGGTCCTCCATGGCCGTGTCCCAGCCGGGGCGTTAGATCAGTGCAAAGGCATTGTAGCCCATCTTGGAAAGTTCCAGCGCGTGAGGGAAACTGTCGTGCATCGCGCCGACATAGGCAAAACCGCCTCCGGCGTTACATACGGCAAACTTTTCGCCGGGATTGCCTTTGAAAAAGAACAGTCCCGTATCTGCCTTTTCGGGATCAGCCGCTTTTTCTTCATCCGTATAAATATCGTAAAAAATCGTCTCGCCCGCCTGCGCGTGAGCTTTCATGTAATTTGCGATCTCCACCGTCTTGTCCGGGTCGATGTTCGAGTACCATGTCAGGCGGAGGTCGCCCAGCGTCCTGCCGCTGTAATATCCGGAATCCACAGGGAAGATCAGACGTCCATAGTCGCCGAAAGCCGGGTCATTGATTACATCCGAGATGGCGGTTCCGATTGTAAAAGGCTGACTTGTAGCCTGCCCGATCCCGGAGTCCCCGCTCTCGTCCCGGAAAAACAGCGGGAGCGCGTTATAAAGATACTCCTGCACGGCGTTAAAATCATGGTAGCCGCCGTCCTTCTGGTAGAATACATAATGGTCCGGCGTGAAGATCTCCCGGGACAGCATTTCCTTCGCCATATTGATCGACTGGCTCTTGACCACGTCCTCGGTGCCGACGGCGTAATAGATGAAGTACCCGCGCTCGCCGAGGTTTTCATTTTCCACAAGCTGTTCGATGAAATCCACGTTGTCCTCAAAGCGGAAGTCGCCGTAGGTGCCGTAGTACCAGCAGGAACCGCTCATAGGCAGAAACCAGCGGATATAATCGTAGTCATAGCAGAACTGGAGCCATGTCGTCACCGAACCGAGGGAGAAACCGCCGAACGCCCGGTGGTCGCGGGAGGCTTCCAGATCCTCCGGGGACGT
The DNA here is from genome assembly GCA_947629545.1 of uncultured Lachnospiraceae bacterium. GTDB lineage: Bacteria > Bacillota > Clostridia > Lachnospirales > Lachnospiraceae > UBA3402. The sequence goes on along the minus strand of CANREE010000156.1, from coordinate 1,407 downwards.
GGACTTCGCATAGGTATGGAACTGACCCTCTACCGCCGGCATCAGATGATCTTCAAAATCCTGATGGAAAGCCCGGAATTCCTGAATGGAACTTGAAAAATCCGTACGGCTGTTTTCGTTGTAGAAGGTGGCTGATACGATGATAACCGGCGGAATGTCACCGTTCGCGATCAGATTGTCAAACATGTTCTTCGTCGCCGTAAAATCAAAATACTCTCCTGCGTGACCGCCCCAGCCGTGCATGAGATAGAGAATGTTGTACCGCGTTTCGGCGTCGTCCTCCTTGTAGCCGTAGGGCGTGTAAACATAGGCGGTTTTGGTGATGGTGCTGCCGTTGCGGACATAATCCTCGGATTCATAATCGAGGCGGACGACGTTTCCCGGTTTGTCGGACGCCTGTGTGTATCGGGCCGGAACCGCTTCAGTCCAGCCGGTCTGTGGTATTTCCATGTCACTCACTCCTGTTTCTCCGTTATCTGCGGATGCATGACTGGTTTCTGTACTGTCTGTGGCTTCGAAAGAAGCCGCGCCGGATATTTCCGCAGCAGATCCGTGAGATTCCCCGTCAGGATGCGTCTCCGCACCGGAATCCATTTTCCCGCAGGCACTTGTCATAAGCACGATCAGAGCAAACAGCAAACAGATCAGACATATCGCAGCGTTTTGTTTCATAGGTATCGCCCTCCTTTCGGATGCAGTTCATTCCGCCACTCCATGCCGTTATTATAAAAAAAACGAGGCTTCTGGAGAAGTCTCGATTCGTTGATCAGTTATAACTGCAGGTTACTACCGAGGGTCGGCCAGCACCGTCTCCAGCGCGGAAAGGAAACGGCGGACAACCTCCGTCGGCTGGGGAGAATACAAAATCCCAACCGGCATGAAATGGTCCCACTCTACCGGGATCACCTTCATCAGCGGATGCACCATGCTCCAGCTTCTGATGACCACAAGAATATCTTTATTTTCTTCGCACCGATTGAAAACGCCCACATCGTACAGATCAAAATCCACAAGATTGACCTGCGGATGGTTTTCCGTCAGATCGTCCCGCAGATCGTCCATATGCCGGCACCAGCCCCGGTGGATCATCATCAGATTCTGGCCGTACAGATCCTGCACTGTCAATTTCTCTTTGGCCGCCAGCGGATGGTAAATGGACACCGCGCAGCAAAGCGGCTCATTTTCGATCAGCAGCCCCCGGCAGTTCCGCTGGTTCATCAAAAGCTCGTCCACGAAACCGGTGACAACATCAATATTCTGTCCCAGATTCTTCAGGATCTCTCTGGCATTGTCCGAGGTGTTTTCAAAGGGGACCAGCTTGAAGCTCACATCGGCGCAATGCTCGTGGATCTTCGGCCAGAGATCCATCAGCATCTGAGCGGGCATAATGGGAGACGTACCGATACG
>CANREE010000155.1 GCA_947629545.1 uncultured Lachnospiraceae bacterium | reverse complement strand
AATGAGGAAGCGGTCGGCGCGGCCCTGAAAAAGAGCGGGGCCTGCAGGGAGGATCTGTTTATCACCACCAAACTGTGGGTGTCTGATTCCAGCTACGAGGGCGCGAAAAAGGCGTTTGAGACATCTCTGAAAAAGCTGGGGCTGGAATATCTTGACCTGTACCTTCTTCACCAGCCCATGGGCGACTACTACGGCGCATGGCGGGCGTTGGAGGAACTCTACAAGGAAGGCCGCATCCGCGCCATCGGCGTGTGCAATTTCTATCCCCATGTGCTGGCGGATTTCTGTGAAACGGTGGAGGTCATGCCGGCTGTGAACCAGGTAGAACTGCATCCGTTCTTCCAGCAGCCGGACGCGCTTTCGCTCATGAAAGAATATGAAGTACAGCCGGAAGCATGGGGCCCGTTTGCGGAAGGCAAGCACGGGATCTTCACTCACCCGGTACTGACGGAGATCGGCGCAAAGTACGGCAAGAGCGCGGCGCAGGTCGCCCTTCGCTGGAACGTGCAGCGGGGCGTTGCCGTGATCCCGAAATCCACCCACAGGAACCGTATGGAGCAGAATTTCGACATCTGGAATTTCAGTCTCACGGACGAGGAGATGGCAGCGATTGCGCCCCTTGACATCGGCCACAGCGAGATCGTCAACCATTTCGACCCGAATTTCGTCCGGGCGCTGCATGGACGTTTTGGCAGATAAAGGAATGAGAAATGCTGGTGAATAAGTATAAAAGCAGGGCGGTTCTGCTGGCTGTCATAGCTGTGATCTCTATATGTTCCGGATGCGCCGGTTCCGGGTCGTCTTTAGCGGATGCCGGGACCGCGTCCGAGTCGGTATCGGAATCCGGGACGGTATCCGAATCCAGAACGGTATCGGAATCCGGGACGGTATCCGAATCCGAACCGGCATCGGAATCCAGAACGGTATCGGAATCCGGGACGGTATCCGAATCCAAGCCGGTATCGGAATCCGGCCCGGAAGCAGAACTCCAGGCGGATCCGGATATCGTGACCAGCCGAGCGGATCTTCCCTTCCAGACCGGCACGGAAACCGCCGTGCCCGGTTTTACCGGAAATGCCTATCTGGGGCAAATGATTTCCAATGAGGAAGTCTACAATTTTCCGCAGACCAATCACATTATCTTCGAACCGGGAGCCAGGAGCAGCTGGCATACCCACGGAGGTATGATCATCATGGCTACCGGAGGGATCGGATATTACCAGGAAGAAGGAAAACCCGCCCAGATCCTCCGGCCCGGGGATGTGGTCGAGTGCGCTGCCGGAGTCAATCACTGGCATGGGGCTGCGCCGGACAGCTGGTTTTCCCAAATGGTGATCTATGATTCCCATTACAGCGGCGGGGCGGGGGAAGGCTCCATGAGCGGCGAGGTCACAGATGAGTGGTACGACAATCTGGAAACGGAAGAGTACACCGGACGGGTGACGAGAGAGGACAATGCCTTTCTCTTTCAGCGGGCGGCAGAAGCAGTTTCCATGTCGACTTTCAACGGCCCTGTTTATCTCTCATCCATCATCGGAAGCGATAATGCGGCGGGTGCGCCGGAAATGCACTATGTGGTATTTGAACCAGGCGTGATCAACAACTGGCATACCCACGAAGGCGGCCAGATCCTGATCGCCACCGACGGCATCGGGTATCACCAGATAGAGGGGCAGCCGGTTGAAGTGCTGTATCCCGGCGATGTGGCGTTCTGCCCTCCGGGAGTGAAGCACTGGCATGGCGGCAGCGCGGATACCAGCTTCGCGCACATCGCGGTCAACACGAATCCGGAAAGATCCGATGTGGAGTGGTTTGATATCCTTTCGGACGAGGAATACGCACAGCTGCCCCAGGAAAATATTGATTAATGACGGGAGGGGATTTCATGATGAAAAGAAACAGATGGACAGCGATACTTTTGCTTGCAGCCATGGCAGGTATGACAACCGCCTGCGGAAATGGAGGAGCGGCCGCAGCGACAAGTACGGCTGTTGAAACAAGTACAGCCGCAGAAACAAGCGCGGCTGCAGAAGAAAGTACAGCTGCAGAAACAAGCGCGGCTCCAGAGACAAGCGCGCCCGCTGAAACAGAGGCAGAAACCGACGCGGCCGAAGATGTACAGGCCGGCGCCGGCGCGGACCAGGAAGGCGTCCTTAACATCGCGGAGCAGGGGATGTTTTCCGCGGGCGGTACCGTGATCCAGTCGGACGGGACATTTGATGTGTCCAATTATTATATGTCGCGGGAAGGCTCTACGTCGCATGTGGATCACGCAAATGTGCTCTACCAGATCCCGGCGCAGGAGTCCGGACTTCCGATGGTATTCCTGCACGGATACGGCCAGTCCCGGATGGGCTGGATGACGACGCCGGACGGAAGGGAGGGATGGTCGAATCTGTTCCTGAGAAAAGGCCACAGTGTGTTCCTGATCGACCAGCCGAGACGCGGTGAGGCCGGACAGACCTCCGTTGCGGGAACCATCAGTACGGAGCCGTCCGACCAGACGTGGTACACCCAGTTCCGGATCGGAACCTATATTGACGGGGCTTTTACGTACAATGAGAACTCCCAGTTCCCACAGGGAGAAGATGTGCTGGATCAGTTCTTCCGGCAGATGACACCGGATACGGGTATGGATTCGGCAAACGGCGACCAGAACATTGACAGTACCGTGGTCGCACAGGCGGTCGCGGCTGCCATTGATAAGGCTTATGAAAAGACCGGGAAGGATTCGATCCTCGTTACCCATTCACAGGGCGGCATTCCCGGATGGGACACGGTCCTGTATACGGATCATATCGCGGCGATCATAGCGATCGAACCGGGGATGGCTCCCATGCAGGGGACGGAAGCCTATCAGAAGCTCGTGGAGAAGAAGATCCCGGTGGCATTCTACTACGGGGATTATATCGGGATGGAATATACGGATGTTCCGGCCGCCGGTATGTGGACCATGATGAAATCCTCCGCCGATATGTTTGGTGAGGCGTATACCGCGGAGGGCGGCGTCTGTACGGTCGTGAGCCTGCCGGATGAAGGGATCTACGGAAACGACCATATGATGTTCCAGGATCTCAACAATGATGTGATCGCGGACCATATTGAGGCCTGGATCAGGAGCAATGTGAAATGATTCTCTATTTTTCATCTACGGGTAACTGTAAATATACAGCGGAAAAGATCGCGGAAAACACCCAGGATTGGGCCATGTCGCTGGGTGATGCCTGTCAGAACAGAGATTATGGGATCCTGCCTGAACAGGGCGAATCTCTCGGGCTTGTTCTGCCCACCTATTTTGGCGTCCTGCCGTCCATTGCGGCGGATTTCCTCGAACAGGCAGAGATCCGGATCGACAGCAGCAACTATGTTTATACGGTAGATACATACGGTTTTCATTATGGGAATGTCGCGGACGAGATCGCGAAGATCCTTCGCAAAAAGACAGGCAGGGAGCAGGATGCGGATTTCCTGCTGCAGTCGGTGGACAACTGGGTGCCGAACTTCGATCTCACCGATCCGAATTATGTGCGGTCGGCGCTTGAAAGGGCGGACGGGCTGCTTGACGGGATCGTGAAAGATATTTCCGCAAGGAAGCATGTGCGGGTGAAGGGGGAATGGCCTGCGCCGATGCTCCTGATGATGAAAAAAGCGTATAAAAGAGCAAGCCGGACGAAGAATTTCACCGTCAGCGACAAGTGCGCGGGGTGCGGAATGTGCGCGGCCCAATGCCCGCTGGAAGCAATCACGATAAAGGATGGGCGTCCTGTATGGGACAAGCCGGAATGCACCCTCTGCCTCGGCTGCCTGCACATTTGCCCCGAAAATGCGATCGCCTATACGAAAGCTACCATCGGACATGGACAGTATTACAATCCGAAAACCACTCGATAAGGAGAAGA
>CANREE010000154.1 GCA_947629545.1 uncultured Lachnospiraceae bacterium | reverse complement strand
ATGCAGGCCAGGCCGGTGCTCGCGGAAATGTTATTGATCGTACCGTCCTCCTGCTCGACGCCCGGCAGTGTGGTGAAGCCCCACAGGCCCTTGATATCCGGAGCGGATACTTCCAGGACGTTGTAGGTCGTGTAGTCGGCGATGATGATCGGCGACTCACCGGTACGGAACCGCTGCTCCACGCTGGTCGCGCGGTCCAGCTTGTAATCGGTGTAATACTCACAGTAGGTCTTGAAAGCGTTGATCGAAGCCTCGGAATCCAGGGCAGACTTCGTGCCCTCCTCGTTGTACAGCTCGCCGCCGTGCTGGAACAGAAGACTGGTAAATGTCAGCTCCGACGGAAGCATGCCCACGCTCATCTGGTTCTTGGACAGCTCCGAGATGACCACCTTCATCTCATCCCAGGTCTTCGGCACCTCGATGCCGAGCTCATTTAGGATATCCTTGCGGTAGAACATCATCTCGAAGTTCTGGGTCTCCGGCAGCGCGTAGAGGGAACCGTCAAAGGAGAACTGCTCCAGGGCGCTGTCCCGGAACCGCGACGCCACCTCTTCCCAGTCGGGGAAGGTGCTTAAGTCGACCGCGGCGCTTCGCAGTCCGTAGTTGACCGGAAGATCGTTGCCGCCGCCGGTGGTGCCGGTGGAGGAGGTAACCACCGCACCGCCGCCGTTGGCCACCTGCAGCGCCACGTCCGGGCCCTGTCCGGCCAGGGACGCCTGCAGCAGGGTGTTCATATCTACCAGCATGACATTGACATTAATGTTGGTCTTCGGCGTGAACGTCTCATCCACCAAAGCCTTGATCACGTTGGCCTGGTCACGGCCACTGCCGACCCACACGGTGATCGTGCGGGAATCCTCGCCCTCCTCGGCGATGTTGCCGATGGCGTTGTAATCTACAATGAAGGAATAGTAGAGCTTCTTGAACTCGTGACCCAGCTTGCTTAAGAACGAATTCTTCGTCTTCGGCAGGCCCTGGTCCGGGGACAGGACATAGATGGCGTCCAGCTGCAGCGGCTGGGACTGGGCGTTGGAGATCCAGGTACCCAGGGCGCTGACATTGGTCTTAAAGTCGCCGACCATCTTGGTCACCTTCTCCGTGTCCTTTACGATGTCCTGCAGCTGGTCGCGCATGGTGATGATCACATTTTCCTCGCTGCCCCGGACATTCAGCGCGTCCAGCTTCGCCAGGATCGCGTCCAGATCGTTCTTGATCTCCGTCAGATTCCCGGTCAGGGTCGGGAGACGCTTCTCGATCTGATAGTCGCGGTACTCATCCGGCGCCACGCCGGTGATGCGGATAATGCTGCGGTACGTGCTGTTCAGCTTCGTCACCACGTTCTGCACGTCGCTGACCACCTGAGCAAAATCGCCCAAGACCACCTGCATCTTCAGGGCGTGACGGCCGGCCGTCAGATAGAAGCGGTACGCCTCGCCTTCGCTGTCCGAAAGCTTCATCATCTTCCAGTCGCCGTCGTATGTAAATCCGTAATGGCTCAGCTCACTGAACGGAACCACGTCGTCGATCATGATCTTGCGGGATACGTAGATGCCCTTGACGAAATTCTGCTTGGCGTGAAGGGCAATATTGTAGAAGCCGTCCTCCGGCACGTCGAACTCCCACTCGATCCACTGGCCCGTATGGCTCCAGCCGTTTCCGCCTATGGTGTTGTTCTTAAGCGCCCGCGCGCTGTAGGGAAGGATCGCAGGGGACGACTGGTCCTGTGTCGGATAGAGCATGCTGGACGATTTCTTCTGCGCGTACTCGGCCTGCAGCTCGATGGTCCGTCCTGCGGTATCCTTTGCCCCCGCCGCCTGCCAGGCGGCAAGCTGATCCGCGTAGCTTAAGGTATCAGGCTCATTCTTAATGATCAGGCTGCCGATGACCATGGGCTCCCTCTGAGAAACAACGGTGATCGTGTGGCTCCCGGCCTCCAGATAGACGCTTAAAGGCTCTACCACATAGCCGTCCACATCGTAGAGCTGACTGGTGACCCATTCCGGCGCTTCGATCTGGGTGGGTTTCAGATCATTCCCCTGATTATCCGATTCCCACTCATTCACGGAATTGACCCAGACGCGGGAAAATTCCACCTCGGCCATCTGCCGGTACGGCAGCTCGCCGTCCACAAAGAAGCCGCGCTGGATGGAAGAACCGTTGCCTTCGACCGGATAATAGGTCAGCGCCAGCTGGTACATGCCGGATGTGCGGATGTCCACCTGGTACTCGACCATGCCGGTATCATAGGTATAGACGGATTTCCCCGTCCTGCCCATGTAGTCCGTCAGGATCTCAGGCGCTTCTTTTCCTTCGCTGCGCACAAAGTCGCCGCCTTCGATCTCATAGACATCTTCCGGCCAGACGCTGTCCGGGTACTGAGCCTGGTATTCCTCATAGTCCTGGTACTCAGCAGTATAGTTGAGCACGTCCTTGTAGTCCTCCAAGGACTTGTCCGACGCGGCGCGGGCGGTAATGCCGCTCCTGCCGAATCCGCTCAGACACAGGGCTGCGAGGAAGACGCCGGCCGCGAAAAGACAGGTCTGGCTTTTCTGTAACCGTTTCATCATCCTCCACTTCCTCCTATTAATTATTAATTCATTGCAACTTTATAATTAATTGTATATTTAACCACTCGTTTTGTCAATACTTAAGTTGGTTTTCAGCACATTGTATATTTGTGTGAAAGTTTTTTGTTGAAAATGCACTGTCTATGCAGAGAATCTACGAATTAAATTTTGAAACCGGCGTTAATTTGAGAACATGCCGCGGAAATTGCGGGCAGATCACGGGGAGATTACAGGCGCATGGGTATATAAAATAGAATGGATTAAACTTAATGCTAGATTAATCAGAAACAAAATCTGTGACAGATTAAGAAACAAAAAAAGCAGGCGAAATCCGAAAATAAATCCGGTTCCGCCCGCCGCACGCTTCTGTACGATTCCGGCTTACTGACCGCTTCCGGCCGGCCGCACGCTTCCTTTCTCCACGATGAAGCCGGAGACCAGACTGAGCTTCTGCCGTCTGTCCGGCTGCTCGATGCGCCGCACGATTTTCTTCAGGGCGGCGTTCGCCATCCCGCGCATATCCACCTCGTAGGTAGTGATATTCCGGTTGGGGAGTCCCGGATACAGGTAATTGTCGAAGCCGACCACCGAGACATCCTCCGGCACACGGTACCCGCTCTCCCTTAGAAGATCGATCAGATGACTGGCCACCAGATCGCAGTTGCAGACGAAGGCTTCCGGCATATGTTCCGGCAGCTTTAAGACGATTTCGCCGTCCTCTTTGCGGTCCTCCATCCGCCATTCCTCATAATAGGTCAGGCCGTGTTCCAGCACGGAACGGTAATAGCCGCAGTACCGGTCCATGATACTGCTGGTGGCGTGGATGGAGCCTACAAATGCGATCTCGCGGAAGCCCTTGTTATAAAGATACTCCGTCAGAAGATAGGTGCCGTAGAAGCCGTCAGAAACCACCGCGTCATCGGCCACTTCCTTATAGTAAAAATCCATCATGACAACCGGCTGCCTGATTCTGCCGCGCAGAAAATCGATATATTCCCTGCCGATCTCGCCCATGATGATCAGGCCCTCCACCGCGTTCTCCTCAACGAAGCGCGGCAGCAGCATGTTCTTTTCCGTCTCCCATTTGAGGATCTCGGCGCTGACCATGCAGTTCAGATTCGAAGCCTCCATCATCAGTTCCTGATACATCTTCCAGTAGAATGTCGTGTAATTCGCCAGATATCTCTCCGAGATGATCACTCCGATATTGCGGAGACTGCCCGCATTGCGACGCTCCTGAAAATATCCCATCTCCTTCGCGGTGCTCAGCACCTTCTCACGAACCGAATCGCTGACTCCGCGCTTGCCCGCCAGCGCATTGTGCACGGTCACCGCGCTTACTCCCAACCGATCCGCGATATCCTGCATTCGAACCTTTGCCATAAATAACCCCCATTCCGTCTGCTCTCTTATTTGTTAAAGCCATGGCAACTGCTTAAATTACTTAAATTATATCTTAATTGCAGGTTTTTGTCAAACATTTACTTAAAATTAATCTGCAATAATACCGGCGCCGGCAGACATTCTGTATGCTGGCATGAAACAAAAGAATGGTGTTTTGAAGGCGAACACAAAAAACGGATTACCAGGCAGCTTGTGCCTGATAATCCGCAAATTCAATGTATTCGTTTACCGTTAGTCCGCCGTTGTCCTTAGCCCTCTTTCGTTCTTCTTCCAGCTTTTGCGTATGCCCGGCTCTCTACATTTGATCGATCCGATAGATAAGCGCACAGAACTGCTGCTTCCCGCCGGTATAAAGCCCCTTATCCTTCCAGAGCTGCGCAAAGATCTCCCGGTCGTCGACGGACATAGCCACATAATAATCAAAATCGTCCGCCAGATACGGGACGCTGTAACGTGCGACGACCTCCCGGATGTCCCCGACGTGAGCCCGCTCGGCCTCCAGAAGCGCCTGATACGCCGCTAGACCCCGAATCTCCTTTCGCAGTTCCTCCCGCGCGCCGTCCGCGAAAAGCACCGCCGCGACCGAAAGGCCTCCGTTCTCTGTGCGCACGCAGAAGCCCTGATTCAGCAGATTCTCAACAGCGGCCCATTCCTCCGCGGAGAACTCCTTCTCCCCGCGGCCCAGGGCGACCGCCCGCAGATAGCGCAGGGTCCCATAATCCGGGCAGTCCTGCGCGTAGGGCCTGTCCCCATAGCCGGAATTAGGATGCGCCTGATAGCCGTCCCACATAAGATCTCCGTCGCCGATGCCGTTATTATTGAAAAATGTACCGGCAAGCCGGCAGACACTTCCCCGCTCATGGCCGATCAGGCCCCAGTCTCCGCCGTCCCGCCGTGAAAAATGGCCGAAAATGTTGGGCGGCAGCACATCTCCGCCCAGCTGCTGCTCAACAAAGAACGCGAAATACATCTGCTCGTCGATCGCAGGGACCGCGCCGTTTGACGCGCCGCGGGCGGCGGCCAGGGCACGGACCTCTCCCGCCAGCTCCCAGACAGCGCGGTAATGCACCTCCGCGAACCGGCAGGAGAGCTCATTGATCTCATTCTGACACTCTTTCGGAGAAATGAAAAAGTTCGTGATATAGCGGCCGTTCTCCAGCCGCCGGATCAGTTCGCCATCTTCCAGCAGGGACACTTCCTCTTCCATATAGGGCATGGCGACGCCCATCTCCATGGACAGCTCCTCCAGCGTACATGGGTTATTGTGGGCGGTGCAGAGGATGTTGACAGGGATCTTTCTCCGGATCGCGCTCCAGGGAAGTCCGCCCGGCTGATTACCGGAAGCGACAAATCCGAATGTCTCCGGCTGAAAGCTTCTTGTTCCGAATTGTTTTGCCATATTCATACCTTCCTTTACGAATCTTCGGCTGCTCTGCAGCTTCGTCTTGACAGTTCCGATCGGGATACCGAAGCGCCTCGAAATCTCGGCCACGCTCATTTCTTCAAAATAATGCGCTACCAGGATCTGCCGGTAATCAGTGCGTATAAACGCAAGTTCCCGGCGGATCAGAGCCAGTTCCTCCGCATGGACGACGGATGCCTCCACGTCGTCTTCCGCCGCCAGTTCTTCGGCGTAGTCTGCCAGATCCTCCGTTCCGGGCGCGCGGTAATAATTCTTCCTCGCCCACCGCGCCCAGCGGTTGCGAGCCACGGCCCAGACCCATGCGTCCAGATCCTGCGGCGCAAGTCCCTGCAGAAGGGCGCACGCCGCCTCATAGCAGATGTCGGCAGCCAGATCCGCGGCGTCCTGCTCGCTTCCGGTCTTTTTGAGAGCGTAATAATAGAGCCGGCCCGGGTATTCATTTGTGAAAGTCTCGATCGGGGTCATGATATCATTTCCTTTTCGCTTCTTCGGTCTCCATAAGGAAAGTGTCGGTATGGACGGGAATGGATTTTGCTTATTTGCCAAAAGAGCAGATAATCTTTTCAGACTATCTGCCCGACGGCGCCGCCGGTTTGCGGCTGGTATTCGATTTTAGACTTGAAGCCAGCGATTTGCTTTAATTATTGTTTTCGGCTATTTTGTCGGTTCTTTATTACACCGTGCGTAAAAGCAGACTCCTGCTGCGCCCAAAAGGACAGGCGGCCAGTAAACAAACCCGATAAATACCTGAGTTTCGAATGCAGTTATTATCAAGTTACACCTCAGTTTGCACTATATGTCCAAAATTAAGCTCATCCTGCAGCAGTCCATATACATATGCAGGACTTTCACGATATAGTCCGGTCTCTGTATCCAACAATTTCTCATAAACCTCCGATTTATATATGGTAAGCATGGCAGAGTCAAATTCTATTCCCTGAGATTCCGTAAGCATTTCTACAATGTCCTGTACCATATATTCAATCATCTGTTGCTTTTTATCCATAGACTAATCACTCACCTTTCTTAGTAAACGAATCGCTTTCTGCGTATGAAAGGAATACTGATTGGTAGTTTTCTTATAAATCATGCCGCTAAGCATATTATCAAAAGTAATAACGCCATTCTCATATTGCCTGAATAAAAGTGCCATATCATCATCTGCAATTGGACCTATAACAATATCATACTTATTATCAAAATTACATTCCGGATCAGAATAAATAGTGAACTTCTTACTTCTGTTGTTTCTTACAAACCTTGCCCATTCTTCCGAGGTCTCTGTTCCAAAATCCTTGATATTCAGTCCTTCCGTCTGCATAAAGGAGTCGTCGATCTCATATCTATTTAAAACCGGCGATCCTCCATAAATACGTGCAACACGACTAGCCATCTTCTCAGCCTGTTCTTTCATAACAGTAAGATAAAAGCCCTGTCCAAAATCTTTATATGGTCTGCACATAGCGAGGTTAATCTCTTTTATATCTGTATTACTTCCGTGATATAACAGCATCAATAGCCACCTCCATTATTTCTGCAAATCATAGTCAAATCCTCAATAGCATCATCAAGGCTCAGCGTATGCTCTATATCGTAGTGTTCTTTTATAAACTCAATTCCCTTATAATCATAAAGATAGATAAATGCCTCCCTTGAAGCTATATGAAATTTATTGGCAAACTCATTAACACAAACTACCGTGTAATTGATTTTCTTTTTTAAATCACTCATATTTTCCCCCTTATTTCAAAAAACGCATCCACTGTATCCGTTTCCAATTTGGCCTCGATCTGTTCTTACTCTGCCCTCTCGCTGTCAGTATACCCCAAACGCCGAGGCGACGCAAGCGGTAACATTCTCAAGATTAGCTTTTGTCCAAAAATCAGCCGGGCATAGCGTTATTCCGGCAGCACATTTTTCTTCATGCCGATATAGGCGACGACTGTATAGACCAAATACACCAGGAAAAACAGCCCCAGCGAAACCGCCAGAATCACAGCGGGACTGTTCATGCCCACCAGGGTTCCCTTTTCTGTTCCGCTGCACAGATCCAGAATAAACGGAACTGCGATCAGCACCGGGGGAATGACCGGCATAAGATAGTAGATCGCAAGCTGCCTAAACAGCGCCCGCCTCATTTCCCGTGGGTCCATGCCCAGCTTGCGGAGCAATTCAAATTGAAAGTGATAGTGCCTCGCTTCGCTAAGCTGCTGTACGGTCAAGACCGTTGCGGCGGTCATGGCAAGCGTCAGGGCCAGATAAAACAGCGGAAAGACACTCATCGCAGACCATGCGGCCGTGTCGGAAATATTGGCTGCCTTGGAATACAGCAGATCCCGGCCATTTACGTGGGTGTGAACTCCATCTGCCGCCCGTTCCTCAAGGGAAAGCTGCAGCGCCTCATATTGCTCCGATGTGATGCTATGCTCCGTCATAGCGGCTAAACAATAGCGAATGGGCTGACGACCGGCGCAATACGCATCCGGGACGACAAGCAGGAATTGATGTCCGTTCCCATTCAAAATATTTTGCGCGAACTGCTCCGTATAGATTCCGCCGGGCAGTAATGCCTTTCCGTCTAATAAAATGGCTTCCTTCCACTGCCGTAGCGGCTCTTCCAGGTATGGCATACAGTGGATAATATAGCGATCCGGCCGAAGCTCGGCTTCCGGCAATCCCAGCATATCCCGAAGGGCGGCATAATCGCTGAATGTCATCATCGCGCACTCGTTGAAATCATGGTCGAAGCCGTACCTTTGATAGCCAGCAGTTTCTATCATATAATCAATGATAGAATCATCTCCTCCCGGATAGAGGCTGTACTGCCGGTATGCGGTGAGCGGGAACTGTTCAGTCATATTTTTCCGGCACAGATCCGTATGGCTTTCCTGATCGGAAACAAACAACAGATCAAAAGCGTTCCGTTCCAACCGCCCCTGGAAAATTCCGTTGAATACCATTCCGGCCCCTTCGGTAAGCAGGGTGGCCGTAAAGAGCAGAGAAACCGCAGCCATAACGATTCCCATTGTTGCCAGTTTGCTGGTCAAAGTGCGGAAAATCATCAGATTCTGCGCCCGGTATTTCCGTTCCGGCTTTCGCTCAAAAAACGCCGGGACGCCGGAGGAAAAGCTGGTAAAGAAACCGCAGATAAAGAAAATAATACATCCCGCGCCGGTCACGCCGATCAGCAGATTGTCTGCCATTACCAGCAGACATGTTCCGGTAACGCCCAACACAACGGACGCGGCAAACAGCAGACGCCTGTTCCGGCTCTTTTTAACCATCTCCGATTCATTCTGCCGCTCGAAGTAGATCAGGTCATATATTTTCATTTTCCGAATGCGCTTCCGGCTCCTTAACAGGGCAAAAAGATAGATGACTGCAAAATACAGAAGCGTCAGCCCGATCGATTTTAAGGAGAAGTCATAACGAAAGGTATAGGGGGCGCTGAACATAGTGAGCAGGATCGCCCGGAGCGCCTGATAGACCAGATTGCCCAGCAGAATCCCCAAAAGCAGCGCCACGCCGCCCACCGACAGATTTTCCAAAAAGAAAAGACGGGCTACCTCTTTGTTTTCCAATCCGATCAGCAGGTAGGTCCCCAGCTCCCGGCTGCGGCGGGACAGCATAAAGCCCGTTGTGTAAGACACCAGCCAGCCAATGACAAAAACCACCGCGATACTGGCAAGCACGATCATCAGTATCATATTATCCAGAAGACCGGACAACCTGTGGATTTCCGTCGAAAACACCAGACAGTTAAACGCATAAAGCATGGCGCATACCATGACTACCGTGACAAAATAAATCAGATAATCCCCAGCCTGCCGTCTGGCGTTGCGAAGCGACAGTCTAGATAACGTCACTGACATCACCCCCCAGCAAGGCCAATACATCCAATATCTCATGGTAAAACACACTGCGGCCGCGCTCTCCCCGGAGCAGTTCATTGAACAGCCTCCCGTCCTTCAAGAACAAAACCCGCCCCGCATAGCTGGCGCTGTATGCGTCGTGCGTCACCATGAGGATGGTCGCCCCCATGGTATGATTCATCTGCGTCATGATCTCCAGCAGATTTTTGGACGCGCCGGAGTCCAAGGCCCCGGTCGGTTCGTCCGCCAAAAGCAGAGACTGGCCCGCCACCATCGCTCTGGCGCAGGCGGCCCGCTGCTTCTGTCCCCCGGACACCTGATAAGGGAATTTGCCCAGTATATTCGCGATGCCCAACCGGGAGGCTATCGTCTGGACCTGTTTGCGCACAGCCCCGGGATCCGTGTGATTGAGCGCCAGGGCCAGTCCGATGTTTTCCTCGACCGTCAGCGTATCCAGCAAATTGAAGTCCTGAAATACAAAGCCCAGCTTTTCCCTGCGGAACTTCGCAAGCTCCTCAGAGGGCAGCTCGGCGATACTCTCTCCGTCCAGCAGGATATCCCCGGCGCTCACCGTGTCAATGGTGGAAATGCAGTTGAGCAGGGTGGTCTTGCCGCTTCCCGACGCGCCCATGATAGCGACAAACTCGCCGTCGGCCACTTCAAAGCTCACCCGGTCCAGCGCTTTCGTCACATTGTTTTTACTCCCGTAGTATTTCTCGATATTTTGCACCTGCAGCATAGCTCTGCCTCCTTTGCACATCAGGATAGCACAAAAGAGAAACCGGTTGTATCGAATTGATATTGATTTTCCTTACATTTTTGAAAGGTTCGCCTTGGCCGGGAAGGTGAACGTCACACAGGTTCCCGCCTCCTGCTCCGACTGGATCTGCAGTCCGATTTCCAGCGCGTCCGCCAGTTTCTTACAGAGGTACAGACCCATTCCGGTGGAGCCGCCCCGCTTTCTTCCGTTGCTCCCGGTAAAGCCCCGGTCAAAAACGCGCGGCAGTTCATAGGAGGGAATACCGATGCCGTTGTCCCGGACGGCAAGCCGCACTTGCTGTCCCAATTTCTTACACGACAGCGTGATGACGGGGTCCTCTCCATGGTACCGGGCGGCATTCTGCAAAAGCTGTCCCAGCATGAAGGCCGCCCATTTTCTGTCCGTATAGACGATCTCCTTTAGATTCCCTGTTTCTATCCGAATACCGTTTTGGATCAGCAAAGTCCTGTGGGTCTGAATCGCTTCCTCGCAGATTGCGGAAAGCTCTGTTTCTCTGATGATAAAATCCTTTTCCGGATTTTCAGCCCTGGCATAAAACAATGCCCGCTCTACATGAGCGTCGATCTGCGCCAGTTCCTGCGACAGCCGGCGCCTTATATCGCTGTCTGTATTCTGGCAGATCAATTTGGCCGCCGTGATCGGCGTTTTGATTTCATGAACCCACCGTTCGATATACTCCCGATACTCTCTCCCGGCGGCCTGCGCGTCTGAAACAGCCTCGATCATGGACTTTCCGGACAGGCGAAGCAGTTCAAACAGTTTGCGTTCATATAAAGTTTGCGGTTTCGGAGCGCACTCGGCAAAAAGATACTGTTGATCCAATCCGCTCATGATCGCCTGCAGCTCATCCAGCCGTTTTTTGCTTCTCCAAAAATCGGTCAGCTGCTCCAGCGTGAAAACCAGCAGACACACAAGCAGCAAAATCGTAATAATGCCCGCCTGTGTGCCCGTCGCAAACAGAAACGCGGAAACCGCCAAAAGGAACGCGATCTGCAGAATGATCCGGCCCAGCCGGTCATAGATAAATTCTCTTACCGTCATAGCTGATACCCCATTCCCCTGCGGGTCTTGATGATGTCCGGCATCCCCAGCTCCTGAAGCTTACTCCGCAGCCGGGTCACGTTGACGCTGAGAGTATTGTCGTCAATATAGATCTGACTGTCCCACAGCGCCTCGATCAGGTCGGCCCGCGAAACGATCTCCCCGGCATGGGCCATCAGATGGGCCAGAATTTTCAATTCATTTCGTGTCAGCTCTATCGTTCCTCCGGAAGCCGTCACGGTTCCTCTTGTCAGACTGAGCCGAAGCCCCGCCGTCTCTAAAATATCCGGTTCTGCGGCTTCGCCGCCGTTTCGCCGCAGAACGGCTTTGATCCGGGCCAGCAGGACGGGAATGTTGTAGGGCTTCGTTACATAATCATCGCTTCCCAGATTAAGGGCCTTAAGTTCATCCAAACTGGAGGTGCGGCTGGTGATTACGATAATAGGAGCGATTTTTCGTATCGCAGTGCACAGGGAAAGGCCATCGCGCCCGGGCAGTCCCAAATCCAAAAGGACTAAATCAGGGCGGATGGAACCCACCTGCTCCGGGATCGCCTCAAATTCGGTCGTGATCTGAACCAGATAGCCCTCGTTTTTTAACAAAGCAGTCAATTCTTCGCGGATAATCTGGTCGTCCTCAATCACCATGACTGTCTGCATTTTTTGCACCTCCAGGCCAACTCGAGAGGGAATCTCGGCTTGGCATTCTCCCATTCAGCTCTCTGTTTTTACACCGAATTCGGTATAATTACAGTGAAGCAGTTCTACTTTTCGATGAATCGCATTAATTTCTATTTGACAAATGCATAGAATATGTTATAGTATAGCTACAGAGGGAAAGCCAGAGACACACGGCCTACCCCCAAATAATCGTTGCGTTATGCCCTTATCGGGCCGCCGTCACTATTGCAGGTAGTGGCGGCTATTTCTTTCCCCTGAAGATCTGATAACACAGACTTACAAGGGCTACAATGAATATACTAAACTGAACCAAATCAGAATATGTAATCATTGGCACGCCCTCCTTTCTTTCGTCTGGAGGGTTAGCCCCTCCGAAAAATGGAGGGTAGGCCGCCTTTATGCGCTCTGGTTTCCCATGTATCAGATTA
>CANREE010000153.1 GCA_947629545.1 uncultured Lachnospiraceae bacterium | reverse complement strand
GCGACGATGCAGTTGGTGTAGCCGATGCTGGCGCCGCCCTGGATCTTAAGCACATTCTGGAAATACTGTCCCAACCGGTCCGCGATCCTCGTCAGCTGGATGGAGAGCAGTTCCACATTTCCCAAAAACATCGAGGAATAGAATCCGTCGGTCCACTGCCATACGAAGGCGAACAGGAAGCAGGATGTCAGGATCGGCTTCGCGTCCGGGAGCATAATGCTGAAAAATGTCCGGAGCGTTCCGCAGCCGTCCACATAGGCCGCCTCCTCCAGTTCAAACGGAATATTGCGGAAGAACTGGCGGATCAGGAAGATATACAGCCCGTTCTTCAGTCCCATGCAGCCCGCGCTCATCATGTAGTACGGAAGCGCCGAACCGCGCAGGTTCAGCGTGGATCCCGTCGTCGCCTTGAAGATTCCCAGGATATCGAAGAACCGGAAATGCAGATGCAGCGAGGTGGCGACGGTCTGCGGCGGGATCACGATCATGAGCAGCACGCAGGCAAACCAGAAATTCTTAAGCGGGAACTTAAAGCGCGCAAAGCCGTAGCCCACCAGCGTGCAGACCGCGATCTGAAGAAACGCGATCGACAGCGAGATGAACAGGGTGTTCATAAACGCCTTCCCGTATCCCATGAAATCCGCGGCCAGCTGGTAATTCGCCGCGGTCACATGCAGCGGCACGTTCACGACCAGCGGGTTATACAGATCGCTCTCCTTCATCAGGCTGATGGACAGCTTGTTCAGGATCGGCTGCAGGATCAGGAAGCACATTCCGAACAGCAGGAAGGCCCGAATGATCCGCACGCAGATGCCCATGACCGTCTTCTTAAGCAGATAGCCTTCGGACATGCGGTTGCGCTCCCAGAAATTGTTGTTCTTCTTAATCTTACCTGCCGCTTTACTCATAGTAATACACCACCTTCGACAAGAATAACGCGCATAGGCCGATCGCCGCGCCGACGATCACAAAATAGATCCAGGCCATTGCGGAGGAGAAACCGTAGTCCAGATACAAAGTCATCTGTTCCGTGATCATCTCCATGACCTCACTGTCGGTCCGCATACAGAAGTCGACGATCGTATAAACCACATTGACTAAAAGCATGGAGCTGATCATCGGGAAGGTGATCTTCCAGAGGCTCTCCCATGCGGTACAGCCCTCAATATCCGCCGCCTCATACATACTCTCGGAGATCGTCTGCAGGGCCGAGAGGAAGATCAGGATCTGGATGCCGGAGGAGATGGCCACGTCGTAAATGCCGTCCACGACCTCGAATACGGTCTCGAAGACCCTGCTTCCCACGCCGCTGGTCACCAGGATGTTCTCGATCGCGGCGGTAATGCTGGTGTCGCTGTTGGCGCTCTGCTGGATCGTCTCCTGCAGGCCGGCCAGCAGCGTATTGTCATATTCCACGCCCAGGATGACGCCGGAGGAAATGATCACCGGCAGGAAGAACACGGCTCGTACAAATGCCCTCCCCCTGAACTTCTGGTTCAGGATCAGCGCCACGAAGAAGCTGAATACCAGAACCGCTATGGTATTGACCACCATCTTCCCCAGCTCCTCCGTCAGGAGCCGGTTGAAATCCGGATCGATCAGAAACGCCTTTTTGTAGTTCTCGATCCCGTTAAAGACCGGCTGAAAGCCGCTTGTGCTGACATTGACCGTACTGAGGCTCATATACAGCGACTGGAACAGAGGTTTCACCATAAAGAGCAGAAAGCCTACAATAAACGGGCTTATGAACAGATAACCGGATATGGCTTTCCGTTTCTGAAGACCTGCCGGTTTTTTCTTCTTCTTCATATTCTTCACCGTTCCTTTCTCCATCCGTTTATTGTCTCACCGCTACGTAATCCCTGGCCGGAACGTTCGTGCCGTCCTCCGCCCGGTAATCTTCATAGCTGTAGTTCACATAGACCTTCGTGCCGTCCTCGTAGGAGGTGCAGGTCACCATATCCGTCAGGTACTTATGATCCGTCATCCTCTGGTTAAAGGTGTGGCCGAGTTCGCTGTTATAGCGGTTATAGATCTCCGCTGCCTTATCTTTCCAGGAATCGTAACCGGCGCCGAAATACTTCGTGTAGTCCGTCGACTGGATCGCGAAGGCGGTCTCCTTCATGAAGGTAAATGCCAGCCCCGCGCCGTATTCCGCCGACTTCAGCAGTTCGTTCTCGTAATCCTGCACCAGGTTCAGAGGCTCGCCGGTGTAATTGGCGAAGCCGTGGACCGCCAGCTGGTAGAACGGCACCATCCGGTCAAGGATCGTGTACTCCGAGCCGCCCAGGTCCATGTTCGTGATCATGTCGGCGTAAGGCATCGCGTAGTCATTTCCCTCGTTGATCATGATGCCCTCTCCCGCCTGCTTCGCCTTCTCGAACTTGCTGACCTGCACGGCCACCTGCTTCTGCCTGGTCTGCAGGTCCGTCTCGTCGAAATCGGAGGAGACCTCGCTTCCCATATTCCGGAAGGATACGCCGGCGCCGTTTGCCGCCGCGTAGCCGATCAGGTTATCCGCCATCTTGTCAATGTTCTCATGGCTCAGCAGATAGTAAGGATCTTCGTAATCCATCTGTCCGAAGGTGATCTTCGAATAATCGTAAAGCTCCACCCTCTCCTGGCTCGCCAGACGCGCCGCGTCCGTAAATACGATGAAGCCGTTCAGGATATTGCTGTTATAGGCGTAGTCGGTGACGCCGTCCAGATAAAGCTCCACGCCGTTATCTTTTGCGTAGCTGATCAGCGACTTCAGCGCTTTCGTGCCGCCCAGCGCGGAGACCGGTTTGATCTTCGTAAACAGCTTCTGCTTTATACCGCCGTTGGCCCAGCCGGAAAGCTTGACGTACAGATTCCCGAAGCCGGCGTTCTGCAGATTGGAAAGGATCTCCTGCGCCTCCGTAAAGCTGGTGAGTTTGATCGGCTTATCGACCGGGACGCCAAGAACCTGCTCCACCTTATCCACCGCGCCCAGCAGTTCGATCGCGGCCGGCGCGCTTTCATCCGCCAGAGGCGTAAACTGCTCCGGATGCTTCGCGGCCAGATAATCGTGGTAGACATCCGCCAGTTCCACATAGCTGCCGGTATCCGCGAAGCGGTAGCGCTGCACCAGACTTTCATCCGGAAGCTCCTCCTCGTAGACGAACATCATGCCGTTATAGCGGTCGCCTACGTCGTACTGTTCACGGTGGCTCATGCTGTAGACCGCGTTCACGTAGTTATAGCTGTTCGTCTTGCCGCTGACGTCTGCCTGAATGGAGGCGTAGGCCGCGCCGTCCTCCAGCATGCAGAGGAAGGCATTGTCTCCCTTGCTGACGCCGAACACGCCGTAATACGCCATCGTGTCATGTACCAGCGCCTTGCGGTTGGTCGCCATATCCCAGCCATAGAGGTTCGCGTAGTAGTTGCTCTGCGCGATCTTGCCGTTGTTGAAGTTGATCAGCGCGCCGCCGCCTTCCGGCACCAGCAGATAGCCCTGCTCATCGACGCCGCCCGCCCCGAAATACGGCAGGATCGTCATCGTGTAGATCGGATAGTCGCTCAAAAACTCGATATCGCCCATGGGGACCTCGACCACCAGGTCGTCCCCCTCCAGCCGGTAGATCATGCTGATGTTGAACACAGCCTGCTTGCGCGTGCTGCCGGCGGTGCCCAGTTCCCTGTCCTCCAGGTACTCCTCGTAGGTATAGCCGACCGATTCAAAGATCTGCTGCATCTTATTGCGGATATTCTCCGTCGCATTCTCACGGATCACATAGCAGACCTGCGTTTCCAGGATCGGATAGTTAGCCAGGAGTTCGTCCTTCTTCTCCTGATCGCGCTTGCTTAAATTGTTAATGTCATATTCCTTATAGTACTGGTTCACCATGACCGCGTCGGATTTGCTCATCAGCGCCTGATAGGCTTCCATCCGCTCCTTCGGGATCACCGGCGGGATAACGAATTCCTTCTCCAGCTTGCCGATGGTGTAGTTGACGCGGATGGAGTCGGCCGACGGCTCAATCTCGTAGATCTGGTTCTCCATACTGTAATCATAGTTGTTAAAGATCGTATCGACGCCGTTCGTTGTACTGTAGACCATCATCAGCGTGGACTGCAGGTTTCCCTTCTCCAGCGTCAGCGCCTTCGGGTCGTTGGCCGCGTCCGGCGGATTCGAATACCAGACCATGCCCGTATCCTTCACCGTCAGCGAAAACTGGGTCGTCGCCGAATCCATCACGAACTTCAGCCGGTCATTCTCCAGTACGATCTCCTGTTCTTCGCCCTCATAGGCGTTGGCCCGGATGATCTCTTCCTCCTCCGGCGTCTCCTGGTAGAGCATGATATACGCGAAGAGGCCTCCAATGACTAAGAGGATCAGGAAGGGCACGATCATGCTTTTCAGCCGGCTTACAACGGCTTCCTTCATCTCTGCATTTCTGACTGCTTTGTCTTTCTTCATGGTTCTCCCCTCCCCGTCACATTCGGAACAAGATTTCTCGTCCGATGGAAATGAAATACACGACGCCGGAACTGATCATGCTGAAGAACAAAAGCAGGATAAATATCATCACCATCATGGCGACGATCGTAGCGAACGCAAAACCGATGGTCTTCGTCAATGTGTACTCATGGATCTGCATCATCGCGCAGATAAACAGAACCACCGCCCATACCAGGGAAAGCGTACTTAACACCGTGTAGAACTCCGCCTCTTCCACCGTGACCATATTGCTGAAAACGATGAGCGGGAACTGGATCAGCGGGTAGGGCGTCATCGCGTAGCAGGAGGCCATATAGATCTGCGACAGCCGCCCTTTTCCGTCGAACAGCGTCGTCAGACCCCAGTTGCCTACGCACCACAGGGCCAGCGGGAACAGAATGCTGGCGATGTAGAGGAAAATATTGATGCGGTCCCAGTTCACCCGCACAAAGATGAAGCTGGTAAACTGAAGCTGCATGATCCGCGCCAGCACCGTCAGAAACAGGATCGTGTTGGCCGCCGCGATCGACCCGCGCTTCTCATGGGTCAGGTCCCAGAACCCGTCCAGAGGATGGGTACAGCAGTACAATGCGAAGCGCAGCGTTGACAGATAATGATTCGAATGGATTTTCTCTTTCAGCGTCGCTATCATGACTGCCTCCCTTTCTTTAACTCGAAGTAATCCGAAGTGTCGATCTCGTGCTTGATCTTCCGGATCCGTCCGACCAGAAGCGGTACGCACAGAACCGCGAACAACAACAGGAAGATGATCAGGATATGTTCCTCCACCCACTGCTTGCGGTACTGCTTGAACGCCTTGGAATAGTTGTCTTCGTCGTATTTTAACTTGAAGTAGTCCATGGCTTCCTTATACCGTCCCTGCCGCAGAAGCGAGCGGCCGATGCCGATGTAGGCCAGGTCGCAGTTGCCGTTTAAGTCCATGACCTTCTGCCAGGACTCGCCGGACTCCGTATAGTATCC
The DNA here is from genome assembly GCA_947629545.1 of uncultured Lachnospiraceae bacterium. Classification (GTDB taxonomy): domain Bacteria; phylum Bacillota; class Clostridia; order Lachnospirales; family Lachnospiraceae; genus UBA3402. Next base: position 5,555 of record CANREE010000153.1, on the reverse strand, counting down.
GTCCTGGAACTGCTCGATGGCCTGATAGATCAGGCTGCCGTACTCCGTGGGCGTGAACAGGGTCAGGCTGGCGTCGATGGAATCCAGTACCAGCAGATCGTGTCCCATATGTTCGAGTGCCGCCGGCTGGCGGAAATAGCCGTCCATATTGCCGGCGCCGCCGAAGGCGTAGAGCATCCGGCCCTGATCGTCGTAGGCGAAAAGCCGGCCCCTGGTCTTATCCAGACCCACATAGACCTTGTTATCCATGGCCGTGATATCCACGAAGAGCGACGGACCGTTATAGCCGCCCGCGTCGTCCCACTCGATATCGCCGATCACGTACCAGTCGCCGTTCTCGATCAGGATGTCGTTGCCCAGCATGTTCAGACGCCGGATGGGGTCGGCCGCGCCGGAATCCAGATCGTCCTCATTCACGTTCATCGTACAGACGAAGACGAAGCCTTCCGGATCGATATAGACATTGTCATACTCCGTGGGCACGAAGGATTCCATCTGCGCCCTCTGTTCCTGGGTCGCCAGCTTCTTCCAGATGTAGTCCGTCCAGTCGTAGATGACCTTGGTGGCTCCCACGAACCCGGAGAACTGGCCGTCATTTTCAAACTTGATCAGGCCCTGGTTCACATTGGTGGCGATGCAGTAGACGCGCCCCGCCGTATCCACGGAAAGCTTGGTCGGCGTAAAGACGTCCTTGTTGCTGAAGTTGGAATCATCCGGTTTCGTGAATTCCATGATGTAGTTCAGATCCATATCCAGCTTCAGGATCCTCTGGTTGCCGCCGTCGCAGATGAACATGTAGCCGTCGTCCGTCACATCCACATCCGTGGGGCCGGAAAATGTATTCGGCTCCGCCCCGTTAAAGCTGTCGATCACGCGGGACAGTTCGATGGTATCCTGGTTCACACGCTTCAGTTCCAGGATCCGGTTGTTGCCGGTATCGCAGATGTAGATCATATCGCCGATCACGTTCAGTCCCTGAGGGCTCTGAAGCCTTCCCTCAAGTCCCATATCCACGGCGGTATACACCTTTTCAACCGTATAAGCATCGGGAGAATACTGCACATCCCCCCAGTAATCGTAATTGTAGGTATAGCCCTCGTCCGCAAGCGCCGTCATGGCGGAGGCCAGGGTGAGAAGCATACCGATCAGTAACGCGCCAAATCGTCTTGTCTTCTTCATCTTCCACCTCCGTCATTCCTTCAGTCCGGAGCTGGCCATGGTCTCCAGGGTCTGGCTCTCGGAAAGAATGAAGGTTATGATCGGTACGATCATAACGACCACAGTGACAGCCGCCGCCTGTCCGGTACGGGCGATACCGCCGCTCTGGATCTGCTGCAGCGCGTAGACCAGGGTCTTCTTCTCCTCGGAGTAGATGAAGGTCGCCGCCCGGTTGTTCCACAGGCTCTGCACGGAGAAGATGATCAGGGTCAGCCACGCGGGCTTGACGTTCGGCATAACGATCGTAATGAAGATCTTCCACAGGCTGGCGCCGTCGATCTGCGCCGCCTCGATGAGCGACATCGGAAGTCCCTCCATGAACTGCTTCATCAGGAAGAGTCCGATGGGCGCCGCGAAGGCCGGAACGATGATCGCCCAGTAGGTATCCACCCAGCCAAGGGCGTTGATGATCAGGTAGTTCGGGATGGCCGTTACGTAGCCGTTGAACATCAGGGCTACGACGACGACATTGAAAAATGTCTTCCCGCCCGGGAAATCGTACTTAGCCAGCACGAAGGCTCCCATGGAGCAGATGATCAGGTGCCCGGCCGTACCGACTACCGTGATAAATACGGTGTTGAACGCATACCTGGAGAAGGTCACCCAGGACTTGCCCATCGTCACGAACAGATCCGAGAAGTTGTCGAGCGTCGGGTTCTGCGCGAACAGCTTCGGCGGGAACATGAACAGCTCGTCAAGCGGCTTTAATGCGCTGTTGACCGCGAACACCAGCGGGAACACCATGGCCAGCGCGACCAGCACCAGGAACAGGTAGACAAAGAAGTCTCCCCAGATCGAACGGTTCGGTTTCCTGCGCTTTATGATCTTTTTATGTACTTGCTGCTGCTTTGTCTCTTTCTTGTTCTTCGCCATGTCACGTTCCCACCCTTCTTAACAGTCCCTGTACAGCCTTCTTGCAAAGGATCATTACCAGGAATAACAATGTCGCGATGGCTGAAGCGTAGCCCATCTCGAACCGGGAGTAACCGTAGTCAAACAGGTGGGTCACGACGGTACGGGCCGCATAGTCCGTGCTGGGGTAGCCGCACAGCGCCATGGTCACGTCGCAGACGCCGAAGGCCTGGGTGATGGCCATGACCGCGCCGAACAGAAGCATGGGCTTCATGTTGGGCAGGGTGATGTACCAAAGCTCCTGCCAGCGGTTCTTCACGCCGTCCATGTAGCCCGCCTCGAACTGGGAGGAATCCACGCCCTGAAGGCCGGCCACGAAGGAAAGGAACCCGGTACCGAGGCTCATCCAGAGGATGACGATCATACAGATCGGAAGCATATATTTGGGATCCACCAGCCACAGGATCGGAGCGTCGATGATGCCCGCGTTCATCAGGAAGGCGTTGACGTATCCGTAGGCGTCTCCACGGAAGAAAATGGAGAAGATCATGAACACGTTGCCCGCGATGGACGGCGCGTAGAACACGACGACCGCGATGGCCCGCAGGTAGCGGGGCAGCTCATTGATCAGCCAGGCGAACAGGAAGGACAGGATGTACCCCAACGGCCCGGTGATCACGGCGATCATGAAGGTGTTCTTCACGCCCGTCAGGAAGATGTCGTCCTGAAGGATCAGGCTGATGTAGTTCTGAAGGCCCACGAAGCGGGGCGGCTCCAGGATATTGTAGTAGGTAAAGCTGAAGAAGATGGAGGTCCCTACCGGCAGGATATAAAACATAAAGAACAGGATCGCGTAAGGGGCCAGGAAGAAATAGCACATCTTACTCTTCTTCGCTTTTTTCAGCGCCACCTGCAGATTATGGCGGCGAAGCTCGAAATATTTTCTGATATACTCTGTCATGTTTCCTCTCCTTCCCTTCCTATTCTAACGGCAGACCGAACTCGTTCCGCTTCTTGACGATCTCTTCATCAATGGTGATGGCGTAATCCAGGATCGTCTCCCTGGGATCCTCCTTCTCATTGATGACCTTGCGGATGGCGTTGGTGATGTGGCGTCCCGTATAGTATCCGCCGGGCACCTCCCGGATGCCCTTTGTCTGCGCCCACTGCTCCGTCAGGACCTGGATGTCATCCGCGCTCCAGGACAGCTGGTTGAACGCGTCGTAATTGGCGGTGGCGTACCGGGCGGAGGATCCGAGCAATGCCTCCAGCTCCCGCCCGAAACGGACCTGGGTGTCGGCGTCTGCCCACCATTTCATAAACTCCCAGGAATTATTGCGAAGCGCGTCGTTATCCGTCTTGATCATCATCGTCGCACTGCCGGTGATGAAATCCGACCGATCGATGTAGGCGCTTCCGTCGGCGGCCGTCTTCTCCGTCCCCGGTATCAGCGTGAAGTCCCAAAGTCCCCGGATCTCCGGAGCGGAAACCGTCAGCGTGTTGTAGATCGTATAGTTGGTGATGCCGATGGGCATCTCGCCGGAACGGAACCGGCTGACAAAATCGTAGATCGTAGGAATGCCGTAATCCGTGAAATACTTGGTGTATTCCGCGAAAGCTTCCACCGCTCTGTCGTCATTCACCGTAGTCTTCGTTCCTGCTTCATTATAAAGATCTCCGCCGTTCTGGAACAGAAGGCTGAAATACATAGTCAGATCCGGCGTATTGGACGCGACGCTGGTACTGGCGCTGGCGGAACCGCTGCTGCCCGCCGCCGTGGGGATGCCCACGCTTAAGTTATTGCCCTGGATGGTCGGGAGCATCTCGATCAGCTCCTGCCAGGTCTGAGGCGGCGTAAGTCCCAGTTCCTGAAGCACGTCCTCGCGGTAGAACATGACGTTGAACTGCTGGGTCTCCGGGATCGCGTAAATATGATCGTCCAGACGGTACTGCTCATAGGAGCTCTCCGTATAGGAAGAAAGCACGTCTTTCAGATCGGAGAACTGGCTCAGATCCTCCACCGCCCCGCGCAGCGCGTAATTGACAGGCTGGTCGGCGCCTACGGAAAGTACCACGTTGGGACCTCTGCCGGCCACGACGGCGCTTAAGAGCGCGTCCGCCGCCACGATCTCTACGTTGACCTTAATACCGGTCTCGGGAGTGAAGGTATCGTCCACCATGGTCTTAAGGATGGTGCCCTGGTCGCGTCCGGTCAGCACCCACACCTTGACCACTTCGTCGCCGTCCGCGTACACATCGCCGACCGCATCGTAATCCACGATGAAGGAAGCGCCGAAGGACTTGATCTCATGCAGAGCCTGCATCAGGAAATTGGCCTTATCCTCCTCCACCTTTCCTTCCGTGCCGCTGACCACCAGATAATCGATATCCAGCTTGGTCTCGCTCATGGAAAGGAGCGCGGTGCCGAGGGCAGTGATATTGTCCTTAAATGTGGTAAATTCCACCGTGATCTTGTTGGGCTGCTCCACAAACCGCTCCAGCTGCTGGGCCAGAGTCTGGGCCGTGGCGATCCGGTCCGCCTTCTGTCCGGAATAGGCTACCATGTCGTCCACGATCTTATAAAGACGCTTGGACTCCAATGACATGGCGTCGATGATCTCCGGGTAGACCTGATGGATGTTATAGTCGCGGTACTGGTCCGGATTGGCGCCCGTATAGATCAGGATCCGGCGGTAGATCTGGTTCAGACGGAAGGTGGAATCCTCCAGCGCCTCCAGGATGCTGCCCATGCTGCCCAGGGTCGCCTCCAGGCGGATCGTGTGCTCTCCCGCGTCCAGATAGATATCGTAGGGTACGCCCGCATCGTCTGCCAGGGTCAGGCAGTCCCAGTCGTTCGCGTACTCGAAGGAGACTTCTTTCAGTTCCTCAAAGGGAACCTCTCCGTCTATGTACACCATGCGGCTGGACACGCTGCCGCGCGCGTAATTCTGACGGCCCTTGATCGTGATATTGTAATATCCGTTCTCCGGGACCGTGAATTTCCACTCGATCCACTGTCCGGCGCTGCTCCAGGCCTCGCCGCCCACATAGTTGAGCACGGTTCGCATCACGGTGTTCGGCTCGGTCGTGGGGGAGGAACGGTCGTATTTGGCGTAAAGGGAAGATTCGGAACGGAAGGTAGACGTCTCGCCCTGGACCTTCTCCACATAGCTTAAGCCCTCTCCGGAAGCTGCCCTGCCGGCGTTGGCCGCCTTGTACTGCTCATAAGTGACGGGCTGCTCCACGGCCGCCAGCGTCAGCCTGCGCAGTACCACGGGCTCGTTCTCGGCTTTCAGGGTCAGGGTGTTGTCTCCCTTCTCAAAATAGAACCGGTAGGGCTCAGTCACATAGCCCATATCGTCGCGGCAGTAAGCGCTCTGCCACTCATACTCTTCCACCTGGGTGGGGCGGATCTCATTGCCCTGATTATCCACCTTCACCGGGCCGCCGTCCTTCCAGATCCGCAGGAAGGTGATGTTGGCGGC
>CANREE010000152.1 GCA_947629545.1 uncultured Lachnospiraceae bacterium | reverse complement strand
CATTTTTAAGAATTTCCTCGGATAATTGAAAATCTCGGATAATGCGCCCTATCCGAGATCTCGGATAGTGCGCAACTCCGTACTCGATCCAGCTCAGCACCATTTCCTCATCCGCGTCCTGATCCATCAGGTTTAAGGACTGGCCGGCGTAATCGATGCAGCCGTGGATCACCATCTCATAGAGCGGGATCTGCTGATCCACGATATAGAACTTGCTGTACTGGGTCGGCGCGCCGATAATATCGTTCACCTCGCCGAAGCTGTAGGCGTTGCCGCCGGCAGCCATCAGCGTCTTCCCGGAGGAAGCCAGGTCTTTCAGCTGCCCGGCGACCACCTCTTCCGCCTCCTGCCGGTCGATGACGTCCGTCCTCTTCTTGTCGGAGGCCAGCACATCGCCAAGATCCCGGAGACTGTAGCCGGTCACGTCGATGTCCGCCGCCTCATCGATGAAATGGGACACATACCAGGGCAAAAACCGCGGCGACATGATGTAATAGCTGAGCTCATCATACCAGCCCAGCGTACTGGTCTGCCGCATGGTGGCCGGGTTCAGCGCGCCCATGGACACCACATAGCCGGAGAAATACTTGGACGCCTCCAAAAGGTCATTGAAGCGTTTGGACGTATATGGCACCTGCTGGAACGCCACGTCCAGGAACAGCTTTCCGCCGTTCTCCTCCAGGCGCGTGCTTAAGGCTTCCAGCTCCGCCTTGCTTCCCAGGGCCTTGATCAGTTTCACCTTGTCGGCCGCGTCATGGTAGACGCCCCGGTTGAACCATCCCTGGTAATTCATCCGCACATCGCTGATGCCGGCCTTATAGAGCAGATCCAGGATCTCGTCCGCCTGATCGTAGGTGGTCATCGGATAAACGCCGGTATAGGGTACTCCCATGACGTGCTTCTGGATCTCGACGCCGCCCAGGATATCCAGGTAGAACGGCGTCTGGCCGCCCGCCGTCTGCTTCGTAAGCGTCCCCTCCGCGATCAGCTGGCTCCGGTAGGCGTTCGCCATGCCCGAATAATCCGCGTCGCCGCCGTCCAGGAAGGTGTAGGTCACGCTCAGCCTCTCGTCGTAAATATCATTCTCCACCACCGGCACGTCAGCCTGGTTGCCGGAGACGCCGAACATGTTTAACAGCTCGATCTCGCGGGTGGAGAATTCCACGTAAGCGAAGTTATAGCTGTTGGTATTGCCGGCCACATTGGCATTGATGATCCCCAGGGCGTCGCCGCCGGTGATCCGGCCGAGGAAGGCGTGGTCGCCGTTCTTGATGCCGAAGATCGGAAGTCTGGCGTTCTCTGTCAGCTCCGTTACCGTGTAGCTCTGCACTTCCGGATCGATGCCGTACACATTCTGCATATAGGGCGAATTCTTCGTCCCGTTGTTGAAATTGATCAGCGCGCCGGAACCGTCGGGAACCACGATATAGCCCTCGTCCGCCGTTCCTCCGGCTCCGAACATGGGCAGCATCTGGATCCTGGCGATGGTGGCGCCGCCGCCCTCCACGATCTCTCCTGTGGGAATGGATACCTCCAGACCGTTATCCGTCAGCCGGTACTCCATGGGGATGGTAAAGGAGATGTTCTCCGCCCCTTCCAGACCTTCCATATCGGTCTCATAGTCCTCCACCGTGTAGCCGCACTGCTCGAAGAACTTGTTCAGTCGGCTCATCGCGATCCTGGAATCTTTAGCGGCGTCATTTAACGTGTAGACGCCGTCCTTCAGCGTGAAGTAATTCTTCGCGGTTCTGGCGTCCTTCGCTTCCAGCTTATCCAGGATCATGGTCTGCAGCCTCTCCTCGCTGATCTGAAGCGGGATGATGCCGGTGGAGTTCGCCGGATCCTGCAGCGTGTAAACGTATCGGATCCCGTCTGCGAGCTTCTGGATCTCGAACTGCTCGTACTGGATGCTCATATCATAGTTGTTCATCGTGCTTCTGGACCGGGCGCTTGAGTAGTACACCAGATTCAGCGTAGAATTCAGAAGCTGTTTGTTGACGCCGGAAGCGATCGGATCCTCGTCGCGGTCCACCGGATTGGAATAGGTGACGTGTCCGCTCTCCTTCTCCATCACGGCGATCTCCGTCGTCTCTAAGTTCGTATAGAGCTTCAGCTTCTCGTTCTCGGCGGCCAGTACCATGCCTTCCACGCCGGCGCCGGTATCAGGCAGGGCCGCAAACTCCCCGCCCTCTTCCGTTTCATAAGACTGCACATACTGCTTATATACGTTGTAGTTGAAATACCGGGTCAGGAGCACGACGGCAAACACCGCCACGGCCACCAGCACGGCCGCGATCACTGCCACGGTCAGCGTTCTTTTCGTTTTCTTTGTCATCACATTTCCCTCCGATCGCCTAGACTCTCAGCATGAGCTCATTGTAGATGCTCATGAAGAAGGAAACCACCTGTCCGATCAGCGAGAACAGAAGCGTCGCCAGGAAGATGATGATCAGCATGGCTACAAAGGTGAAGATCATCGTGAGCAGCGTCTTTCCAACGGTGTAGTTGTGAACCGTCATGATGCCGGTGATCACCAGAAGAGCGAACCACGCGATCCCCAGCCCCAGAAGCAGGTAGTAGAACGCCTCCTCATCGGCCACCACGAACCGGGAAAGGATGATCCCGATGACGAACGTGAAGATCATCGGCAGCATGGCGTAGCCGGTCACGGTCACGATATCTTTAAGCCTCCCCTCGCCGTTCATCAGGCAGGTGATGGACCAGTTTCCGACACAGAACAGCATGAACAGAACGAACACGGACAGCACCTCCGCGAAGCTGTTGATCGCCATGGGATTGACGAAGTTCACCACGAAGCCCGCGTACTGCCGGTTGGCGGAGAAGCAGATGCCAAACAGGAATACGAACAGGATCGCCAGCGGCACGCTGCCCCGTCCCCTGTGGCGGATCTCATAGAAACCGTCCATGGGATGCGCGATGGTATAGAACGCGTATTTCAATTTCTCCTTAAACATTGCTCATCCTCCTTTCCCTGCGTATCTGAAGCACCTTCTTTTTCAGAACCTTTTTCCATACAACCAGAAGCACTGCAAGGACGATCACCAGCGTCAGGATGGCGTTCAGATGATCCTTCAGGATCTCATTGCGGTAGCGCTTCCAGGCGATGGAGTAATACTGCTTGTTGTTGCCGATCTTAAAGCAGCGCATGGCCTCTTTGTTGTCGCCGGCCGCCAGATAGCTCTTTCCGATACCGGTGTAGGCCAGCTCGAAGTTGGAATCCAGCTTCAGCACTTCCCTCCAGCACTCCACGGCCTGGACCTCATCGCCGTCGTAGCGCAGGCCCACGGCCTGGTTGATCAGGCTGCCGTAAGCGGTGGGCTTAAACAGGTCGATCAGGTTCTTATTGGAATCCAGAACCAGCACCTGCTCGCCGATGGTATCGATCGCTACCGGCGTCGTAAAGGTTCCCTCCTGGCTTCCCATGCCGCCGAAGATATAAAGCAGGTTGCCCTCATGGTCGTAAGTAAAGATACGTCCGCGGGAGGAATCCAGGATGGAGTAAATACCCTGGTTCCTTACCACCACGTCCACGATGCGGGACGCGCCGGAGAGGCGCCAGTCCAGATCGCCGGACAGCGGAACCGCCGTCTGCTGGATCACGTCCTCGCCGCTGGGATTTAAGCGGCGGACCGACTGCTGGCCCTCCGAATCCACGTTGGTGGCGTAGACAAAGCCGTCCTCATCGATCTCCATACCCGTAAATTCGGTAGGAATAAACAGCTGCTGTCTGGCCCTCTGCTCTCTCGTGGAGAACCGCCGCCAGAAGATCTGCCAGGGTGAGATCTGGACTTTGATCGTTCCGGTAAATCCGATAAACTGCCCCGCCTCGTCAAAGGCCATGATGCCCTCGAACTGGTTCTGGGCGATCACGTAGACACGGTCCGCGTAGTCCACCGCCACTTTGAGGGGCGTGAACACATACCCTTCCGCCAGCACGTCCGACTGGGGATTCTCGATGATCTGCACCAGCTTATCGTCGCCATCCAGCTCCACGACGCGGTTTTTGCCGGAGTCGGCGATGTACAGGTTCCCGCTCATGGATTTATACACGCCCTGGGGCGAGGAGAAATGATCCTCGGTCCCGCCATTGTCGAAGGAGTCGATGACCCGCACCAGCTTCATCGAAGAATCCAGCACCACCACCCGGCTGTTGCCGGTATCGGCGATGTAGACGTTGCCGTCCTCGTCGGTGTTCAGGTCCTGGGGGCTTAAGAAATCGCCGCATCCGATCTTCGCCCCGGTCAGGGCGCCGTCCGGAATATAGGCCGCCGGCGTGTATTTAATATCCTCATAGTAATCATAAGTGTAAGTCTCATACGGCACGTTCTGTCCGGCAAACGCCGTCTGAGCGCTTAAGTCCGATGCGCACAGGGCGACTGCAAAGGCCGCGGCAGACGCCGCTTTCACGATCTGATTCATTCTCATTCTCATCGTTCGCCCTCCTTAATCCTTCATACCGGATGTGGTCATGGTCTCGATGATGTTGCTCTGGCAGATGATGAAGAACGTGATCGGGATGGCCGCGATGATCAGCTGGACCACCGCGCCGGCTCCCTGCCTGGCAACACCGCCGCCTACGATCTGATACAGGGCGTACTGGAGAGGCTTTAACTGCTCGCTTCTTAAGAACCCGCTTCCGGTGTTGGCCCACAGGGACTGGAACTGGAAGATCGCCAGCGTCAGCCAGGCGGGCTTCACGTTCGGCATGACGATAGTGAAGAAGATCTTAAATTCACCGGCGCCGTCAAGCCTTGCGGATTAGCTTGCGTGAGATAAAGAAGCAACAGAAGTGTAAAAAATTTTGCCGTTCCCGTCCGGCGTTCCCCAGCGCCGGA
>CANREE010000151.1 GCA_947629545.1 uncultured Lachnospiraceae bacterium | reverse complement strand
CCGATGGGGCAGATCGTGTTCGGCGTGCTCCTGGGACTTCTGACCGGCCTGTTCCGTATCTTCGGCGGCTCGGCGGAGGGCGTGTCCTACGCCATTATCCTGGGCAACCTTTTCGTTCCGCTGATCGAGAAGTACACCCTTCCGGTCGCGTTTGGAAAGGAGGGCAAGAAGGCATGAGCAAATTAGGATTTATGAAGGACGCCCTGATTTTGTTTGCGATCACGCTGGTCGCAGGCGCCTGCCTGGGCGGCGTCTATACGGTGACCAAGGAGCCCATTGCGGCGGCCCAGCTGGAGGCGAAGAAGGAAGCCTACCGGACGGTGCTGGCGGACGCGGCGGATTTTAGAGCGGACGACTACGCGGCGGCCGTTGAGAAGGCCAACGCGGAACTGGGCGGTTTGAGTTACGGCAATGTTATGATCGATGAGTGCGTGACCGGCGTGGACGGCTCCGGAAGCCTTCTGGGTTATGTGGTGACGGCCACCTCCAAGGACGGCTACGGCGGCAATATCACCGTGTCCGTGGGTATTACTTCCGAGGGCGAAGTGAAAGGCATCGAATTCCTGACGCTGGCGGAGACCGCCGGCCTCGGTATGAACGCGAACCAGCCGGAGTGGAAGGCCCAGTACGCGAATAAGACGGTGGACGAATTTACCGTGACCAAGTCCGGCGCGTCCGCCGACAATGAGATCGACGCCATCAGCGGCGCCACCATCACAAGCCGCGCGGTTACGGGCGCTGTCAACAGCGCGCTGTACTTTGTCCGTAACTGCCTGGGACAGTAGGAGGTGCTAAGCATGAACAAATGTATTGAACGTTTATACAACGGTATCATTAAGGAGAATCCGACGTTTGTGCTGATGCTGGGCATGTGTCCGACGCTGGCGACCACCACCTCGGCCATCAACGGCCTGGGCATGGGACTGACCACCACGGCGGTGCTGGTATTTTCCAACCTGATCATCTCGGCGCTGCGCAATATCATTCCGGACCGGGTGCGTATCCCGTCCTATATCGTGATCGTGGCGTCCCTGGTGACCATCGTTCAGCTGCTTCTGCAGGCATATCTGCCCAGCTTAAACGACGCGCTGGGAATCTTCATCCCGTTGATCGTCGTCAACTGCATCATCCTGGGCCGCGCGGAGGCGTACGCCGCGAAGAACGGCCCCATTGAGTCCGCGTTCGACGGCATCGGCATGGGCCTGGGATTCGCGCTGGCCCTGACCTGCATCGGTCTGGTCCGTGAGCTTCTGGGCTCCGGTTCGGCCTTCGGTTTTGCCATTATCCCGGAGGATTACCGGATCTCCATCTTCGGCCTGGCTCCCGGCGCGTTCTTCGTGCTGGCCGGCCTTACCGCCCTGCAGAACAAGTTCAAGATGCCGTCGGCCACCAATGTGGAAGGCAACGGCTCCGTCCTGGCCTGCGGCGGCGACTGTATGCACTGCTCCGGTTCCGCCTGCATGGCGAACCACGCTACACTGGAAACCAGACGTCTCCAGGCGGAGGAGGACGCTCTGAAGGCCAAACAGGCCGCTCTGGCTGCGAAGCAGGCGGCGGTTGCCAAAGAGCAGTCCGAGCTTGCCGGGAAGCTTGATAAGAACAGTTAAGGAGGGGTAAGAGATGGATGCAGTCAAATCGTTATTATTGATCATCGTAGGCTCCGCCCTGGTAAACAACATTATCCTGAGCCAGTTCCAGGGTCTCTGTCCGTTCCTTGGCGTCTCCAAGAAGACGGACACGGCCGTGGGCATGGGCGTAGCCGTTATCTTCGTTATCACGCTGTCCAGCTTCGTGACCAGCCTGATCTATAAGTTCATCCTGGTTCCCCTGGATATTACCTACCTCCAGACCATCGCGTTCATCCTGGTCATCGCGGCCCTGGTGCAGTTCGTGGAGATGTTCCTCAAGAAGAGCATTCCGTCCCTGTATCAGGCCCTGGGCGTGTTCCTGCCGCTGATCACCACCAACTGCGCGGTTCTGGGCGCGGCCCTGACCAATGTGCAGTCGGAGTACGGGATCCTGGAGAGCGTTTTCAACGGCGTCGGCACGGCGGTAGGCTTTACGATTGCCATCGTGCTGCTGTCCAGCATCCGCGAGAGTATCGAGGACAATGACATCCCGTTCACATTCAAAGGTTCCCCCATCGTGCTGATCACATCGGGTCTGATGGCGATCGCGTTCATGGGATTCGCGGGCCTGATCTGATAAGGAGGGAGCGAGGCTATGAGTGGACTTTTGTTAGCGGCCGGCGTCATCGGAGCCATCGGTATCATCATCGGCGTGCTTCTGGGGATCGCCAGCGAGAAGTTTAAAGTAGAAGTGGACGAGAGGGAAATGCTGGTCCGCGCCGAGCTGCCCGGCAACAACTGCGGCGGCTGCGGCTATCCGGGCTGCGACGGCCTGGCGGACGCCATCGCCAAGGGGAAAGCGCCTGTGAACGCCTGTCCCGTAGGCGGCCCAGCCGTGGCGGATAAGATCGCCGCGATCATGGGCGTGGACGCCGGCGGCGCTGTGCGGAAGGTGGCTTTCGTCAAGTGCAAAGGCACCTGCGACAAGACCAGGCTTCAGTACAATTACTATGGCGCCGACGACTGCCGGATGATCTCCGTGGTTCCCGGCACCGGTGAGAAGGCCTGCGCTTACGGCTGCATGGGCTACGGCACCTGTGTGAAGGCCTGCGCTTTCGACGCCATCCATGTGGTGGACGGCGTGGCCGTGGTCGATAAGGAGAAATGTGTGGCCTGCGGCAAGTGTGTCGCCGCCTGCCCGAATCATCTGATCGAGCTGGTGCCGTACTCGGCGCAGCATCTGGTCCGCTGTTCTTCCCACGAAAAGGGCAAGGACGTGAAGGCCAAGTGCGAGAACGGCTGTATCGCCTGCACGCTCTGCACCAGACAGTGCGAATCTGACGCGGTCCATGTGATCGATAACCTGGCGGTCATTGATTACGAGAAATGCACCAACTGCGGCAAATGCGCGGCTAAGTGCCCGTCGAAGATCATTGTGTAGAAGGCAGATCGCAAATTATCTGACGCTTCAACAAGAAAGATATGCGCCCCGGGAAGGATTCTCGGGGCGTTTTTACAATTTATTCACCGGCTCTGACCGGATACCTCCGCCACCACCCGGTTCGGCAGGCAGATGATCATCTCGCCGGCACGGCGGATCCGGCCCTGATGGACGCAGAGTTTGTCAGGGCAGGAGGCTTCTTCGATCCAGGCCTGTCCGTCCCGGACGATCAGGCGGTTGGTTCCTCCGGCGTAGCCGGGGATGAGATATTCTGTGTTTTCGTTCAGATCAAATCGCGCGATCTCTTCTCCGTCCACCGATACCGTTACGTACGCGGCAGCCCGGCGGTTTGTCAGCAGGCCGGCGGCGTAAAGGATGGCGGCGGTCAGAAGAATGGCGGCGATCAGATACAGGCTGCGTCGGGTGGGCATTTCTTTTATCTTCCCTTATTTCTCATTAAAAAGTGTATGCTGAGTTTATATCAACTTTTTTATTATTGTATCATAACCCGGCCGGAAAAGAAAGATGATAAAACAGCTTGCAAATTCCGCAACATGTAGTAAAATAAACTATATACCGAAATACGGAAAACCAAACAACAGGGTTTACTACACAAGAAAGCGGGAGGGGAATTTATGTATCAGATCATCAGCGACGGGTCCTGCGATCTGCCGGAGCAGCTGGCGAAGGATAAGGGAGTGGAAGTGGTTCCGTTCTACGTCTCTTTTGACGAGAAGACCTATTATAAAGAGATAGAGGAAATGCCCATACGCAAGTTCTATGATGAGATGGTGGAGAAGGAGAATGTCGTATTTCCCAAATCCTCCCTTCCGTCGATCGAGGATTTTATCGCCTCATTTGAAAAGTATGTGAAACAGGGGATCCCGATTATCTGCATCTGCATCACCGTAAAGTTCAGCGGTTCTTACCAGGCGGCGATGAACGCCAGAAGTATTCTGCTGGAGACCTATCCGGACGCGAAGATCGAGGTCATCGATTCCACGATCAACACGGTCCTGCAGGGGATGTATGTGCTGGAGGCGGTAAAGCTGCAGGAGCAGGGCGTGCCTTATGAGGAGGCTGTACAGCGTCTTCTGAGTATCCGGGAGACGGGCAGGATCTTTTTTACGGTGGGAAATGTGGACTACTTAAAGCACGGCGGAAGGATCGGAAAGCTTTCCGGACTCGCGGCTTCCGTGCTGGGGATCCGGCCGCTGATCACGCTGAAGGAAGGCGAGATATTCCCGTCCGGGCTGTCGAGGAGCCGCAGGAAATCCCTGGATGCCGTGGTGAATCTTCTGGACAATCATGTGAAATCCCTTCAGGCCGCCGGGGAGAACATGGCTGACTATATCGTGGACGTGGGATATGGGTATGATATTCAGGAAGCGGAAGAATTTCTCGTGAGGATCCGGGATAAATTCCGAGGGATATTGGATGTGGATCAGATCCAGATGTATCAGATCGGCGCCACGATCGCCGTCCACACCGGGCCTTATCCCCTCGGGGTGGGTTTCCTTAAAAAGGCGTAAGGCTGCCGGGAGCGGTTCATCTCTCAGGATAAACGCATGAATAAAAAGAACGACCGGGGGGCGATGGAATGCCGCCCCCCCTTTGGTTTACAGAGCCTTTAGCTTTTCTGTTTCCGTTTCTATAACCTTTTTATCAATTCTTTGAAACAAAAGCTCCACTTCAGGAAGCAAGTACCCGGCTGAAACGGAATGTTTTTCCCATTTATTATTGATCCCCAGCCATTTGCACACCTTCTCTGATGAAAATGGTAAAAAAGGAGATAGCAGGACCGCCAGATTGGCAATGATCTGAACACACTGATAAAGTGTGTTTTCACATAGCCTCTTATCAATGGTTCTGGTAATCCAGGGCTGTTCGGTATCAAAAAATTTATTTGCGCTTCTTATAAATCTGAATATTTCCGAAATTGCATCCTTGAAAGCCCCGTTCTCGATCTGCCTGCCAACGGAAACAAACAATTCCTCTATCCGCTTGTTTATCGACGGATTATCGATTCCCTGCGGTACAATCCCGTCAAAATAGTTTACGATAAACGCCAACGAACGATTCACAAAATTTCCGTACGCCCCAAGCAATTCCCCATTATGACTATGAACATATTCTCTCCATGAAAAATCGGCATCCTTCTTTTCCGGCCCATTTGCCAGGAAAAAGTAACGAATGGAATCTGCTTCATAATGTTCCAACAGATCCTTCACCCAGATCGCATAATTTTGACTGGTAGATATTTTCCTCCCTTCTAAGGTCAGATATTCGCTTGACACAATCTGGTCCGGCAAATGCCAGTTTTCACCATTCGCCAGCAAAAGCGACGGTAAAATAATGGTGTGAAACGGAATGTTATCTTTGCCATGCACATAATAATGTTTCGCCTCTTTCCCCCAGAGTTCCTGAAAATCAGCACCCCTTAATTCGGCAGCAGCTTTACTCGCGGATAAATATCCCAACACATTTTCTGCCCATATATAAATGGTTTTGTTTTCGTAACCATCTTTGGGAACCTTTATTCCCCATTCTAAATCTCTTGTCAGGGCACGGTCTCTTAAGCCATCCTCGATATATTTCGTTGTAAAGGCGATGGCGTTTTTCCGCCATTCCGGGTGATGATCGACCAGCGCCCGCAGTTC
>CANREE010000150.1 GCA_947629545.1 uncultured Lachnospiraceae bacterium | reverse complement strand
CAGAAATAGAGCTGGCTTTTGAACAGTACGGAATTGTTGAATTTGTCAATGTTGAACAGTTCCATATTAACCAGGGCCAGATCGAGAAAATCGGTCTGTACCAGATCGCAGGCTCGGACGGAACCGTATTCTTCCAGAACAACAGGGATATCCGGGTACTCCCGGCAGAAGTTGTCCCAGAGTTCGGGAAAGAAGATGGTGCTCAGCATGGGCGGAATACCGATACGGACCGGCGGTTTGATCCGGCTGTTGTCCTTATATTCGGCCTCCAGAGAAATACAATAGCGGAGTATGTAATTTGCCTTTTCCAGAAATGCTTCGCCTTCCGCGGTCAGTTCCAGATGGCTGCCGTTCCGGTAGAATAATGTAATGGTAAATTCTTCTTCCAGTTCACGGATCGCGTTCGAGACCGTAGGCTGCGTGACGAACAGTTCCTTGGCTGCCTTTGAGATATTATGGTATCGGCTGGCAGTACTGAAATAGCGCAGCTGGTTCAGTGTCATGAGATATCCCCCCGTTTCTTATGAACTTCTTATGTATAGAATAACACAATTTTTGAAAAAATGGCCCTTTTGGGCTATTAATTTTTCTTATTGCCGCAAAAGTTTTTTTGATTGGACTTATGCAATTTGGCGGTGTTATCATGGATTCATAAGATAAAGCCGGCCGGCACTATCGCGAACGAATTGAACCAAGGAAGTGAAAGGAGAAAGTTATGTCCCCGACAACCATTACACTGGTGTTTCTGCTTTTTGCAGTGGTGAGCTTCATTCTGGAAAAGATTCCGCTGGGACTCACAGCTACGATCGTCGCGCTGGGACTGAACCTGACAGGCGTTTTGGACAGTTCCTCTACATTTGCCGGATATGTCAACAGCAATGTGATCCTCTGCGTCGGAATGTTCGTCGTAGGCCAGGCCCTGTTTGAGACCGGGATGGCCAATAAGATCGGCGGTATCGTGACAAAATTCGCGAAAAGCGAGAGAATGCTGATCATTGCGATCATGGTGATCGTAGGAGTGATGTCCGGTTTCCTGTCCAATACCGGAACGGCGGCCGTGCTGATCCCGGTGGTATGCGGAATTGCCGATGAATCCGGCTATTCCAGAAGCCGCCTGCTGATGCCGCTGGTGTTTGCGGCAGCCCTCGGCGGAAATCTTTCCATCATCGGCGCGCCGGGCAATCTGATGGGAGTCAACGCCCTTCAGGAAATGGGGCTTGCCACCAGCTTCTTCATGTACGCCCCTGTGGGAGTTCCCATGCTGCTGCTTGGAATCGTCTACTTCGCGTTTATCGGATACCGGTTCCTTCCGGCCGGCAATGGATCCGGCGAGGCGGTGGCGGGAGAGCAGAAGGACTTTTCGGATGTTCCCCAGTGGAAGCAGATCGTATCCCTGGTCGTTCTGATCCTCGTGATCTTGGCTATGATCTTTGAAGAGAACATCGGGATCAAGATTCAGGTATCGGCCTGCGCCGGCGCGGTTGTCCTGGTGCTTCTGGGAGTGATCAGCGAGAAGGCGGCGCTGCAGTCCATCGATCTGAAGGTGGTTCTGCTGTTTGGCGGTTCTCTTGCATTGGCCAGCGCTCTGGAGACGACCGGAGCGGGAACGCTGATCGCGGATAAGATCGTGGGGCTTCTCGGAACGAACCCGAATCCGATTATCCTGCTGCTGGTGATCTTTGTGGTAACCTGCGTCCTGACCAATTTCATGTCCAATACGGCTACGACAGCCCTGATGGTGCCGATCGCCGTATCCCTGGCGGGCAGTCTGGGCGCCGACCCGAGAGCGGTCGTGATCGCTACGGTCATCGCCGGCTCCTGCGCTTACGCGACGCCGATCGGTATGCCGGCTAATACCATGGTGGTCGGACTCGGAGGATACAAATTCAACGACTATGTGAAATCCGGCCTGCCGCTGATCCTGGTTTCCTTTGTGGTCTGCATGATCCTGCTGCCGATTCTGTATCCGTTCTATCCGTAAGGAGATTCCCGCTGCGGGGAAGGAAAATGACGGAATCCGGTATCGGTGCGGGGGAAGGAAGACGACGGAATCCGGTATGTGATGAATAACCGTAAACAATTCAGCACCGCGGCAAATATCCGCGCTGCTGTGCAAAAAAAGGAGGTAACTATGACAAGAGAAGAGAATGTAAAGCTGATGACTGACAAGATGGCGAAGTTCGTGGCCCATATCGCCAAGAAGCTGCCGGACGACGTGGTGGCGAAGCTGGAAGAACTGGCTTCCCAGGAAGACGCGGCTCTGCCGAAGGTGCTCTATGAAACGATGACAAAGAACCAGAATCTGGCGGTGGCTCTTGACCGTCCCAGCTGCCAGGATACAGGCGTTCTTCAGTTCTGGGTAAAATGCGGCACGAAGTTCCCGCTGATCGACGATCTGGAAGCGCTGCTGAAAGAGGCCGTCGTGCAGGCGACCTTTGCGGCGCCGCTCCGTCATAACAGCGTGGAAACCTTTGATGAGTATAATACCAAGAGGAATGTGGGCAAAGGAACGCCTACCGTATTCTGGGACATTGTTCCTAACAGCGACAAGTGCGAGATTTACGCCTATATGGCCGGCGGCGGATGTACCCTTCCCGGAAAAGCCATGGTATTGATGCCAGGCGCAGGTTACGAGGGTATCACGGATTTCGTGCTGGATCAGATGACCAGCTACGGACTGAACGCATGTCCGCCGCTTCTGGTGGGTGTCGGCGTCGCTACGTCTGTCGAGACGGCGGCCCTGCTTTCCAAGAAGGCTCTGATGCGTCCCATCGGATCTCATAATGAAAATGCGAACGCGGCCAAGATGGAAAAACTTCTGGAAGACGGCATCAACGCGATCGGCCTTGGCCCGCAGGGCATGGGAGGAAAGCTTTCCGTTATGGGCGTTCATATTGAGAATACCGCCCGTCATCCGTCGACGATCGGCGTCGCTGTGAACGTGGGCTGCTGGTCCCACCGCCGCGGACATGTGGTATTTGATAAGGACTTAAACGCAACCGTAGACACCCATTCAACCATTGATCTGAATCAGTGAGATCGCAGGCATAAGACTTTTGGGTATTATGATGCAGGGATTACATATTTCGCAGCTGCATGAAAAAGCAGCATCATATGATAGAGGAGGACATAGGAATGATCGAAATCAGAGGAGATAAAAAGGTTCTGGTTACCCCGATAAGCGCTGAGGACCTTGCGGATATTAAAATCGGAGATATTGTCTGGCTGGATGGGGATCTGATGACCTGCCGCGATGTGGCGCACCGCCGTCTGGTAGAGTACGGAAGAGAACTGCCCTATGACATCAGAGGCAAGGCTATCTTCCATGCCGGTCCCATCGTACGCAAGATCGAGGGAACGGAGGACGACTATGAAATGGTATCCGTAGGACCGACCACTTCCATGCGTATGGAGAAGTTTGAGTACGAATTCACGAAACTGACCGGCGTACGCGTGATCGTCGGCAAAGGCGGCATGGGACCCAATACGGAGCGCGCCTGCAGGGAATTCGGCGCGATCCACTGCGTATTCCCGGCCGGCTGCGCCGTCGTGGCCGCTACGGAGGTGGAGCGGATCGCAGAGCATCACTGGGATGAGCTGGGCATGCCGGAAACCCTCTGGTGCTGCAAGGTGAAAGAGTTTGGACCGCTGATCGTCTCCATTGACGCGCAGGGAAGAAATATGTTCGAAGAGAACAAGATCACGTTCAACGAGAGGAAAGAAGCCGCAAAGCAGGCGATCTATCCGGAAGTGAAATTTATTAAATGATCTTTGCTGTATACCGATACCTCATATGCG
>CANREE010000149.1 GCA_947629545.1 uncultured Lachnospiraceae bacterium | reverse complement strand
AACACGCTGAACCGCGTCCCCTCTTCCGGCAATAAATGGCTCCTGCGGAAGATCCTGCGGGAGAAAATGGGCTTTGAGGGCGTGGTGATCTCCGATTACAGCGCCGTGGAGGAAATGGTGCCCCACGGCATAGCGGCGGACGTGAGGGAGGCCGCGAAGCTGGCGGTAGAGGCCGGCGTGGATATCGATATGGTGTCCAACGCCTACGCGGGGCATTTGGCGGAACTGGTGCGTTCCGGTGAGGTGCCGGAGAAGCTGGTGGACGAGGCGGTGCTGCGCATCCTGACACTGAAAAATGACCTTGGACTCTTCGAGGATCCGTTCAGGGCAGTGGACCCGGCGGAGACGGAGAAGGTCCTGCTGCGCGCGGATTTCCGGCAGAAGGCCAGGGAGACGGCAGCGGCGTCGTTTGTGCTGCTGAAGAATGAAGGGATCCTGCCGCTTGGGAAGAAGTTGGTGGCCTGGATCGGCCCCTACGTGGACAACCGGGAGATCTACGGCGCGTGGTCCTTCCCGGAGCGGCCGGAGGAGACTGTGACGATAAAGCAGGGAGTGGAGGCGAAAGGCCTGCCCGGGATGTCGTTTGCCCGGGGCAGCTATGTGATGGACAAGGGCCGCGCCACGAAATTCGGCCGGATCCCGAATCCCTCCGACGAGCAGGCAGATGCGTGGATGGAGGAGGCCCTGAAGCTGGCGGCGTCCAGCGACCGGGTCGTTATGTGCCTGGGAGAGCATAAGGATCTGACCGGGGAGGCGGGAAGCCGCACCAGCCTGGGGATTTCAAAGGGCCAGATGGAGCTTCTGCGGAAGGTGCGTCAGGTCAACCCCAACATCGTGACGGTACTGTTCTGCGGCCGCCCGCTGGCGGTGAAAGAGATCGCGGAGCTTTCCAAAGCGCTTCTGGTGGTGTGGATGCCCGGAACGGAGGGCGGAAATGCCATCGCGGATGTGCTCTTCGGGGACCGTGTTCCCCAGGGAAAGCTTTCGATGACGTTCCCCAGGTCCCTGGGACAGGTGCCGGTCTATTATAATCATTTCGCGACGGGAAGACCGGGTTTTTCAGCAGAAATCTGCTATTTTAAGAATGGTTACATGGACGAAGTGAACGCGCCGCTCTATCCGTTCGGCTTCGGCCTGTCCTACACGGAATTCGCCTATTCGGAGGTGAAGCTTGACCGCCGTCAGATGGCGCCCGGAGAGCGGATCACGGCCAGCGTGACCGTGACCAACGCCGGAGATGTGAGCGGCGTGGAGACGGTCCAGCTGTACCTCAGGGACCCGTCGGCCAGCGTGGTCCGGCCGGTCCGGAGCCTGAAGGGCTTTCAGAAGGTATCGCTGGCGCCGGGCGAGAGCCGCGAGGTCAGCTTTTCCATCGAAGAGCCGATGCTGCGTTTCTATGACATCGAGATGAATGATGTCAGCGAACCCGGCCGGTTCGAGGTGTACATCGGCGGGAGCAGCGATACGGAGAATGGCGCGGAGTTTGTTCTCAATACGGGGAATGAGAAAGGAGGACGAAAGAATGAGTATAACGCAGAAGCATCACAGAATGAAACGTTCCTGGGATGATATCGTCTTTAAGGCGGTATGCAGCATATTTCTTGTGCTGCTTGTGATCGTGGTATTCTATCCACTGTATTTTGTGCTGATCGCTTCCTTTTCAGATCCGTCTTATGTGAACAGAGGGACGCCGCTTCTGTTTCCGAAGGGAATCAATTTTGACGGCTACCGGGAGGTCTTTCGGGACAAAAGGATCTGGAGCGGGTATGTGAATACGATCCTTTATACCGTCTGCGGGACGGCCATCGGAACTGCGATCGTCATACCGTCCGGCTATGCGCTTTCCCGGAAGGATCTGCCGGGCCGGGGTATCATTATGAAGCTGTATGTATTTACCATGTATTTCAGCGGCGGGCTGATCCCCACCTATCTGGTGGTCAACGCGCTCGGACTGGTCAATACCAGGGCGTCTGTCGTCGTTATGGGCTGCGTTTCGGTTCATAACATGATCGTGGTCCGGGCCTTCATGCTCAATAATATCCCGGATGAGCTGCTGGACGCGGCGAGGATCGACGGCTGCGGGAACGGCAGATTTTTCTCACAGATCGTGCTGCCGCTGTCGAAGGCTGTCATTGCGGTCATCGTGCTTTATATCGCGGTAAGCTACTGGAATTCTTATTTTAATGCTATGATCTATCTGACGGATGAAGGCAAATATCCCCTGCAGCTCCAGCTCAGGAAGATCCTTCTGACAGCTTCCGCGGCGGCTGCCTCTGCGCGGGATGAGATGCTTGAGGATCCGGAGATGATGAACAGCCTGATGAAGCGGGTCGCTCTCCTGAAATACGGTTCGATCGTTGTTTCCACAGCACCCATCATCTGCCTTTATCCGTTTGTGCAGAAATATTTTGTGAAAGGGGTAATGATCGGTTCCGTCAAGGGGTAGAGAGGTTGGGAACGACTGCGGAAACCGCGGTTCCAATATAATATTTATTTCATTTTTAAAAAAGGAGGATTTGGTATGAAAAAGAAAGCAGCAGCGACGGCGCTGAGCCTGCTCCTGGCGGTATCGTCCCTTGCCGCCTGCGGGAACGCCGGCAGTCAGGGAGAGACGACAGCGGCGCAGCAGACACAGGCGCAGCAGACACAGGCACAGGAGACGCAGAAAGAACAGGGGCAGACGCAGGAGGCGCAGGTCTCCGAAAACGGAGAAATCCCGTGGGACGCGTTCGCCGGTACGGAACTGACGGTGGCCTACCGGAAAGCCCTGGCGGATATGTCTTCCGAAGACCTGTCGGAGAAACCGATCGTGAAGATGGCTGAGGAGGCCACGGGAATCAAAGTGAACTGGGTTCCGGTCGACGTCGCTACCCAGAATGAAAAGGTGAGTACGATGCTGGCTTCTGATCTGCCGGATATCATGATCGGACTGATCGATGAGGGACAGATCGCCAAAAACATGGAGTTGTTTTACGATCTGTCTGAAGACGGACTGATGGAAACCTACGCGCCGCATGTCTGGGCGGACTATCAGACGGTGGATGGCCTTTGGGAAGCAATGACCTGGAAGGACGGTTCTGTCCGTTCTCTGGCCGGGGCTCTTCCTTACCGCTGGACCGGAATGACATCCGACGGAATTGTCTTTATCAATCAGGAGTGGCTGGACCGGCTTGGGTTGGATATGCCGACCAACGGAGAGGAACTGTATCATGTGCTGTGTGCGTTTAGAGATGAGGATGCCAACGGAAACGGGGATCCGTCCGATGAGATTCCTTTCGGCTTCTGCGAGGGCCAGGCCACCGGCACCAGCCGTATCACGACGATGGGCGATTATTTTGGCCTGGGCACGGAGAGTACGGAAATTCTGGCTTTTGCGAGAAAAGTAGAAAACGGAAAGGTGATTCCTACAT
This sequence comes from uncultured Lachnospiraceae bacterium, assembly GCA_947629545.1. Lineage (GTDB taxonomy): Bacteria > Bacillota > Clostridia > Lachnospirales > Lachnospiraceae > UBA3402. The sequence goes on along the minus strand of CANREE010000149.1, from coordinate 3,782 downwards.
TTGAGACGGACAAGATGCGGACCTTCCTGGAGTATATGCACCGTTTAAAGGAAGACGGGCTCCTGGATGTGGAAGGCTTCTCGCAGACTACCGAACAGTGGCAGGCGAAGCTGCAGGACGGCAGGGTCGGCGTTTTCTCGGACTGGAGTCCGGACGGCCTGATCGCGGATAAGGAACTGGTGAAACAGTATACTTTGCTGGAGCCGTTCGGGGCAGTGGACGGCGTGGAGTATGTCCAGAACGGAAAATACAAAGCGCTCACCGCGCTTCTGACCAACACCGTGATATCGGCCAAAACCGAACATGTGGAAGCCGCGCTGCACTGGTGGGATTATCTGTCAAGCTCCACGGAACTGAAGATCATGTTCGGCTATGGGCCGGCGCAGGTTTTGACCGAGACGGAGAACGGCATCATGTCTCAGATGGATCCCAGTCTGGTCCCGGAGAATATGACGTCGGGCGAATGGCGGGCCACATCGAGCTTCGGGCAGATCTTTCCTTTGCTGCGGCCTGACGAGAATCCGATCAATCCCGAGATTTTAAACGGTATCCCGACACGTTTCTACTATGAACTCCGGCTGGCGGATTATTTGTCCCGCGATTATATGCCCGTGAGAGTAAGCGATCCCGACGTGGTTTCGGATCGTGGTTTCCTGGAGGTGGAACTGAAGCCTTATCTGGAGGAATTCCTGGCGACTGCCGTTATGGACGGCATCACGGATGCTTCCTGGGAAGCGCATCTGGAACGCTTAAAGTCGGTCGGATATTATGAATGGATTCAGTGGTATCAGGATTTCTACGACGGTGTCATCTGAAATGAAAAATCGGGAGACAGGAGATATCGGTGATGAAACATTTGGCGGATGAGTATGTAACGGTGGTGGAGTCCCCGGACCCGGAACATGTGTGGTGCTACAGTCCGGGACTTCTCAGGCTGGAAAGCGGAAGGATCATCGCTACAATGGATTTCGGCGGCGCAGGCGTTAAGGATATGGACGGCGCCTGCCGCCGCTATCCCCGGAGCGACCTGTACAGCACCGGACGCGTCTTTTTGTCGGACGACGGCGGGGAGACCTGGCGGCAGACTGCGGCGGCGCTGCCGATGCTGTGCATGCGGCCCTTTGCGGCGGGAGATGCCGTCTATGTCATAGGCTTTTGCCAGGATCTGGGGATAGCCAGATCGGATGACGGCGGGGAGACATGGAGCGAGATGCGTCTTCTCAGCCACGGCCAGTACTGGCTTCAGGGACCCTGCAATGTCTGGTATGAAAATGGCTGCGTATATCTGGTGATGGAACGGCTGACCAGGCGGGAAGGCTGGCCGGTCTGCGCCAGTGCTCCGGTGCTTATGAGAGGCAGGGTGGAAGACGACCTTACTGACTTAAGCAGCTGGACTTTCGCCTCGGAGCTGGTGTTTGAGGAACAGATCGATCAGGATCGGTTCGTGGATTTCGGCATTCCGTTCTATCCGGATGTCAAGGACGGCTATATGGCCGGGATCCGGTGCGGCTGGCTGGAGACCAACGTGGTTCGGCTGAAAAAGAAGAACGATATGTTTTATGATCCATCCGGCAGGACATTCCATCTGTTTATGAGGGCTTGGACAGGGCTTACCTGGACGGGAGCGGTCGCTAAAGTGGTGGAGAAGGAGGACGGCAGCATGGAAACTCTGCTGGAGACCGCCCCGTCCGGCAGGAGAATGGTATTTGTGAACATTCCCGGCGGCGGGCAGTCGAAATTCCATATCCTGTATGATGAGCGGAGTAAGACATACTGGCTCATTTCCAACCAGTTTATCGACGGCATGGTTAATTTCAACCTGATGACTCCCAACGAGAGAAAAGGATATGATCGTTCCCGGCTGGCGCTGTACTATTCGTATAATTGCTTTGACTGGATCTTCGCCGGGATTGTGGCGGCCGGAAACAGTCTGAAAGAGTCGCGCAGCTATGCCAGTATGCAGTTTGACGGCGAGGATCTGATCGTGCTGTCGAGAACGGGGGATAACGATACCTTAAACGGTCATGATACCAATCGGATCACATTTCATCGGATCAGGGATTTTCGCTCGCTGATCGACGATCCGGGTTACTGTTTCGATATGGAATGAAAACAGGACGTCAGCGCCGGAAGGATGAATATAGCCGCGGTCACGCTGGACTGTGCCGGAGAGATGCTGTATAATAGGATTGTGGTTTGGAGAGATACGGAGGCCCTATGAAAAGAAAAGGTGCGGAAATTCAAACAGGCGCATTTTCCAGACGGCTGGTGCCGAGCTTCCTCGCCGTCCTGATCCTTCCGGTAGCTATTTTTTCCTTTCTTTTTTTACATAATTTCTATCGGATCTATCAGAAGAAGATCCTTGAGCAGGCGCAGGCGAACCTGGACGCAGCCAGGATGGATCTGGAAAGGCAGCTGGAAGAACTGAGTAATATTGCGGATTATCATTCCAGCTTTGTCTATCTGCAGGGCAGCGCGCTCAGAAAAAGCTACCGGGCCGATGAGATCAGTGAGGCGCTGGCCGCCGGTGTGACGACACATCCGATTCTGGACAATATTTTCTATTTTAACTTTGATAACCAGGACGTCATATATTCCATGAACGGAACGTATTCCCGGTATTATTTTCTGCACCTCTATTTCGGAATGGAAAACGGACAGCTGGGAGAGATCATGGACGGTGTCCGGCATTCCTGGCTTTATGTTCCGGCTGCGCGGAAGAACGGTTCCCCGGGTCTTTGCTATGCCGTAAAGAGGACATACGGGTGGTGGCTGTTTCTGCTGTCTCCGGGGACGCTGGCCGATATCCTGGGGACGGAGGAACCGGTGGTGCTGCTGGACGCGGAAGGGGCGCGGCTGTTCCCGTTTGAGGAAGAGAATGCCGTCCGGGGCGAGGCTGAACAATATGAGATTGTTTCGGAATCCCCCGACGGCTTCTGCTTGGTCAGGACGGTCGATAAGGAGAGCCTGTTCGCGGAACTGTATCGGTGGCAGGCCTTATTTTTCTTTATACTGGCCGCGGTACTGCTGGCCGGAGGAGCATTGATACTGTTTTTGTCCTTCTGGCATGAACGGCCGGTCGTGGAACTGCAGTATTACTGCAGAGAGAAGATCCAGAATATCCCAAAGACCATGCAGGGCTTTGAACTGTTCCGGTTTGCCATGCAGCAGATGGAGGAGCATGTCAGTCTGTTGGAGAGACAGCAGCGGCAGAACAGCTTCGCGGGGCTGGATCAGCAGTTCCGAAGTCTGTACCGTGTGCTTCTGAAGGCCGATTTCGAGGAGATCGGCCGGATCATGGAAAGTCTGGAGCAGATCATAGAGGAGAGGAAGAACAGTCCGGGCTTTTCCCTCGCTGTCTATTATAATGTGCTGAACATCTACTGCAGGGCGATGGCGAAAATGAGTACCCTGTCCAGTCCCGCGGCGCTTGATAATCGGCTTTTGGATGTAAAGGACAGCGGGGACGCCGTTCGGATGATGCGGAGTTTGACGGAACAGTTTAAGGCTTACGTGGACAGGCTGGAGGAGGAGAAAAAGGAAAAGCATGTTATTTCGAAGGTCATTGATTATATCGAGGAGAACAGAAAATCCGGCGATCTGAATGCGGGCGCCGTTGCGGAACATTTCCATATGTCTGTTTCGAACCTGAGCCACCAGTTCCGGCAGCAGACGAATTACAGGATTTCCGATTATATTAATGAAAAAAAATTTGAATACGCGGCAGAACTTTTAAAGGGGACTTCGTACAGGATCGCTGATATCGCCGGGATGCTGGGATA
>CANREE010000148.1 GCA_947629545.1 uncultured Lachnospiraceae bacterium | reverse complement strand
GCCTACCGGGTCGACGGCCCGTGGGATCCGAAGAAGGGGTACCGGTTCGACAAGACGAAGATCCTTCTGGATCCTTATGCCAAGGCGGTCACCGGACAGGGCGTCTGGGGCGTCCGGGATACGGAGAGCGCCTATCATGCGCGGGTCGTGAAAGACGTCTTCGAGTGGGGCGATATGCCCCAGTCCACGAAGAAGATGAGCGATCTGATCATCTACGAGCTGCATGTGCGCGGCTTCACCCGGCACGGTTCCTCCGGCGTGAAATACCCGGGAACATTTGCAGGGCTGAAGGAGAAGATCCCGTACTTGAAGGAACTGGGCGTCAACGCGGTGGAGCTGATGCCAATCTTTGAGTTCGACGAGACGGTCAATGCCAGGGAAGTGGACGGCAACCATCTGCTGGAATACTGGGGCTATAATTCCGTCTGTTTCTTCGCGCCCAATACCAGCTACGCTTCCACCAGGGAGCATCATCGGGAAGGCGCGGAGCTGAAGCAGATGATTAAGGAGTTCCACGACAACGGTATCGAGGTCATTCTGGACGTGGTGTTCAACCACACTGCGGAAGGCAATGAGAAAGGGCCGGTCATTTCCTTCAAGGGCATCGACAACCAGCTTTACTATATGCTGACGCCGGACGGCTACTACTATAATTTCAGCGGCTGCGGCAACACGCTGAACTGCAACCAGCCGGTGGTCCGGAACCTGATCCTGGACTGCCTGCGCTACTGGACCATCAATTACCGGGTGGACGGCTTCCGTTTCGATCTGGCCAGTATCCTGGGGCGCAAGGCCGACGGCGCGCCGATGAACGAGCCGCCGCTTCTGGAGGCTCTGGCCTACGATCCGGTCCTTGGAAATGTCAAGCTGATCGCCGAGGCGTGGGACGCAGGCGGCCTCTATCAGGTGGGCAAATTCCCGGCCAGCAAGCGCTGGGCCGAATGGAACGGACGCTATCGGGACGCGGTGAGAGGCTTCTTAAAAGGCGATGCCTGGAACAGCTGGGACGCGGCCTGGAGCATCTGCGGTTCCGGCGATATGTACGGCGGCGTCTATTCCGACGGCAACGACAACTACGCGGGCTATAATTCCTGCGTGAATTTCCTGACCTGCCATGACGGCTTTACGCTCTACGACCTGTACGCCTACAATGAGAAACATAATGAAGCCAACGGCTGGAACAATACCGACGGCAGCAATGACAACCGCAGCTGGAACTGCGGGGCGGAGGGAGATACCTGGGATCCGGAAGTGCTGGACCTGCGTTTTCGGATGATCCGCAACGCCTGCGCGGTTCTGATGTGCAGCCGCGGGACCCCGATGTTTCTGGCCGGCGACGAGTTCGGCAACACCCAGTTCGGCAATAACAACGCCTACTGTCAGGACAATGAGATCTCCTGGTTGGACTGGAGCCTTCTGGAGAAGAACAGGGAGCTCTTCGAATTCTTCAAATACATGATCGCCTTTCGCAAGAAGCATCCGATCATCAGCCGGAAGCTGCCCGACGCGATCTGCGGCATGGAGCCGCTTCACGCCCACGATGTGAACGCGGATATCACCAACCTGCCGCCCAACGCCCGCACCATCGGCGTCAGCATGGCCGGGTACGACAAGGAGCGGGGCAGGGACGATATCGTTTATCTGGCGGTCAATACTTACTGGGAGGACGTGACGATCACGCTTCCCGATACCCACGGGCGTCTTCACTGGTATCTGGCGGTGAATACAGCCGGGGACAGCCGGGGGCGGTATGTGTACCAGGAGTGGCAGTCGCCCCATATCGACCGCGAGTTTGTGATGCGGCCGCGGTCGGTGGCGGTGTTCTACGCGGGGTGGAGAAGGTAGGCTGTTTTCCCGCCGTCTGGGTTATTTTCGTTCAATTGTACCTCTTTTTGTAATTGCGATAGGCGTCATCTTGTGCTATATTAGTAATAGTGCAAAATTTTTGTCAAGTTATGCAGCTGTATTTTGCAAAATATGTAAGAAAGCGGGGTTTATTGAATGGGATTGGCAACATTTGTTGGCGGCATTCATCCCTATGAGGGGAAGGAACTGTCCGAGAATCAGCCGATTGAAGTGCTGATGCCCAAAGGGGAGCTGGTCTTCCCCCTGTCCCAGCACATCGGCGCGCCCGCCAAGGCCCTGGTGAAGAAGGGCGACCAGGTGCTGGCCGGGCAGAAGCTCGCGGAAGCCGGCGGATTTGTCTCCTCGCCTGTCATTTCATCCGTGTCCGGCACGGTGAAGGGCATCGAGAAGCGCAGGACGGCGGCCGGGGCCATGGTGGATTCCATCATTGTGGAGAATGACGGCCAGTACACGGAGATCGAGGGGATGGGCGCGGAGCGGAACCCGGAGACCATGACGAAGCAGGAGATCATCGATGCCGTGCGGGAGGCAGGTATCGTGGGCCTGGGCGGCGCGGGTTTCCCGACCCAGGTGAAGCTCTCTCCGAAGGAGCCGGATAAGATCGACTATGTGATCATCAACGGCGCGGAGTGCGAACCTTATCTGACCAGCGATTACCGCAGGATGATCGAGGAACCTGAGAAGGTGATCGGCGGCCTGAAGGTGATCTTAAAGCTGTTTGACGGCGCGAAGGGCGTGATCGGCATCGAGGACAACAAGCCCGAGGCTATTAAGAAGATGACGGAGCTTGTGAAGGATGAACCCCGCGTCGAGGTCTGTCCGCTGAAGACCAAATACCCGCAGGGCGGTGAGCGGACCCTGATCTACGCGGTGACGGGGCGTAAGATCAATTCCTCCATGCTTCCCGCGGACGTGGGCTGCATCGTCGATAACGTGGACACGGCGGCTGCCATCTATATGGCGGTCTGTAAGTCTACGCCGCTGATGACGAAGACGGTGACCGTTACCGGCGACGCCATCGCCAATACGAAGAATTACAGCGTGCGTCTGGGCACCTGCTATCAGGAGCTGATCGACGCGGCCGGCGGCTTTAAGACGGAGCCGGAGAAGGTGATCTCCGGGGGCCCGATGATGGGCCAGGCTCTGTTCGATCTGACGATCCCGGTGGCCAAGACATCGTCGTCTCTGACCTGCTTAAGCCATGACGCGGTGGCGGAGATGGAGCCGACGGCCTGCATCCGCTGCGGGCGCTGCGTGCAGGTGTGCCCGGGACATGTGGTGCCGCAGAAGCTATATAGGACCGCGCTGCGCCATGATCTGGACGCGTTTGTGAAGCTGAACGGCATGGAGTGCTGCGAGTGCGGCTGCTGCTCCTACATATGTCCGGCCAGGAAACCGTTGACCCAGTCATTCAAAGAGATGCGCAAGGCCGTGGCGGCCGCCCGCAGGAAATAGGAGGAG
>CANREE010000147.1 GCA_947629545.1 uncultured Lachnospiraceae bacterium | reverse complement strand
CGAAACGTCTCATCGTCAAAAAGCACCCACTTGACAAGATCAAAGGCTCCCGGATGTTCCGCTGTAAACTGTTTCACCGTGCGGACGGCAATCCCTGCCGCTTCCGCAAGCGGATAGCCGTAGGCGCCGGTGGAAATGGACGGGAACGCGATGCTGCGAATCCCATGGTCCAGCGCCAGCTGCATACAGGATCGGTAACAGGAAGCCAGAAGCTCTGCCTCTTTCGCCGCCCCACCGTTCCAGATGGGACCGGGCGTATGGATCACGTTCCGGCACGGCAGCCGATAGGCTCCGGTAATCTTCGCCTCGCCGGTTCTGCAGCCGTGAAGTTTTCTGCACTCCTCAAGAAGCTTTGGCCCTGCCGCCCGGTGAATCGCGCCGTCTACGCCCCCTCCTCCCAAAAGACTGTTATTCGCCGCGTTTACGATTGCGGCCACCCCATGATCCTTCGTGATGTCGCCTTTCACAGCCTCAAACTTCACCGCAGATACACCGGGCGCCGCGGCGTTCTCATCCCTCCACCGCATTTCCATATATTTTCTTTCCCAGTCCGGATCACGATAATGACCGTACTCACTCATCTGGCAGCCGCGGCACAGATCGCCGGCCATCTCCAGGATCACATCCGAAAGCTCCAGGTCCCGTTTCCATTTCTCCCCGATCGCCCCATAGCCCAAAAGCGCGCCAAGGATATTGCCGGTGACCGCCCCGGTGGAATCGCTGTCGCCTCTGTGGTTTACCGCCGCGATCACTCCGGCGGAAAAATCATCCTGATGGCGCAGGGCGCAGTAAACCGCGATCGCCAGCGCCTCTTCGGCAACCCAGCCCTCGCCGAGCTGATGGATATTCTCCAGATCCGGCCTGTCATTCTCCGAAAGCCGGATGGCCCGGTCAATGATATCGGTCAGTTCTTTTATGTGAGCGTCGTCCGCATAGATGGAAGCGACGGTATCCCGCGCTTCCAGGACGATCTGCTTAAGATTCGGGGCCTGCGCCTGCCGCGTTGTCTCTGTCTGCGGCGTCTCCCCGCCCGGATACACCGCCTCCGTCCGCGGCACTGTCTCCGCCTGCTGCGCGGCAGCCGGTCCGTCCTTCTCCGGGTACACAAGCCTGCTGATGATGTGCGTCAGCACCGCGGCCGGCATATATCCGAGGGAATGCTTGTGGGTAATCGCGGCGATCTCCCCGCCTTCTTTATCGATCTCTTCTATCGGCATATACGGACAATTCTTAAGTCCCATCGGCGCCACCCGCATCACGCCCCCGCAGCCCTTGCTGCTGTTCTGGGCCTCGCCGCCTTCCCGGATCGCATAAAGCGCCGACATACAGGTATTGCCCGGCGCGCGGCAGCTGTAAAGTTCAGGCACATCGCACAGCCAGGAAACGCTTCCGTTCATGATGCCTTCGGTGCCAAGCTGCGCCCTTGCCTTCTCAAAGGACATCTCCTGGGTACGAAGCCAGTCCCGATAAGCATACATGACATATGAGTGCAGAGCTGCGCCTATCCCGCGCATCATTCCCCTGGTAGTTCCCATTAAGAGCCCGTTCGCTGTAAACAGCGTCATCTGCGTATCATCGGAGATCAGCGCTTTCCCGCTGTTCCGGTCAAGCTGATAGGCCCTTAGTCCCTGATCCCCGTAGAGGGAAAAGATTTCCTTTTCGCTCATAAACTCGATCGGATAACCCAGCGCGTCGCCGACCGCGCCGCCGAACAGACATCCCTGAATTCGGTCCAGATGGGTTTCCGCCTTCCGGATCCGCTCCGCGGCGGCGTCCCATTCCGCCTGGTTTTCATCCTGATAATAATGATCCGATGTAAAATTCCTGTAAAACTCCTTATAATTATACTGCTGCGGCGTCCGGTCCAAAACGGCGAAATCGATCCTCCGGAAGAAATCCTTCTCACGCAGATCGTTAAACCTCATCTCCTTAAGCGCCCGGTAAAACAGGTCTGAAATCACCTTCGCGTCGTTTCCGAAGGCTCCGCAGCCCCACGCGCCCAGAATAAGGACCTTATACTTCAGATAAGCGGCGCATTTGAGCATGCCCGTGATCCGATTACAGACCATCGCCTGATACTCCTGCTCGCTCATCCCCTCTTTTCCATGAGAGACCATCGGGGCCGCGCAGGTAAGGACCGAGACGATCACCGTCTCGTCAAGAAGGTCCCCGTTCTCATCGCGGATGATCTCCACCTTCGGCGTAAACATCATCGCGTCCGAGCCCATATAGGTATGAAGGTTCCGGTTATACTCATAATACGGCTCGGCAGCCCGGCTCTCCAACGACAGAAGCAGGGAACTTTTCCTGCACAGATCTTCCTCCTGCGCCCTGGCCCCGCGCCGGACGCCGCCGCCCGGATTCACCGGATTCGCGAGATTGAGCACCAGGATCGGCTGCGGATCCTTTTCGCTGAACATATAGCTCAGCTGCTTATAACGCTTTCTCGCAAGCGCGAACGAATCCATGTTCTCACAGCCGAACCCGCATCTTCCGATCACAAACACCTTCTCAAAATCCGTGCGGCCGCAAATTTCCTGTACATCCCGCGGAAGCAGGACCCGGATTTCCTCCATCTCTTTTTTTGACAGCTTCAGCCGGACCCTTCTGCCGTTTACCTCGTAACCGCCCCGTTCCAGAATCCGCAGCGTCTCCTGCAGCATCCGGATATTGTCTTCCCTCATAAACTTCTTCCTCTCCATTTTCCAAACAGCGGCGCGGGAACCGGCCGCCGTCCGGTTCGCCGCGTCCTATTCCTTCTGCTCATAATACCCGTAATTCTTCATATACAGCTCGCTGTCGCGCCATTCCTTCCGCACCTTGACCCAGAGCTTTAAGTTCACCTGCGCCCCCATCAGGTTCTCGATCTCCCGGCGCGCCGCGGTTCCGATCTTCTTGAGCATTGTCCCGCCCCTGCCGATGATGATCCCCTTGTGGCTGTCCCGCTCGCAGATGATCGTGGCTTCGATATCGAACATCCCGTCCCTGCGCTCGCTCATCTTCTCGATGGTCACGGCGATGCCGTGAGGGATCTCGTCGGAGAGAAGGCGCAGGGCCTTCTCGCGGATCAGCTCCGCCGCGATCTGCCGCATGGGCTGGTCCGTCACCGTATCCTCGTCGTAATACTGAGGGCCGTAAGGCAGGTACCGAAACAGGATATCCGTCATTTTGTCCGTATTCTGGTCCTTTAACGCCGATACCGGCACGATCTCCGCGAACTCGCACACCTTGCGGTAGGCGTCCATGAACTTCAGGATGTCCTCCTTATCCTTCACGGTGTCGATCTTATTGATCACCAGGATCACCGGCGTCTTCACCTTTCCCAGAAGCTCCGCGATATACCGCTCGCCCGCGCCGATGAAGGCGGTCGGTTCCACCAGCCACAGGATCACATCCACCTCGCTTAATGTGCCCACGGCAACATTTACCATATATTCGCCCAGCTTATTCTTCGCCTTGTGGATGCCGGGGGTATCCAGGAAAATGATCTGGCCCCGCTCATCCGTATAGACGGTCTGGATACGGTTGCGGGTGGTCTGGGGCTTCTCCGACGTGATCGCGATCTTCTGACCGATCAGGTGGTTCATCAGCGTGGACTTGCCCACGTTGGGACGGCCGATCAGGGCCACGAAGCCGGATCTGTAATTATC
>CANREE010000146.1 GCA_947629545.1 uncultured Lachnospiraceae bacterium | reverse complement strand
TTCGCCCGGCAGCTGTTCGGCGAGGACACGAAGGTGAAGTTCCGCCCGCATCATTTCCCGTTCACAGAGCCCAGCGCGGAGATGGACGTGAGCTGCTTCAAATGCGGCGGCAAGGGCTGCCGGTTCTGCAAGGGCACCGGCTGGATCGAGATCCTGGGCTGCGGCATGGTCCATCCCCATGTATTTGAAATGTGCGGTGTGGATCCGGATGTGTATACCGGTTTCGCGTTCGGCGTAGGGCTGGAGCGCATTTCCCTGCTGAAGTATGAGATCGACGACATGAGACTGCTGTATGAGAATGATATACGTTTCCTGAAGCAGTTTTGATCAGCGATGAGGCATACGCAGCTTTGAAGGCTGGTATGCCGGAGCCGGATCAAGGAGAAATAATTTTTAGCAAAATCTAGTAAAATAAGGAGAATCCGATCATGAATACAGCATTATCATGGATCAAAGCATATGTCCCGGATCTGGACGTGACGCCCAAGCAGTACACGGACGCCATGACATTGTCCGGCACCAAGGTGGAGGGCTATACCTGCCTTGACAAGAATCTTGAGAAGATCGTCGTCGGCCAGATCACGAAGATCGAGCCCCATCCGGACGCGATGAAGCTGGTTGTCTGCCAGGTGGATCTGGGCGATGACAATATCATCCAGATCGTCACCGGCGCTCCGAATGTAGAAGTGGGCCAAAAAGTTCCGGTCGTCTTAGACGGCGGCAAGGTGGCCGGCGGCCATGACGGCGGCCCGATGCCGGAGGACGGCATCACCATTAAGAAAGGAAAATTGCGCGGCATCGAGTCCAACGGAATGATGTGCTCCATCGAGGAATTGGGTTCGTCCCGCGATATGTATCCCGACGCGCCGGAAAACGGCATTTACATTATGCCGGCGGACACGCCTCTGGGTGCGGACGCAGTCGAAGTCCTGGGGCTCCACGACGCGGTCTTTGAGTACGAGATTACATCCAACCGCGTGGACTGCTACAGTGTCGTCGGAATTGCCCGCGAGGCTGCGGCTACTTTTGACAAGCCGTTCTATCCGCCGCAGGTGACGGTTACCGGCAATGACGAGGATATCCACGACTACCTGAAGGTGACGGTTGCCGATCCGGATCTGTGTCCCAGATACTGCGCGAGAATGGTTAAGAATATCAAGCTGGCTCCGTCGCCCCAGTGGATGCAGCGCCGCCTGGCGGCCAGCGGCATCCGCCCGATCAACAATCTTGTCGACATCACCAATTACGTGATGGAAGAGTATGGCCAGCCCATGCACGCCTTTGACTACGACCTGCTGGCCGGCCACGAGATCATTGTCAAATGCGCTAAGGACGGCGACACGTTCCAGACCCTGGACGGCCAGGAGCGGAAGCTGGACCATACGGTGCTGATGATCAACGACGGCGAGAAGGAAGTCGGTATCGCCGGCATCATGGGCGGCGAAAATTCCAAGATCACCGACGATGTGAAGACCATGGTTTTCGAGGCGGCCTGCTTCGACGGTACCAATATCCGTCTGTCCGCGAAGAAGATCGGTCTGCGCACCGATGCGTCCGGTAAGTTTGAGAAGGGTCTTGATCCCAACAACGCCGAGGAGGCCATCAACCGGGCCTGCCAGCTGATCGAGGAGCTGGGCGCGGGCGAGGTCGTCGGCGGGATCATTGACATTTATCCGAATAAGAAGACGGAGAAGCGGATCCCGTTTGACCCGGATCAGATCAACGCGCTTCTGGGAACCGACGTGGACGAGCAGACCATGCTTGGGTACTTTAAGAAGCTGGATCTGAAATTCGACGCCGAGAAGCGTGAGGTGGTCGCGCCTACGTTCCGGCAGGATCTGGAGCGCCCCTGCGATCTGGCGGAAGAGGTGGCACGGTTCTACGGCTATGACAATATCCCCACCACGCTGCCCTCCGGCGAGGCGACCATGGGCGGCCTGCCTTATGATCTGCGCATCGAGGACGTGGCGAAGGAGATCGCTCAGTTTTCCGGCTTCAGCCAGAGCATGACCTACTCCTTTGAGAGCCCCAAGGTCTATGATAAGCTGCTGATCCCTGCGGATTCGCCGCTCAGGAGCGCGGTGGAGATCTCCAACCCGCTGGGCGAGGATTTCAGCATCATGCGCACGCTGCCGTTAAACGGAATGCTGACCTCCCTTTCCACCAACTACAACCGCCGCAATAAGAACGTCCGCCTTTACGAGCTGGCCAAGGTCTATCTTCCCAGGGCGCTTCCGCTGACGGAGCTGCCGGATGAGCGCCAGCAGTTTGTTCTCGGCGCTTACGGAGACGTGGATTTCTTCAGCATGAAGGGCGTTGTCGAGGAATTTTTCGACAAGGTCGGCATGACCATGAAGGTTCATTACGATCCCAACGCGGGGTTAAGCTTCCTGCATCCCGGACGTCAGGCGGGTATCGTCTACGACGGGAAGACAGTCGGATATCTGGGCGAGCTTCATCCGGACGTGGCCGACAACTATAAGATCGGCGACAAAGCCTATGTGGCGGTCCTGGATCTTCCGTCC
>CANREE010000145.1 GCA_947629545.1 uncultured Lachnospiraceae bacterium | reverse complement strand
AACACGGATGATTATTTCGACCTGGTGGCCTGGCACCCGTATGTATTTACCAACCGGGAGGTAAAAAGCGACGCGGATCTGTTCTTAAATGTGCAGGAGCCGGATGAGCTCTGGCGCAGTTTTAACGATGCGGCCTACAAGGTGATGAAAAAATATGGCGACGGCCATAAGCAGGTGCTTCTGACCGAGACCGGCTTCACCGACTGCGGGGATGCGGAATTGGAGGAGCGCTACGCGGGCTATAACCGGAAGCTTCTGCAGATCGCCTCGGAGCTGCCTTACGTGCGGACGCTGCACAATTTCCGGCTTCTCAATGAAAACGCGATGCTGCGGCGGGCGGGGATCGAGGACAATCAGATCGGCGGGCTGACGGAGGTCTATTTCGGACTCTTTACCGATCCGGAGGACGGCTGCCGGCCGCGAAAGAGGGCGCTGGCGATCCAGCAGATGACCGGGAGCGGCGCGGATCTGGAAGCGATTGGGCGGCGGCTGAGCCTGAACCAGGGATAGAAGGAATATAGACTATAACCCTTTGTATAGAAATTCGAGTTAGGTTGTTTGAAGATTTAGGTTATAGCAGGCATGATGTTCGCAGAGGCAGGGCAGACTGCGGGGCATGCCGTTGTTTCAAAGTCCGCTGCAGATGGTTTGAAATGTGTTGGTTTAGAAGTATTGATGCAGATGATTAGAGGTATTCTGGTTGGAAATCAGATTGAATTATAATAGGTATCTAATCACCACAACTTTATTGTAGAAGGAGGGAACACACATGACAGAACACATTGTCACCACCACATCCGGCGCCGTCCGAGGCTATGAGCGGGACGGCCGCATCGACTACCTGGGCATCCCCTATGCGGAGCCGCCCATCGGGCCTCTGCGCTTCAAGCGCTCGGTGCCGAAGACCCCGTGGGAGGGCGTCTTTGACGCCAAAGATTACGGGCCGGCCCCGATCCAGTACAACAACGGCAAGGTCATGGGCGACGAGGACTGCCTGACCGTCAACGTCCAGCGGCCGCTGACCGGAGAGAAACTGCCGGTTTTCATCTGGATCTACGGCGGCGGCTACAACACCGGTTATTCTTCCGATGAAATGTACCGGGGAGAGGCATTTGTGCGGGACGGCATCCTGTTCTTCTCCTTCAATTACCGCACCAACCTGCTGGGCTTCTACGATTTCGGAACCTATGAGGGCTGCGGGGATTTTGACTCGAACCGGGGCCTGTCCGATCAGATCCTGGCGCTCAACTGGATCCGCCAGAACGTGGAGGCGTTCGGCGGCGACCCGGAGCGCATCACCATCGGCGGCGAGTCGGCCGGCGGCGCGTCCGTGGTCAATATGCTGGTCTGCCCCGGCGTAAAGGGCTGCTTTAACCAGGCCATCGTCGAGAGCGGACTGCCCAACTGCGTGATGACCCGCCAGATGGCCCGCGAGAATATCGACCTGTTCCTGGAAGGCATGGGCTGGACGGTGAAAGACCTGCAGCGCCTTCGCACCGAGGACATCCATCTCTTCCTGATCGGCCACGAGTATGTGCAGGCGAAGCACCAGTACAAGAATCCGGGAATCTTCCTGCCGGGGCCGGTCATCGACGACCTGCTTCCCATGCGCCCCATCGACGCGCTGCGGGCCGGGGCGGCCGAGGGCGTCAAACTGATCATCGGTACCAACATGCACGAGGGCACGATGTTCGTCCATCCGGAGAACACGGGCTTTCCCAACAACTGGACCATGGTGGCGGAAATGCTTGAGAAGAACGGCAATGTGGACGCGCTGCCCAAGATCATGGGCTTCTATCACCAGAAGGGGCGGGATTATTTCACATTGTTTAAGGACGCGGCGGTGAGCATGGCGTCTTCGCTTCCGCCGGTGTCCGGCGACATCCGCCAGATCGGCGGCGACGCGTTTATCCGCTACGCCACCGACTACGCCTTTGAAATGCCTTCGATAAAGGTGGCAATGGCGCAGCGCCGTTACACCAGCGACGTGTGGATGTACCGTTACGAACTGGTGACCAAATCCGGTCTCGCTACCGGCTGGAAGGCCAGCCACGCCTACGAGCTGCCGGCGGTCTTCGAGAAGCCCGACCACGAATTCAGCCGTTTCGAGTTCGACGGCGAGGCGCCGGAAGTCTATGAGAACATCGTGAAGGATATACACGGCGACTGGGTGCGCTTCATTGCCACCGGCGAGCCCAATCCGGACTGGCAGCGATTCGAGGGCGCCAGGTCCCCGGTACGCATCTATGACCGCCAGACCCGCACCGAGATGCTGGATCGCAGCCACCTGATGGAGATCTGGGGAGATATGCGGTTTTACGAGGCGTGACGGCGGCGCGGTATGTCTGAATGGCAGAGAGAGTTGCATGGCAGAGAGAATTGCATTGTTTGGCGGAGCAGGATCCGTGCAGATTGGAAGTGAAGCAGCTTTCTGGAGTAATTCGTGTTCCTGCTCTGCTGACATAAAAGTGTCGTGACAGGAGCGGCCTGCAATTACGTTTTTTGAATGTTATGGCTGGCAGACTTTCTTGCGATAGCGGAGAGAATATCAAGACAACAAAAGAACAAAAAAGACAAAATTAAAATATAATCTTCACCCCGATCCGAGTATAGTTAGTGATAAGAAACAGGAAATAAAAACCCCGAAGGAGGAAATCTCATGGTCAGTTTAGCTACGAAAAACAACGATCCCGACACCAGCCTAGGCTGGGGCGAACGCCTCGGTTACGGCGCAGGCGCCTGCGGCTGGAACATGATCAACGGTATCATCGGAACATTTATGACGGTCTATTTTACCAATGTAGCCCTTCTTGACGCGGCGATCATTTCCACATTGATCGCTCTGTCCAAGGTCTTCGACGGCGTGTCCGACCTGATCGTCGGCAACATCGTGGACCGCACCAAGTCCAAGATGGGCAAGGCCCGCGTATGGCTGCTTCGGATGTGCGTTCCCTTCGCCATCTGCATGCTGCTGCTGTTCTGGGTGCCCAGCGGATTCCCGCAGGCCCTCAAGTATGTGTATGTATTTATCATGTATAACCTGGTCAACACCGTGTGCCTGACATTTATCCAGGTGCCGTACTACTCGCTGATCTCCCTGACTACCCGCAACGGGCAGGAGCGCGGCATGCTGGGCAATATCCAGCAGATCTTCCAGACATTGGGAAATATCATTATCAACAGCGTTTTCGTAACCTTGCTTGCAACCTTCTCCAGCAGCATGGAGACCGAGAATACACAGGCCGGTTATACCGGCGCCCTGCTGGTCGTCTGCGCCGTAATGGTCGTGCTGGTCCTGATCACCGTCTTCTCCACGAAGGAGCGTGTCAATGACAGCCCGGCGGAGACAGCGAAGGCCAAGAGCGACGAGGTGAAGCCGCTGGTGGCTGTCAAGTCCCTTCTGCAGAACAAATACTGGGTCACCATGTTCTTCGCCATGCTGTGCATTTTCTTCGTGATCATTTTCTACTCCATCGGCGGCGTATACTATGCGCTGTACATATTTAACGACATGAATCAGGTCAGCTGGATGAACAACGCGATCTCCGTCGCCCAGTTTGCCATCATGTTCGCGACTCCATTCTTCATGAAAAAGTTCGGCAAGCGCTGGATCTACACCGCGGGCATGGCGGTCCTGACCATCGGATTTTTGGGCTTCGGTCTCTTCGGAACCAGCAAGCCGATCATGATCGTCTGCAATGTGCTGAAGGGCTGCGGCCTGGGCATGTCCGGCGGCATGGCTATGGGACTTGTGGCCGACGCCATCACCTACGGCCAGCTGAAGACCGGCGTCAATGCGGTCGGTATGGGCAACGCCGGAACCTCCGCGGCGCAGAAGCTTGGCCTTGGTCTCGGAACGGCTGTATTCGGATGGGTGATGTCCGGCGCGGGCTTTGACGGCGCTCTGGATCTGCAGGGTCTGCCTCAGCCGGCCAGCGTGATCACCGCGATCCGCTTCATGTACAACTGGGTGCCGATGATCATGTGCGCG
>CANREE010000144.1 GCA_947629545.1 uncultured Lachnospiraceae bacterium | reverse complement strand
GCGACGCACTGGACGCCGTCAGCGCGGTGCTGCCGGCGGGGACGCTCTCCGGGGCGCCGAAGATCCGGGCCTGCCAGCTGATCGGAGAGCTGGAGAATAATAAGCGGGGCATTTACGGCGGAGCCATCGGTTATATCGACTTCACCGGCAATATGGACACCTGTATCGCGATCCGCATCGCCTACAAGAAGAACGGCAAGGTGTTCGTGCGCAGCGGCGCGGGGATCGTGGCCGACTCGGTGCCGGAAAAGGAGTTCGAGGAGTGCATCAACAAGGCGAAGGCCGTGGTGAAGGCGCTGGAGACGGATGTGGAGTGAAAAGGAAAGGGAGCGATAGAAAATGATCCTCTTAATTGATAATTACGACAGCTTTTCCTACAACCTGTATCAGCTGATCGGCGAGATCGAGCCGGATATCCGGGTGATCCGGAACGATGAGCTGACGGTGGAGGAGATCCGGGCAATGGCGCCGGACCGCATCATCCTGTCGCCGGGGCCGGGGCGTCCGGAGGACGCCGGCGTGATCTGCCGGGTAGCGGCGGAGTTGGGGAAGGAGATCCCGATCCTGGGCGTCTGCCTGGGGCATCAGGCCATCTGCGCGGCCTTTGGCGCGACGATCACTTACGCGCGGAAGCTGATGCATGGGAAGCAGTCGGAGGTGCGGTTTGATCCGGATTGCCCGCTGTTTGCCGGCTGCCCGGAGACGGCGCCGGTGGCAAGATATCATTCGCTGGCGGCGGATCCGGCGACGATGCCGGACTGCCTGAAGGTGACGGCGGTGACGGTACCGGAGCATCAGGGGGCGGCGGCCGGCGGCCAGACGAAGCCGGATTGCGGGAATGCGGCAGGCGGCGAAGTGATGGCGGTGCAGCACAGAGAGTATCCGATCTTCGGCGTGCAGTTCCACCCGGAATCCATCATGACGCCGGACGGGAAGCGGATGCTGGAGAATTTCATACGGTACTTCAGATAGCTGATCGATTCCTGAGTTAGCGTTTGTGTTCAGGATAGGAGGAAGGGCAAAAATTATTCCTTCACGGAGGACAAGTATGGATAATATTATGAGGATTGTTGCTTTAGGTGTTTGTACAGGATGCGGTGCCTGTGGTTCCTGCGAGCATATTTCCTTCATGCAAAACCAGTACGGCGTTCCTGCCCCTACGGTGGATGATCAATGTACTTCCTGCGGAAAATGTATAGAGTTGTGTATTTATGATCCGAATAGAGAAGATGACTGAATGTATGGCAGTTGTGAGAGTCCGGCTGGGAACATGGAAGCGAATGATATTATATTGCAAAAAATATATGAGAATAGAAAAGGAGACGAAACACCATGATTAAAGAAGCGATTGTAGAGATTGTGAACAAGCAGGATCTGACCTACGACGAGGCCTACGCCGTGATGAATGAGATCATGAGCGGTGAGACCACCCCCACCCAGAACGCGGCGTTTCTGGCGGCGCTGTCCACCAAGAGCGCGCGGGCGGAGACTACGGATGAGATCGCGGGCTGCGCGGCGGCTATGCGCGACCACGCGACGAAGGTGGAGACGGACATGGAACTGTTCGAGATCGTCGGCACCGGCGGCGACAATGCCCACAGCTTCAACATTTCCACCACGTCGGCGCTGGTGGCCGCGGCGGGCGGCGTGAAGGTGGCCAAGCACGGCAACCGGGCCGCGTCCTCCAAGTGCGGCACAGCCGACTGCCTGGAGGCGCTGGGCGTCAACATTAACCAGAGTCCGGCGCGCTGCGTTGAGCTGTTAAATGAGGTCGGCATGTGCTTCTTCTTCGCTCAGAAATACCACACTTCCATGAAATACGTGGGCCCCATCCGCAAGGAGCTGGGCTTCCGCACCGTGTTCAATATCCTCGGGCCGCTGACGAATCCGGGCAGCCCGAAGATCCAGCTGCTGGGCGTCTACGACGAGTATCTGGTGGAGCCGCTGGCGCAGGTGCTGATCAGCCTGGGCGTGAAGCGGGGCATGGTGGTCTACGGTCAGGATAAGCTGGATGAGATCTCCTTAAGCTCCCCGACTACGGTCTGCGAGTTTAAGGACGGATGGTTCAAGTCTTATGTGATCAAACCGGAAGATTTCGGATTTGAGCGGTGCGCCAAGGCGGATCTGGTGGGCGGTACGCCGCAGGAGAATGCGGCGATCACCCGGGCGATCCTGGCAGGAGAGCAGGGACCGAAGAGGAACGCCGTTCTGATGAACGCGGGCGCGGCCCTCTATCTGGGCGGCAAGGCGGACAGCATGGCCGACGGCGTGAAGCTGGCGGCGGAGCTGATCGATTCCGGCAGGGCGGCGGCGACCCTTGAGAAATTTATCGAGGTCAGCAACCGGCCGGAGGCGGAGTGAGATGACGATACTTGACCAGTTGGCGGATCACGCGAGAGAACGAACGGAACAGGCGAAAGCGCGGCTTCCTCTGGCGGAGATCCGCCGTCAGGCGGAGGCGATGCCGAAGGGAGACTTTCTGTTTGAAAAGGCGCTCCGAGGGCGGGAAGACGGCCCCGCCTTCATCTGCGAGTGCAAGAAGGCGTCCCCCTCGAAGGGACTGATCGCGCCGGATTTTCCGTATCTGCAGATCGCGAAGGACTACGAGGCGGCGGGGGCCGACGCCATTTCCGTGCTGACAGAACCGAAATGGTTCCTGGGGAGCGACGAGTATCTCCGGGAGATCGCGGCGGCTGTCCGGATCCCGTGTTTGCGGAAGGATTTCACCGTAGACGAATACATGATCTATGAGGCGAAGCTTCTGGGCGCGTCGGCGGTGCTTTTAATCTGCTCGATCCTCGCGGAATCGCAGGTGAAGGAGTATCTGGCTGTCTGCGGCGGGCTGGGACTGTCGGCCCTGGTGGAGGCCCACGACGAGGCGGAAGTGCGGACGGCCCTGCGGGCCGGGGCGCGCGTGGTCGGCGTCAATAACCGGAACCTGAAGGATTTCACCGTGGACACGGAGAACAGCCGCAGGCTGCGTCAGATGATCCCGCGTGAAGCGGTCTTTGTATCCGAGAGCGGCGTCAGCGGCCCGGAGGACGTGCGGCGGCTGCGCGAGATCGGCGCGGACGCGGTGCTGGTGGGCGAGACGCTGATGCGGGCGGCGGACAGGAGGGCGCGGCTGGCGGAGCTGCGGGGGCGATGAGAGAACAGCTTGCCAGAAATATGGGAAGCTGTCAGTGAGGTCAGGCGTGTGTAGGATGTACTGTCTAATGTGAATGCAAAACCGATGAAGATAGAGCGCCGACAAAGCAGGAAGCCAGGCAGACAGTGGCAGTACATGAAAAAATCTTCAGAAAACGGATACTGTGTACAAAGAAAATGCAAGACAGAATGCTTTAGGAAAGATGAGAACCAGATCATGACCAGGATCAAATTGTGCGGAATGGCCCGCATAGCAGACATCGATGCAGTCAACGAGCTGATGCCGGAATACATCGGCTTCATCTTCGTGCCGGGCCGGCGTCGGAACATTGCCCCGGAACTGGCGGCGGAACTGAAGCGCCGTCTGCTTCCCGGGATTCAGGCGGTGGGCGTATTTATCAATGAGGAACCGGAACGGGTCGCGCAGTTTCTGCGGGAAGGGCTCATCGATATCGCGCAGCTTCACGGAACGGAAGATGAAGATTACATCAAGCGGCTGCGCGGCCTGACGCAGAAGCCTCTCATCAAGGCGTTCAGGATCGAGACAGAGGAAGATATCCGAAGGGCCGAAGCGAGCACGGCGGATTACGTGCTTCTGGATTCCGGAATCGGCGGGACCGGCAGGGTCTTCGACTGGACGCTCCTTCAGAAGATGAAGCGGCCGTATTTCCTGGCCGGGGGTTTGACGGTGGAAAATGTGCGCCCGGCGGTGGAGCGGCTTCGCCCCTATGCGGTGGACGTAAGTTCCGGGATCGAGACCGACGGCTTGAAAGACCGGATGAAAATGAGAGAATTTGTCCGGCAGGTGCGGGACGCAGGCTGACGGAGGCATCTGCCTTGAAGATGAGAGTTGTCGTGCTGGTGGGGCTTTGACGTTTTTGGCAGAACCCACAGCCGGAAAAAGAAATACAGAGAAACCAGAAAGAAGGAACCAATCATGACCAATCCAAACGGACGCTTCGGCATCCACGGTGGCCAGTACATCCCCGAGACATTGATGAACGCGGTGATCGAGCTGGAAGCCGCCTACAACCATTACAAGGACGATCCCGAATTTAACCGGGAGCTTGAGCAGCTGTTCAATGAGTACGCCGGCCGCCCTTCCCGCCTCTACTACGCGGAGAAGATGACGAAGGACTTAGGCGGCGCGAAGATCTA
>CANREE010000143.1 GCA_947629545.1 uncultured Lachnospiraceae bacterium | reverse complement strand
TTAAGAAGCGTCAGAACGTCCAGCGGATGAAGCCCGATGGTCGGCTCGTCGAAGACAAATACCGCGTCCTCCTGGCCGCGTCCCATCTCGCTGGCCAGCTTCAGTCTCTGTGCTTCGCCGCCGGAAAGCCCCGGCGTCTCCTCGCCCAGAGTCAGATATCCCAGTCCCAGATCGTGCAGGACCTGCAGCTTCCGGAAGACATTGGGCAGATCCCGGCAGACCTCCATCGCCTCGTCCACGCTCATGTCCATCAGCTCCGGAAGCGACAGCGCCCGTCCCGCGCCCTTCTTCGGAACCCGCCGGATCCGGTACGCTTCCTTCGAATACCGGCTTCCGCGGCACTCCGGACAGGGAATATCCACATCCGGCAGAAACTGCACGTCCAGGCTGATCGACCCAGTCCCGTCGCAGACCGGGCAGCGCAGGTTTCCGGTATTATAGGAGAAATCCCCCGCCTTATAGCCGCCGTTCTTCGCGTCCTCCGTCCTGGCGTAGATCTTGCGCAGTTCGTCGTGGACATCGGCGTAAGTGGCCACCGTGGATCGGACATTGATGCCGATCGGCGCGGCGTCGATCAGCTTGACGCTGCGGATCCCTTCGGCCAAAACCGACCGTATATGCTCCGGAAAACGCTCCCCGTTCACCAGACACTGAAGCGCCGGGATCAGGCTTTCCAGCACCATCGTGGTCTTCCCCGAACCGGACACCCCGGTGACGGCGATCAGCCGCCCCTTCGGGAAATCCACCTCCAGCGGCTGCACGGTATGGATGGGCCCCGTAGACAAATGGATCCGCCCCAGCGCGAAGATCTCGTCCGGATGGAGCTTACGGCCCAGCCGGACGGCTGACCGTCCGGACAGGAAACCGCCGATCTTCGAAGCCGGATCATTTTCGATCTGCGTGATCTCTCCCTCCGCGATCACATTTCCCCCGCCGGCGCCGGCCTCAGGCCCCAGCTCGATCAGCCAGTCCGCGTGGGTAAGGATCGTCGTGTCGTGATCCACCAGGATCACCGAATTTCCGTCCGCCACCAGATCGTCCATCACGCCGGTGACGCCCTCGATATTTCGCGGATGCAGTCCGATGGACGGCTCATCCAGCACATACAAAACGCCGGTCGTGCGGTTGCGGACGGCCCGCGCCAGCTGCATCCGCTGGCGCTCCCCGGTGGAAAGCGTGGACGCCTCCCGGTCCAGGGTCAGATAGGAAAGACCCAGATCCATAAGCCTCTTCGCGGCGTGCAGGAAGGACTCGCAGATACTCTCCGCCATGGGCCGCATTTCCTCCGGCAGGGAAGCCGGAACGCCTTCCACCCACGTGACCAGGTCTGAAAGCGTCATCTGACACGCCTCCGCAAGCGTAATCCCGCGAAGCTTCGGAGCCCTGGCCGCGTCCGACAGACGGCTCCCGCCGCATTCCGGGCAGGGACCGACTTTCAGGAATTTCTCCACGCGCTTCATCCCCTTCTCGTCCTTCACATGGGAAAGCGCGTTCTCCACCGTATAAACCGCGTTGAAATAGGTAAAATCCATTTCCCCGGCGGTATTGGTCTTCTCATTATGATAAAGCAGATGATACTTCTTCGCGGGGCCGTGGAACACCAGATCCTTCTCACGCTCCGTCAGATCCTTAAACGGCACATCCGTGCGCACGCCCACATGATCCCTGGCAATGTCCTTCATTAACGACCACATGAGCGCCTGCCACGGCGCCACCGCCCCCTCATCGATCGTGAGGGAATCGTCCGGCACCAGCGTGGATTCGTCCACGGTCCGCACCGTCCCGGTTCCGTCGCAATGGCGGCAGGCCCCGGTAGAGTTAAACGAAAGCTCCTCCGCCCCCGGCGCGTAAAAATGTGACCCGCAGTCCGGACAGACCAGCTCCCGGCCGGCGGCCACATTCAGGGACGGCTGCAGATAATGACCGTTGGGACAGCGGTGGGACGCCAGACGGGAGTACATCAGCCGCAGGCTGTTTAAAAGCTCCGTCCCTGTCCCGAAGGTACTCCGGATCCCGGGAACCCCCGGTCTCTGACGCAGGGCAAGGGAAGCCGGAACATGGAGGATCTCGTCGACCTGGGCCTTCTCCGCCTGCGTCATGCGCCGCCTTGTATAGGTGGAGAGCGACTCCAGATAGCGCCTCGACCCCTCCGCGTACAGCACTCCCAGCGCCAGCGACGACTTCCCCGACCCGGAGACGCCGGCGATCCCGACGATCCGGTTCAGGGGGATATCCACGTTGATATTCTTCAGGTTATGCACCCGCGCTCCCCGCACCTCTATGTGGGTGGGCGCTTTGATCTTTTCCATAGCTCTGATCCTTTACACATTGTACTTTTTCGTTCCGTCAACCTGTGGCCGCGGGGATGCGGGAGCCGGTTCAGTTGCGGGAACATTTCTCCGCCTTCGGCCGCATCAGCCAGTACCCTGCCGAAGCAATATCCGGCTCAGCTACGCGAACATTTCTCCGCGTCGATGGCCAGCACCATCATCAGGGCGCACAGCGCGTCCGCCGGGTCGCGTACGTCGATCACATACGTATCCGTCAGGTGCAGAATTTCCTTTGAAATCGTCGCGACCTGCCGCCCTGCGGCATCGATGATCCTGTAATCCCATTCGAGGAAATCCCCGTCCACATGCCAGCCGTTGCAATCGATATTATAATGCGGCGTAAAGACAGAAAACTCCTTGCTGATACAGCCCACATACCGCGTTCCCAGATACATTTCAAACTTCGGAAGGAAGGTCAGAACCCGCTCCTGTACGGTGCCGGCCTCCGTTCCCTGCGCGTCGAATATCTTCAGGCAATGCCCCCAGGAAAGCTGTCCCTTCACCACATACACGGTCTCGCCCGCCTCATTATAGATATCATAGGAATCAAACCACGAGAAAAATCGTTGCTTAAAGAGAAGTTTCATCGCCCTGCACCTCCGGTTCTCAGTAATTAACAGTCATGACGGCGCTTTTATGCAGATTTCCGTCGTAACTTCTTCCAGCATCCCGTAACTGCTTTTGATTCACCTGTAATAGATTCACCTGCAATTTCATATGGCTGCCTGTAACTTATCGTCATAGCTCACTTCTTCCGGTATATCCGCAGCTTTTATAGCAAACCAGCCCTCCGGACGATCAGTCCCGCAACGCCATACCCATTATACGGGAATATAAAAAATATGGCAAGTTACATCCATAAAATAAATATGAAATCATCCATAAATATCCATCCATATAATAACCGTTAAATCATCCATAAAGAATCCGTCAAATCATATTACCAACCAAATCATAAAATATCCGAATATCAGAATCCCCGACCATACCACGCGAATATGATAATATGAATGATACTCCAAGGGAGACACCCATGAGCCGATATACGCCCATCTCCGGCACCGTTGCCGCCATCGCCTCTGAACCGGCCGACCAGGCTGCCTGGTCGCCCTGCGCCCTGACACTGACTTTACAGGACTACTACGGCAGCCAGAACACCGTCATCGTCGCACCGACCACGTATGTCCTAAATCAGGCGCCGATCCGGCACGGCGATTTCATCATCGTATTCTACGATTCCGAGGCCCCGCAGCCGCTCAATTACCCGACGCGCTACCGGGCCATTGCCGTCGTCAAACCCGCCTATGCCCAGAGCGCCTATCTGGATATCTTCGACCGGAACCAGCTGAGCAGCGACGGGATGCTCAGGCTTGAACTCTCCAGCCTGACCGAAACCCGCACGCAGAACGGACAGATCTACGAAGGTTCACTGGACGACCGCCTCCTGCTGGTGCTCTTCGGTTCCACGACCCGGAGCATTCCGGCACAGACGGTGGCGGAGTCGATCACGGTATTCTGCAGCTGAATGCTCCATCCTAATACAGGTACCTGTAAACCGATGTGAACACATCTGCACTCCTATTCAGCCTACGAACGCAATAAGGCCAGGGCGTCGCCGGCCCCGCTCACACAGAAATATGGACAGAGAGCCGCCAAGTCCCTCTCGCACGGAAATACGGACAGAGAGCCACCAAAGCCCCTCTCGCACGGAGATACAGCAAGCGCGTCAGGAAACAACCCGACGCGCTTATCATTTACAAATACATATCATCTGATGATTATTACCGGATGCGCTTATTCCTCATCGCTGTCGTAACTGTCGTCACGATCCCTGCGGTCTCTGCCGCCGCGTCCGCCGCGGTCTCTCCGGTCGCCGCGTCCGCCACGGTCGCCTCTGCCGCCGCGGTCACCGCGGTCGGAACTCTCGACCACCGGTACGTCGCCGGTCATCTCGCTGGGCTTCATCGTCAGGTTGATGCGGCCCATCTTGTCGATCTCGATGACGCGCACGGTCACCTCGTCGCCGATGTTCACCACATCCTCGACCCGGGCCACGCGCTTCTCGGACAGTCTGGAGATATGGACCATGCCGTCCTTATTCGGGGCCAGCTCAACGAAAGCGCCGAAGTTCATGATCCGCGCCACCTTTCCGGTGATCACCTGGCCGACCTCCACATCATTGACGATGCTCTCGATGATGCTGATAGCCTTCTTGATCATGTCCGCGTCCACGCCGCAGACGGAAACGCTGCCGTCGTCCTCGATGTCGATCTTCACGCCGGTCTCCTCGATGATCTTGTTGATCACCTTGCCCTGCTTGCCGACCACGTCGCCGATCTTCTGCGGATCGATCATGATCTGCTCGATCTTCGGAGCGTACGGGCTCAGCTCAGGCCTGGGCTCGGAGATCTCCGGCCTCATGCAGGTATCCATGATGAACAGCCTGGCCTC
>CANREE010000142.1 GCA_947629545.1 uncultured Lachnospiraceae bacterium | reverse complement strand
GTGATCGACGAATCCCAGGATTACAGTCTGCTCCAGCTGCATATCATGAAGCGGCTGCTGCCCAGAAGCAGCTTTACTCTGCTTGGCGATATTTGCCAGACCGTCAATCCGCTGACGACGATTCAGGAATATGACGTTTATGAAAATGTATTCGGGCCCGGCCTTGTCCGGATCCGTCTCAGCAAATGCTACCGTTCGTCCGGCGACATCAACGCGCTGGCTTTCGCGCTGATCGGGGTGGCGGAAGGATATTCCTATTTTCAGAGAATGGCTGGTAAGCCGAGATATATCATAAGCCAAGATCCGCTATCTTGCATCGCGCCGATCCTTGAGCGGTTTAAGAAGTATCATTCGGCTGCGATTATTACGAATAGCGGGGGCGAGGCTGCGGCGGTCTGGGAGGAATGGCATGACCGGGACGAAGTGCAGCTGATACAATCTCCTGAGGATGAGCTAAAAGGCAGATTGGTCATTCTTCCGCTTCTGCTCGCGAAAGGCCTGGAATTCGACGCGGTGATCCTGTTTCGCTGTGTTTATTCGAACGAAGGAAATCCTTCTGTCCGGCGGAAGGTGTATCTGGGATGTACAAGGGCGCTGCATGAATTGTATCTTGTGGAGAGCGGGCCGCTGCCGGAAACCCTGAGCGGGTGCGAAGAGTATCTTGAGATCGAAGAGTGGGAGTGATGCAGCATTTGAAATGACAGCAGCGGCCCACCTGGAAGCGAGAACTTCCGGGGTAAAAAAATAATTGAATACTTGCAATTATCGTCTTTATCGTATATACTATAAAGCAGAACAAGGAGGTGAATGCAATGGCTGTCAAAGCTCTAAATTTTAAAATGGAGGAATCGGATATCATTGAAATGAAGAAGGTCGCGTCCGTATTCCATATGACCGTGACGGATGTCGTGAAGGAGGCGGTAAGCGAATATCTCGCGAAGATGAAAAGGGATCCGTTTTATCGCATTACTGCGAACGTGGCAGATGCCTCTGCCGATGAATCTGCCGAGATTCTTGGGGCGATTGAAGAATTGTCAGACGACGATTTAAGCGTTGTTTCCGTCAGACGGTTTAACGTCTGAGCCGAGGTGTGAAATGACGGGGAAGAGTGATTTTTCTTATGAAATTGCGTACACGAAAGCCGCGGAGAAGTTTTTTCAAAGCCACGAGAATGTAAGAGAGCAGTACGAAGATGCGGTCGGGGAACTGTTTGTGGGCGAGCATCCCGAACGAATCGATGTGAAGAGGATCAAAGGGAAACGCAGCGAGTATTACAGGATCCGTCTTGAAGGATGGAGAGTAGTATACGCGGTCATTAATGGAACGATCATAGTAGTTACAACATTGCTCGCAGGTTCGCGGGGAGATGTATATAAAAAAATGGATGGCATGAAATGACAGCAGCGGCCCGTCCGGAAGCGAGAGTTTCCTGGCGGGCCGTTTGGCTGTTTCATGTGAGTAGAGTGCCATTGACGCTCTGCCCGTATTCTCTCACGATCTCTCAATAAACCGGATCGCCGTCCCGTAGGCCACGACCTCGGCGGCGCCCTGCATCATGGAAGAGGAGGCCAGACGGACGCCGATGACCGCGTCCGCGTGGAGTTCCTCGGCCTCGTCTACCATGCGCTTGACGGCGATGGCCCGGGCTTCGTTCAGCATTTCGGTGTAGCCGGGGATCTCGCCGCCAACCAGCGTCTTCATGCCGGCCATTAAATCACGGCCGAAATTCTTGCACTCTACGACGCAGCCTTTCACAAGCCCAAGCGCCTCGTATTCTTTTCCGGGGTAATGTTCAATATTTAAGAGCTTCATTTTCTTCTCCTCCTTCGATTTCTTTCAGTCTTTCCCTGCAGGCAGCGACGACTCCGATCATGACCAGGACCGGCATGACGGTAATGATCACAAGAACCGGCGCGGGAGCGGGATCCAGCTGGTTCAGCCACCAGAAAGCGGCCAGAAACGCCAGCATGACCGCGATGGTGACCGCCGCCGCGATAACGGGGACGAGCTTCCGTTTCCTTAAATCTGTCTGTTCCACATTCATAAACTGCGTACCTCCTTCTTCCAGAGTTTCCATCTGATCCAGCCAGCGGGCGGCGTCAAGGCCGTCGAACGCTGTCCGGTCGTCCTGCATCATCCGGCAGATCAGCCGCGTGTGCTTAAGGCTTTCTTCTTCCCGGTTCAGGGCCGCAAGCCGCCTCTCCAGACAGTCGCCTAAGGAGAGCGTTCCGCCGGCCATATCCCGGATGTCCCCGATGGGGACCGACAGCTTCCGCAGAAGGCGGATCTTCTTAAGGAGCGCCACGTCCTCCAGGGAATACTCTCGGTAGCCGTTGGCGGGATTGCGTCCCGGGGTAAGAAGGCCCTCCTCTTCATAGAAGCGGATGTTCTTCTTCGCGATGCCCGCCAGTTCCTCCACCTGATTGATCTTCATTGTCCCGCCGCCTTTCTGTCTCTGATGCTGATTCGACCATACACCTTCCAGAAGGTGGAAGGTCAAGAGGTTTTTTAAAATTTTTCATCCGGCGCCTCCGCGGCGCGGTAGCGGTCGCGGAAATTCTTCGGCGTCATGTCCTTAATTTGCCGGAAGATCTTGCCGAAATAGCTCTGGTTGGGGAATCCCACGTAGGCGGCGATCTCTGGCAGGGAGAAATCGGAATACATAAGCAGGTTGGAGGCGCGGTAGACGCGTTCTTCGTTGATGAAATCCTGCAGGCA
>CANREE010000141.1 GCA_947629545.1 uncultured Lachnospiraceae bacterium | reverse complement strand
GAGGAGACTGCCATTTTCTCGCCGGATGAGACCTGCGCGGTCTGCATGTCGCCGCGGTTCTCACCGAAGACGGATTTCGGCGTGCTGGGAGTCGTTCCTTTAAGCAACGACCTGGTCACCCGCGGGCGGTACCTGAATGTGCTGTATCAGTACGCCATCGCCGGCGTCCGGCACCATCGGGCCGGCAATATCGGACCGGCGCTGATCCACATCGACCGTTCCATGAAGGAAGGCCGGGCGTATCAGGGCGTCGATTTAAGCGACCCTGAGGGCCGGTGGGTGTATTATTCTCCCATGAGCTGGCATCCCGACAGTACGAAGGCGCTGTGGAATGAGAAGACCCGGCTCTGCGAGGGAAATGTAGAGTGCCGGCTGCGCGTGGGCCATCTGCTCGACAAGGCGCCGGCGGAACCGGTTCCGGCGCAGAGAACGCCGGACGCGGATCAGATTCCGTATTCGCTGCCGGTCTCCGAGGCGCTTAAGCCGGTGGCTATGGAATTTCCGCTGCGCATCCGGGGCGTGAGCGGAATGGTGGAGAATACGCTTCTTGAGTCCGGACAGCTGCAGACTCGTTATGAGAATTTCAGCGAGGACGGAAAGACCTTCTATGACGGGTGGATCCGCGTAAAGGCGCCTGCCAATATGTTCATGCCCGGCGAGACGACGATCGAAAGCGATCTGAACGTCCACGGAGAGCACAACGGACAGATGAAGCTGCGCCTGGTTCTGCGGGCGGACAATCAGTTTCAGATCTATCTGAATATGGATCCGGCGGAGGACGGTCAGCCCAAATGCAGGGGCTTCGCCGAGTATGACGGGCTTCGCCGGGATGTGGCCGGTCTGTCGATGGAGTGAGGATGGCTGGAGGAGAACAAGTGAAAGCGATCAATTTGAAAACGAATTACCGCCGCGATCCGGTCGGTATCAGCGACACCGCGCCGTTTTTGTCCTGGCAGTGCGAGGGAGGCGCAAAACAGACCGCGTATCAGATCGTGGCACTATCCGGGGACGAAACCGTCTGGGACAGCGGCCGGGTGGATACAGGGAAAATGCACGCGGTTTACGGCGGAGCGGCGCACAGCAGGGAGCGGATATTCTGGAAGGTGCGTCTGTGGGATGAACATGGAGAAGCCGGAGATTACAGCGCCGCCGCGTTCTTTGAAATGGGGCTTCTGGCGGGCGCGGACTGGCAGGCGAAGTGGATCACGCCGGAGCTTGAGAAGCTGACGGCGGAGAATTATGACTGTTCCGACGCGATCAACCGTCTGGCAAAGGCTGCATGGGAGGAGCGCAGGGAAGGCAGTTGCGACGGCGGCGCACAAAATGCTGCGGCAGGCAGTATGGGCAGCAGAACGCAAACCAGCGGAATCAGCATGGGTGCTGACGCGAAACAGGAGGCGTTTATGCCCCATCAGCCGGCCAGCGCTCTTCGCAGAACATTTAGAGTGACAGATGTTCAGGAGCCCGCCCGCCTCTATATCACTGCTCTCGGCCTCTACGAGGCGTACTTAAACGGCAAGCGCGTCGGAGACGCGGTGCTTACGCCGGGCACGAGTAATTATGCCGGTGAGATCCCGTTTCAGACCTACGATGTAACCGGTCTTCTGAAAGAAGGGGAGAATGAGATTACGGTTCTTCTCGGCGACGGCTGGTACAGGAGCACCTCCGGCGTGGATGGAGACCGCTGCCTCTACGGGGATACGCTTGCGCTGCTCTGCCAGCTGGAATGCGGAGGCCGGACGGTTCTGGTTACGGACGAAGCGTGGGAGGCTTCGCAGGACGGCCCACTGCGCCAGAACGATCTGCAGCAGGGCGAGGTATATGACGCGCGCAGGACGGCAGAGAGCTGGCATGGCGTGAAGACACTTGCGGGCGGTGAGCCGGGGATGTCGGCGGGCATGAAACCAGGGGTGCCTGTAAGTGGGGAATTGGGAATACCTGCTTGTAGTGAGCCGGAGACGCCTGCGGTCGGGACGCCGGGAACGTCTACAGTCAAAGATTTGAGGTCGCCTATAGAGGAGGCACCGTCCGGCATTCCGACGGCTCCACCGCTCCGTATCTTGAAAGCAATGGATACCGTCCCAATCCGGGAGCAGGAGTCCTTTGAGGGTCGTCTGTTTACTGCTCCGGACGGCAGCAGGATCATCGATTTCGGACAGAATCTGGCCGGATATGTGGAATTTTGGATCGAAGGCAGGGATGGGGCGGAGATCCGCCTCTGGCATGGCGAGACCCTGGATAAGGACGGTAATTTTACGCAGGAGAATTTTGAGGACCGGAAGCGTCACAAGGAGAACGGCACCTACCAGATGGTCTCTTATATCTGTAAAGAAGGAGCCAACCACTATAAGCCCCGCTTTACGATCATGGGCTTCCGCTACGCAAAGGTCGAGACGGAGCTGGATTTAAGCGGGGCACGGTTCACGGCCCACGCCGTCTATTCGGACATGGCGGAAACAGCAACATTTTCCTGCGGCAGCGAACTGGTCAACCGACTTTTCCGCAACAGTATCTGGAGCCAGAAAGGCAATTTCTGCGATGTACCTACGGACTGTCCGACGCGGGAGCGGGCGGCATGGACCGGCGACGCGGGGATCTTCGCGGAGACGGGACTGACGCTGATGGATTCTGCTCCGGTCTTCCTCAAATGGCTCCGGCAGTGCCGTCTGGGCCAGCTTGAAGATGGAAGACTTCCCAATATCGCGCCGCCCAACAACCGTCCCAGTTATTTCAGCGGGCTTCTGTACGGTTCCGCCGCCTGGGGGGACGCCTGCATCCTGGTGCCTTACGCGCTCTACCGGCAGAGTGGCGACCTGCGGATACTGCGGGACAATTATCCGATGATGAAACGGTGGTTCGCGTTTCTTGCGGGACGGGCCGACAGCGGGAAAACGGATGAGGAAGGACGGCCGCTTTACGGCATTCGAGGCGGCATCGACTACGGCGAATGGTGCGAGCCGGGAAGCAATCCCATGGCCGCCATGCGCAATGGAAATTTCGATGTTGCCACCGCTTACCTGGCCAATTCCGGGGAACTCCTGTCTGAGATCGCTTCGCTTCTTGGAGAGGAGGAAGACGTGGAGTGTTTTGTTCAGACTGAGAGAGACGCAGAACGGTTCGTTCAGACACAGAAAGGTGAGGAATCTTTCCTCCAGACTGAGAGAGGCGCAGAACGGTTCGTTCAGACAGAGGAAGGCAGGGAATACTTCGTCCAGACTGAGAAAGGCGCAGAAAGCGGCGCCTGGACAGCAACGGATGCGGAGCAGTTCGCACGAATCGCGGAAGGCGCGCGCCGTGCCTACCGGACGGAGTATACGGATCACGGTACGATCCAAAGTGAACGGCAGTGCCAGTATATTCGCCCTATCCGCTTCGGGATTCTGGATGGGGAAGAAAGCCGCATCGCGGCGGATGAACTGGATAAACTGGTGCGGAAGAATGATTACCATCTAAATACCGGTTTTCTGACCACTCCGTACCTGTGCGATACACTGGCCGAATACGGCTATACGGAGACCGCTTACCGGGTGCTTCTGCAGGAAACGGCGCCCGGCTGGCTGTACGCGGTAAAACAGGGAGCGACCACGATCTGGGAGACCTGGGACGGTCAGGCGTCGCAGAACCATTATTCCTACGGGGCGATTTCCGGGTGGCTGAT
>CANREE010000140.1 GCA_947629545.1 uncultured Lachnospiraceae bacterium | reverse complement strand
ATCCTGCCGTTCATGACCAGCGTCATCGTACTGGAGATTGCGGCCGCGATTCCGGGCTATATCTCTTCCGAGGTATTCCTTTCCTATATCGGCCTGGGCATGTCTGAGGTATCTCTGGGACGTCTGATCTATGAGTCGCAGAAGGCGATGGTCACACCGGGCTGGGGCTGGGAGTTCTGGACCCCCGTGGCAGTCGCTTCCGTCATTACCGTCGTGCTTTATGTGACCGGACAGAACCTGGGCGACGCATCCGATCCCAGGACGCATATGTAAGGAGGGGCTCAGATGGAAGATAAAAAAGTATTGCTCTCCGTACGCGACCTGCATGTAAAGTTCCGTGTCCGTGGCCGTATCCTGACCGCAATCCGCGGCATTGACCTTGATATTTATGAGAATGAATCTATTGCCATCGTAGGCGAGTCCGGATCGGGAAAGTCCGTGTTCACAAAGACATTTGCCGGTATGCTGGATTCCAACGGCTTCATCTCAGAAGGGCAGCTGATCCTGTCGGATGATGAACTGGCCGATACTCATGTCGCCAACGGTTCACTGGCACAGAAATTCATCGGGCACGCCAATAAAAAGCTGGACGAGTATTCCAGATACGAATTCGGCGCGAAGACCTGGCAGGAGATGGAGAATCTCAAGACCGAACGCGAAGAGCGCATGGGTCTCTCTCATGATGAGAAAGAAGCTGCGGATAAGGCGCTGAAGGAACTTACGGACGACCGTACCAATCTGTTCAACTTAAAGCAGACGCTGGATCCGAAAAGCCAGAAGAAAGAGATTCATGAAGCTGCCCAGAAGCTGAAGGAATACGATCAGAAGATCAAGGAGTTAAAGGCAGCGAATGAGGCGAAAGCCAGGGCGCACAAGGCCGCCGCATCCTCTGACACTGCTTATCAGAGCGCATATGAGAAAAAAATGTCCGAACTGAAGGAACGCTACGCGAAAGAGATCACGGCGGCGCCATCTCAGAAAACGCTTGATCGTAATAAAATCATCGCAAAAGAGATCTACCTCTCCATCGGCCGTTACGGCCTCAATAAGCGGCTGATGCTGATGAATGGTCTTCTGAAAGCGTTAAAGAAGGCTATGGTTATGGGCGTGGACCTGGACGACGATGCTAAGCGGAACAAAGTATTTGATACCGTGGCGTTCCGCGTGAAGTATCTGAATGAAACGCCAGAGGAGCTTCACGGTACCTGCATCCTGAATCTGGCCAATGTGAAATACGCCGGTGACTGGCAGCAGATCCGCGGCCGCCGCATCGCCACCGTGTTCCAGGACCCGATGACCAGCCTAAACCCGATCGTTACGATCGGCAAGCAGATCACCTCCGTAATCATGCGGCATCAGGGCTGCTCGGAGACGGAGGCCAGACGCCGCGCCATCGAGCTGATGCACAAGGTTGGCATTCCCAACGCCGAGTCACGTTTTGATGATTATCCGTTCCAGTATTCCGGCGGTATGAGACAGCGTATCGTCATCGCGATCGCCCTGTCCTGTCAGCCGAAGATCCTGATCTGCGACGAGCCGACCACGGCTCTGGACGTGACGATCCAGGCCCAGATTCTGCAGCTGATCAAGGATCTGCAGAAGGAGTTCGGATTTACGATCGTATTTATCACCCATGACCTGGGCGTGGTCGCCAATATCGCGGACCGTGTGGCGGTACTGTACGCCGGACAGGTGGTCGAGCTGGGCAAGGTGGATGAGGTTTTCTACGACCCACGCCATCCGTACACCTGGGCGCTTCTGTCCAGTCTGCCCCAGCTGGCCCAGCGGAATACGCAGCTGTATTCCATTACCGGTACGCCGCCGTCCCTGTACAACAGTATCGTCGGCGACGCGTTTGCGCCCCGCAACCCGCACTGCTTAAAGATCGATACGCTGGAAGAACCGCCGATGTTCAAGGTAACGGACACGCACTATGCGAAGACCTGGCTTCTGGATCCGCGAGCCCCGAAGGTTGAAAAACCAGAAGGTATCAAGGATATCCACGGCAAGCTGATGGAAGCATTTAATATCTAAGGGAGGAAGGCAAGATGGCAAACACAGAAACAAAGAAAAAAGGCCGTTCCCTCTTCCCGGAGCACGGCCCAATCGCAGAGAACGGCAGGGAGATTCTGCTGTCGATCAAAGATATTGATATCACATTTGGTAAGGGCGACAGCGCCGTAAAGGCTGTCACGGACGCGTCCTTTGATATCTACAAGGGCGAGACGTTTTCTTTGGTCGGCGAGTCCGGTTCCGGCAAGACGACCATTGGCCGTGCGGTCATCCGCGTGAACCCGCTGGCTGCCGGCGAGATCCAGTACAAGGGAGTTCGTATTTCCGGAAAGATTCCGCACGCCCTGGACCGGGAAGTCATCCGCAACGTACAGATGGTATTCCAGGACCCGGCGGCGTCGCTGAATGAGCGCGCTACGGTAGACTACATTATTTCCGAGGGACTTTATAACTTCGGCCTCTTTGAGAAT
The DNA here is from genome assembly GCA_947629545.1 of uncultured Lachnospiraceae bacterium. GTDB lineage: Bacteria > Bacillota > Clostridia > Lachnospirales > Lachnospiraceae > UBA3402. The sequence continues at coordinate 38 of CANREE010000140.1, read as the reverse complement.
GAGGCGGACCGCGTGCAGAAGGTGGAGCACATGATCAA
>CANREE010000139.1 GCA_947629545.1 uncultured Lachnospiraceae bacterium | reverse complement strand
ATTTCCTCGGAATATTCTGTCGTTAAGATCTTCTCTGCCATTTACTGCTCTATCCTCTCCTGCCGGCCGCGGCCGGTCTGTTCTGTCGCCATAACTCTGTTTTCTGCTTTCCGCGCCTCGGTCAACGTCACGTTCTGCTCCGAAACTCATTCTGTCATGCTTCGGCACCTGAACACCTTCCGTCTTACGCGTCGATCTCCGCCTCATTGGCATGGTCGTAGATAAACTGCCTTCTGGGCGGCACGTCGCTGCCCATCAGAAGCTCCGTGATCTCCGACGCCAGCCTCGCGTCCTCGATCTCCACCCGTTTTAACACCCGGTGCTCCGGATCCAACGTGGTCTCCCACAGCTGCTCCGCGTCCATTTCCCCAAGGCCCTTGTAGCGCTGCAGGGTGAACTCCCCGGTGTGGGTCTTCCGGTAACGCTCCAGCTCATGCTCGTCGTAGAGATACTGCTCCTCGCCCTTCTTCGGGATCACCTTGAAAAGCGGCGGCATCGCGATGTAAACGTGGCCGTTGTAGATCAGTTCCGGCATGAACCGGTACAGGAACGTGAGCAGAAGCGTATCGATATGGCTGCCGTCCACGTCCGCATCCGTCATCAGGATGATCTTGTGATAACGGAGCTTACTGATATCGAAATCATTGCCATAGCCCTCGGAGAAGCCGCAGCCGAAGGCGTTGATCATGGTCTTGATCTCTGCGTTGGCCAGCACCTTGTCGATGGACGCCTTCTCCACATTCAGGATCTTGCCGCGGATCGGCAGAATCGCCTGGTACATCCGGTTGCGGGCCGTCTTGGCGGAGCCGCCGGCGGAGTCTCCCTCGACAATGAAGATCTCGCATTTCTCCGCGTCCCGGCTCTCGCAGTTGGCAAGCTTACCGTTGCTGTCGAAGGAGAATTTGGACTTGGTCAGAAGATTCGTCTTCGCCTTCTCCTCCGCCCTGCGGATCTTGGCCGATTTCTCCGCGCAGCCGATGATGCCCCTAAGCGTCTCCAGATTCCGGTCGAAATACATGGAAAGCTCATCGCCGCTGATCGTAAAGACCGCCTTTGTCGCATCGGCGCTGGCCATCTTCGTCTTCGTCTGGCCCTCGAACATCGGATCTGGGTGCTTGATCGCCACCACCGCGGTCATGCCGTTGCGTGTGTCCGCGCCAGTGAAATTGGCGTCCTTCTCCTTTAAGATACCCAGTTCGCGGGCGTAGCTGTTGATCAGCATCGTGAACTTGGTCTTAAAGCCCACCAGATGGGTGCCGCCCTCCTGCGTGAAAATATTATTGCAAAAGCCCAGGATATTCTCCTCGAAGGTATCGACGAACTGGAACGCCACCTCCACCTCGATATTGTCCACCGTACCTTTATAGTAAACCGGGTCGTGGATCGGCGTCTTGCCCATGTTCAGCTCCTTCACATAGGCCACGATCCCCTCCGGCTCTGTATAGACCACCGTCTCCTCCTCGCCGGCCCGTTTATTCTCATAGGTAATCGTCAGTCCCGGATTCAGATACGCAGTCTCGTGAATGCGGCTTTTCAGCCAGTCGGCCTTGAAGCGGGTCTTCTCGAAAATCTCCGGATCCGGCAGAAAATTGATCTCTGTCCCGGTCTCCTTCGTCTTGCCGAGCACCGGCAGAAGGCCGTTCTCCAGCTTCTCCGTGGGCTTGCCACGCTTATACGCGTCATGGTGAATGAAGCCCCCCTGATAGACCTTCACGTCCATCCGCTCCGACAGCGCGTTGACCACCGACGATCCCACGCCGTGCAGGCCGCCGCTAGTCTTATACGCCTGATTATCAAATTTGCCGCCGGCGTGCAGCGTGGTCAGGACCACACGGACCGCCGACACTCCCTTCTTATGCATCTGCACCGGGATCCCGCGGCCATTGTCCCGCACTGTACAGGAGCCGTCCGCCTCCAGCGTCACCCTAATCTGCGTACAGACACCGGCCAGATGCTCGTCCACCGCGTTATCCAGCACTTCATAGATCAGATGGTTCAGGCCCTTCGCTCCCACGCCGCCGATGTACATACCCGGTCTTTTGCGGACAGCCTCCAGTCCTTCCAGTACCGTGATACTGTCCGCATTATACTGTGCCTTTGCCATAAAAATGCAATTCCTCCATATCTTGTTAGTCTCTGACCATTATCACACAAACTGTGGGATTTTGCAAGCAAAACAGTGCGGTTTATTTCCGACTAAGAACTGTTAATAAGCCGCTACAATTTCATTGACTTTATGGTGAAGTACCGCTAAAATAAAAATATGAAACCTGTTTTCAGACGAAATAGGACAGAAAGGAGTAAATCACATGAAAGATCCAAACTGCGGCTACTGCGTAGGAGGCGCGCCTCTGGCGGCTTTCGGTATCAAAATCTGCGACCTTAACGTCTCCCAGCTTATTCTCTTCAAGGAACAGTCCCATCCGGGCCGCTGCATCGTGGCCTATAAGGACCACATCAGCGAGATCGTCGATATCTCCGACGCCGACCGCGACGCTTTCTTCGCCGACGTCTGCCGGGCCGCGAAGGCCATCCACGCCGCCTTCCATCCCGATAAGGTCAACTACGGCGCCTACGGCGACACCGGCTGCCACCTCCA
>CANREE010000138.1 GCA_947629545.1 uncultured Lachnospiraceae bacterium | reverse complement strand
TCCGCGTCGCTTTTTACCTCCCGGTTGGTAAATACATACGGGTGCCAGGCCACCAGGTCGAAATAATCATCCGTGTTGTCGGACCAGAACTCTCCGCTTTTAATCCGGCGGTAGATCTTATCCAATGTCCAGGCCACGCCGTACATCACCGGCAGGAAATCCGGCATATCTCCGCCCAGTCCCGGCGTGGACAGCGCCGGCGAGAAGCTGGCCACCTTCGCCTTCGGGTTGGCCCGGCGGATGCCGCGGGCCGCGAAATACATCATATCCACGGCGATGTCCGCCTTCTCATCTGCCGTGAAGGGACGGCTCATATCGCCGTCCAGAAATCCGTCCGGATGCAGGAACGCGTTCAGATTCCACTCATTTCCCACCTCCCAGATATCCACCTGCGGGAAAATGGAGACCATCGTGTACCAGGACTGTTCCAGCATTTCCAGGGCCTGCATGTAGAGGCTTCCCGGTGTCAGATCCCGCGGCGGCATCGCGTGGCCCGTGCGCTGCTTACAGCTCTCCGGCAGGAACCACTCATGGCTCATAGCCGTGACCTCGATATCCAGCTCCTTTGCCCGATCCAGCAGGCGGCGGTGCATTTCCACCTCTTTCTGGTTAGGCGTGATCGGATTCACAAGCAGTTCCGTCAAATGCATCCACGAGCGGTAGGCCCGGCAGCCCAGCCCGGCCACCAGATCCAGATATGCCGCAGCGTCAATGCCCTGGTCCCGCTGACGCTGGATCAGCGGCTCGCCTACGCCGTAGAACCGCCCGTTCATGCCCTCGCCTCCCCGTCGGTCCGCTTATCTTCTCCGATCTCGAAGAACAGAATATGCAGCCCGTCCGCCATATCATGCCCTTCCCCCACAAACTGGTTCCGGTGCAGATAAGGCGCCAGCGCCCTGCTGTCTGTATAGAAGGTCGGCACCGTATGGAACGGCATGGTCTTCGCTGCGTCGTCGAACCATCCGTTATTCTCCACATAGATGTGGCAAGGCTGCCCCTCCGCGTCGGTACCGGTCATCAGGTACCGCGCCGACATATGACGCACCCCCGCGGCGTTGACGATCTGCGTGTCCACCCCGCATGGCTCCACGATCCCACGGAAAATGTCACAATCAACGGAACCCTTGAAGGGAACCATCAGCACCTCGGCGTTCTCGCCCTGCATATGTACCGCCGGCCCGTTGGCCTCAATCTTAATATCCAGAATCGGTGTTTTGCCCATAAACTGCCTCCTTTTTCTGTTTCATTTTGGTCTGCCGCCGTATTCCTTCTGCAGAATTCCCGCCGCAGGATTCCCGCGCAGTTCCTTCATCGCGGCAGCCTGCGCGGCTCCTTTTGTCTGAAATTATTATAAATGATTTTCCGACGGCCAGTCTGTCCTTATTTTAACAATTTTATTCTTATTTTGTTCCATTTGCTCAGGAATTGTGATATGATATTCATAGATATACATTCTCATCATTTTTCAATTACGCAGATATGCAGATAGAACTTCTACTCTTTCAACCATGTAAGATATGAGAGAAGTCTCCTGCAGTAAAAACATACTTTGCGCCGCAGCATTTTCCTCGAAAACGCTCATGAGAATGACCCAAAAGGTCAAAATAAGAAAACGGAGGTCCCCCCGCCATGCGCGAAAGCAACATCCGAATCCTTGGCAGCGTAATCAAAGTCGATCTGGTCTACGAAGCCCCGGACGGCTCCCTGATCCCATTTTTCGACACCGTCGCCGAGAGTCCGCTGATGCAGTCGGAACGGCTGCGGGACATTATGCGGAAAGGCACCTCCGGACAGACGGAGCCGTTTCTGCGCCGCAGCAGCTACGACTGCTATTTCGCGGGCCTGCGGGCCGAAGGCGGATACCTTTACATGGGCCCGATGCCCCACGAACGCTTAAGCGCCGTGCGCCGGCGGCAGATGTACCGCGCCTACGGCATTGAATCCGACGGTCTTAAGGTGCTTCCGGTCTTCACGCTGCCCGAGATCCGCGACATGATCCTGCTGGCCAACACAGTCCTCGGCAACGCGAACCTTGAAAATGAAGACCTGCTGCAGCTCAACCGCATCGTCAGCCGCAGCGAGACACAGGAAAAACAGGACCAGACGCGGTTCCTGCTGAAGGAAGAGGAGGAAAATGACGACTCCTCCTACCGCCACAGCTACCATGAAGAACAGCTTCTGATGCAGGCGATCCGCGAAGGCCGGACGCAGGAAGCCGTCCGGCTGGCGGAGAGCATGGACCGGGACAGCGGCCGCCTGGCGCAGCAGACCGCGGCGCACCACCGCAACCTGGCCATCGTCGGCATCACTCTCTGCTCCCGGGCGGCCATCGAAGGCGGCGTTCCGCCTGAGACCGCCTACCGGCTCAGCGGCTACTATATCCAGAAATGCGACAACGCCCAGGATCCCGCCCATATGCTCCTCTACCGCAACCGCGCCATCGAGGAACTGAGTGGCCGCGTGGCGGAGAAATTGAACCGCGCCAGGGGCTCTAACTATCTGGAACGGGCCAAAGATTATGTGCGTAAGCATTACCGCGAGAAGATCTATCTGGACGACATCGCCGAAAGCCTTGGCATCAGCCCCAGCTACCTCTCCCGGCTTTTTAAAAAGGAAAGCGGACAATGCCTGCAGGATTTCATCAACGAAGAACGCGTCTACCGCGCCTCCAACCTGCTTATGTATTCCGATTTCTCCCTGCC
>CANREE010000137.1 GCA_947629545.1 uncultured Lachnospiraceae bacterium | reverse complement strand
CCGAACAAAATGGAGAAAGCGGGCTTCACGACGGTGAAAAGCGAATTTGTCAACGCGCCGGTCATCAACGAACTGCCATTGACGCTGGAATGCAGGTTCCTGAAATGCAACGAGGACGGCAATGTGATCGGCCAGATCGTTAACGTCAGCGCCGATGAAAGCATCCTGACGGACGGAAACGTGGACTATAAAAAGCTGGATGCCATTATCTTCGATCCTGCGGCGGCAGTGTATATCCGCCTGGGTGAGAAGGTGGGAAACGCTTTCAAGGATGGCGCGAAACTGAAATAACAATGGGTATGAAAACAGTCAGTGAAAAGTAATTGTAAAGAAGAAGGAGCCGGAGGTCAGATCATTCAGCCGCCGGCTCTTTTTCTCATTGATTGATTGCTTTATAAGTTTCTCCCCATGCTTTCATGGCATCGAGAATGGGGCGCATCGATTCGCCCAGCTCCGACAACGCATACTCCACCCTCGGCGGGACTTCCGGGTACACGGTGCGGGTAATAATTCCGTCCGCTTCCATAGACCGCAGACTGTCTGTGAGTACCTTTTGGCTGATCCCTTCCAGATTCTTCTGAAGCTCATTGAAACGCCACGGGCGGTCAAGCAGATTTCGAATAATTAAAAGTTTCCATTTGTTTCCGATCAGTTGTACCGTAGTTGCGACGGGACATTCGGGGATCAATTCAGCTTTCGTTTTCATAAGGAACCTCCATTACTTCAAATTGGAATGTTATAATCAAATTATAGTGCAGCATTACAGATAAATCAATAGCTGTTCCAAAAGTTACAAAAAGGTAACTATGTTATAAATAAGTGCGTACTTGTGAAAGCAAAGCGGGTTTGTATAATCGAAGATACAGGGAGAAGAATTTTCCCTGAATAAAAGAAGGAGGATATGACAATGGCACTTTCAAATCTTGCCGGATGGGCTGAGGATAAGGCTGCTTCTGCCTGCGGGGCTGCCTGCGGCGCATCGGACAAGCCGGAAGAAAAGCCCGCTGCCTGTGGTACTGCCTGCGGTGCGGCTGATAAGCCGGCAGAGGCTCCCGCTGCCTGTGGCGCATCGGATAAGCCGGAAGAAAAGCCCACCGCCTGCGGGACTGCCTGTGGCGCTTCTGACAAATGATCCGGACAGTTGGGGATTGTTCCCGGTTGGAAATGCTAGCCGGGAACATACGATAAGGATTCGGGGAACCGATTTATATAAAGCGAGGGTATGGTATGAAGCAGTATTTTTCTTTTCAATGGCATATCACGGATGAGTGCGACCAGCGGTGCAAGCACTGTTACATCTTCTCCGGGGATAAGTGCCATGAGCTTAAGAGCATGACGTGGGCGCAGATGGAAGACACCTTCTATAACTGCCTGGACTTCTGCGAGATGTATGGCCGCATGCCTTATTTCTACCTGACCGGCGGCGACCCCATCCTGCACCCGGATTTTTGGCGGCTGCTGGCGCTGTTCAAAGAACACAATGTCCCGTTTACGATCATGGGCAACCCATTCCATTTGAACGATCAGGTATGCCAGGAAATGAAATACTACGGCTGTGAAAAGTACCAGCTTTCCCTTGACGGCCTTCATGAGACCCACGACTGGTTCCGCAAGCCCGGCTCCTTTGACTGCACGATGGAAAAGATCGGCTGTATCAACCGCTCCGGGATGCGAAGCGTGATCATGACGACGGTATCCAAAACAAACCGCATGGAAGTGCCGGGAATCATCGACGCGGTTGTGGCAGCAGGGGCGAACGTATTTGCCTTTTCCCGCTATGTCCCCAGCGGCGGCGATCTGGACGCTTCTATGACGCCGCAGGAGTACCGTGAACTGCTGGCAATCTGTGATAAGAAATTCAAAGAATATGAGGCGGAGGGCTGCCAGACGTATTTCAACAAAAAAGACCATCTCTGGACGCTTTACGAGTATGAGACGGGGACGTTCAAAATCCCCGCAGACGCAAAGGAGGGCATGATCTACGGCGGATGTAACTGCGGCAACTGCCATATCACGATTCTGCCCACCGGCGATGTGTACGCCTGCCGCCGCGTGGCGGAGAGCAAGGTCGGCAACGTATTCACCGACCGACTGGCGGATGTGTGGGTATGCGAAATGGAGCAGTACCGGGAGTATGATAAATTCGTGAAATGCAGCAAGTGTGAATTAAAAGCGTGGTGCCGGGGCTGTCCTGCCGTGGCAAAAGGGACAAACGGCAGCTTCTATGAGGCCGACCCACAGTGTTGGAAGGAGGCAGGCTGATGGAACTTTTAGAGCTTATAAAATACCGCCGTTCGATCCGAAAATATCAGGACAGGCAGATTTCCCGCGAAGATATGGAAACGATCATCGAGGCGGGAACTTACGCGCCAAATGCCGGAGGCGGCCAGCGCAGTATCATTGTCGGCATCCGAAATGCGGAGCTTGCGGAGAAGATCGGCAGGCTGAACGTCGCCCGGTTTGACCGCTCTAAGCTCTCCGGAAGTTATGTTTCCGCCGACCAGCCCAGTATCATTGACGATCCGAGCATGAAAAGCGGGTTCTATGGCGCTCCTGCTGTCTGCATCGTTTTCGCCATGAAAAATTTTCTTTACAGTATCCCGGACGCCTTTTGCTGTGCCGAAAATATGGTGCTGATGGCAGCGGAGCTGGGCATTTCCTCCTGCATCGTCGCGAGGGGCGAGGAAACTTTTGATAATGAGATCGGTGCGGCGCTTCTCCGGGAGTGGAACATCCCCGAAAACTATATCGCCCGCTGCTTCGTAACATTGGGATATTGTGACGGTGAATATCCGCTGCCGAAACCGAGAAA
>CANREE010000136.1 GCA_947629545.1 uncultured Lachnospiraceae bacterium | reverse complement strand
GTCGTCTTCTCGGCGCCGCCGCTGGCTCCCCCCAATTCCATCGTGCCGTTGACGATGTTGCGCAAAAACATCATGACCGGATACTGATTGCCTTTCAGATACAGGAGGCTGTAGAACCAGTCATTCCAGAAGAACACCGCATAGTAGAGCCCGATCGTGGCCAGCACCGGCGTGGACAACGGCAGGACGATCCTTCTGAGGATCCCAAACCACCCCAACCCGTCGATCAGCGCCACCTCTTCCAATTCATGCGGAATTCCACGGAAGAAATTAAGCATAATGATCAGATTAAATGAATTGATGCAAAACGGAATCAAAAGCCCCCATCGCGTGCCCACCATATGCAGGCTGTTGATCAGCAGATAGTTGGGGATCATGCCGCCGCCAAAGAACATAGTAAACACTACCATCTTCGTCAGGATTTTGCCGCCCCACAGGAAATCCTTGGACAACGGATATGCCATCAGGCAGGTCATAACCAGAGCAATAGCAGTACCGCCGAAGGCATAGATAAATGTATTGCCGTAAGCACGGAAGAAATTCGGATAATTAAAAATCCGGATATATGCGTCAAAAGTCAGTTCCTTCGGCCACAAAAGCACGGTACTGCTGACCAGAGCCTTCGGACTTGAAAGGGACGCCGCCAGCATATACATGAACGGAACCAGACAGCAGACCAGAACAAAGATCATCACCAGATACACAATCGCATCATAGATGAAATTCTCCAATGTATGATATCGCTTTTTCATGTCCGTCCCCCCTTCTAGTAAATGCTCTCACCAGTCAGCTTCTTACTGGTAGTATTGGCTATCGTCACCAGCAAAAGACCGACCAGACCGCTGAACAGACCGATGGCCGTCGCGTAGGAATAGTTCTGGTTGGCAAGACCGGTACGGTAGACCAGAGTATCCAGGATATCGCTGATCGCCGAGTTGGCCGGCGTGTACATCAGAAGCACTTTCTCAAAGCCCAGGCTTAAGATATGACCGATATTCATGATCAGCATAATCATAATCGTCGGCAAAATAGATGGCAGCGTGATGTACCACATCTGCTGTCCGCGGGAAGCGCCGTCGATCTCCGCCGCCTCGTAAAGCTCCTGGTTAATGCCGGTGATGGCCGCCAGATAAATAATGGCCGTCCAGCCGGTGAACTGCCACGCCTCCGACAGGATATAGACCGGCCGGAACCACTGCGGCTCATTCATAAAATAGATCGGCGCGACGCCGAATACGCCGAGAAGCTTGTTCAGCAGGCCGGAGCTGGGCGACAGCAGTTCGTTTAAGATTGCGATCACGACCACGGTGGAGATGAAACGCGGCATATAGGAGATCGTCTGAACGAACTTCTTGAAAATAGTGCCGCGCAGCTCATTGACCAGGATCGCGAAAATGATCGGTATCGGGAAATTCACCACCAGGCTCATGACAGACAGCACGATCGTGTTGCGCAGGGCCCGCCAGAACATGGGGTCTTTTAAAAATCTTTCAAAATACCTGAGCGTCCAGTCTGTACCGAACGCCCCTTTGCCGGGACGGTAACGGCGGAACGCCAGGACATTGCCAACCATCGGAATATATTTGAATATGATATAGTAAACGACCGGAAGAACCAGCATCGCGTACAGGACCCAATAGCGTCGGAAATAGATCACTGCTTTCCTCACTTTCCGCGATCTCTCCTCCGGTGTCAGGGCCGGTTTCTTCTCTTTCTTCATACGCTTCCCCCTCTCTGTCTCATTCTAAAAGCATCCTCCGTTCCCCTAAAACGATAAACCAACGATATTCAATAAAAACGGGGCAGGGCTATAACGGTCTTACAACCCTACCCCGTCGCTGTTATTCTGCCGGGATCCGCCGGCAAACCGGCGGATCCCGGTATCCTCTTCTAACAGGTACGCAAGTATTGATCTGTAGAAATTACTTCACCATGTTGTCATTGTACATCTGGCACAGTTCCTCGATCTGAAGGTTCTTAAGTTCTTCCACATAAGCATCCCAGTCGGTATCAAGGCTCTTGGTGCCGGTTACAAACGCGTCGATCCAGACTTCAATGGCGTCAGCCAGAGGCGTCGTGATCGTCGCGGCGTCCTCAGCGGTGAAGTCGTCGAAGATCGGTGCCGGCGGGATCTCCTGGATCGCGTCGTCCATAGCCGCGACCTTCGCGTTGATCTCCGCATAGTTCTCATCGTACTTGGTCATCTCGCGCTCATTAATCCAGATGTGCTGGGTCGGGTCAGCGCCGCAGCCGTACTCAAGCTGCATGTACTTGTAGATGCCTTCCGGAGCGTTCAGAATATCGTCGTTATAAACGATCTTGTCGCCGTCCATCGTGTAAGTCACGCCCTCAACGCCGATGCACCAGATCGTGGAGCACTCCTCAGAGTAGAACATCTTGTCGATCGCACGGACGACCTGCTCGAAGTCGTCGCGCTCCGCGGTGGAAGCCGGGAACATGATACCGACATCCACGCTGGCCTTCTGCTGATGATGCGCGCCGGCCGGGCCCTCCAGCGGAGGATACATCTGCAGCTTGAAGCCCTCGATATCGCTGGCAGCCTCTACGCCGCCGATCTGATCGTAGTATGCATAGGTAGCCATCGCGCGGCCGTCAGCCAGCTTGCCGGACCATACGTCGTCCGGAATCGTAGCTGCCATCTCGGGATCCAGAAGGCCTTCCGCATACAGCTTGTGGAAGTAGCCGAGGAAATCACGGGCCTGGTCGCTGATCGCTGCCGGGAACCACTCCTGCTTGTCATAATCCCAGCTCAGGGCGCCGCCGCCGCCGGCATTGCTCTTGCCGAAACGGATGCCCCAGGACGGCATCGTCATACGGTATGTAACATAAGGAGCCACCAGGGTGGTAAGCGGATAGGA
>CANREE010000135.1 GCA_947629545.1 uncultured Lachnospiraceae bacterium | reverse complement strand
ACGTACATTACCGGTACGCTGGCAGTTTTTCTTTTCAGGAAGATGTATGACACCGTCTGGAGCGCCGCGGGAGTAAGGGAGGCGTTAAACATCGTTGCCACCTGCGGTATTGCGGCGCTTCTGCAGACCGGCGGGATGATGCTCCTGCAGTTTCGGGTACCGAGGAGTTATTATCTGATCTCCTTCGTGGTACTCTGTGGCGCTGTTCTGGCTGTGCGGCTGTCCTACCGGATCTGGAATTCCCTGTTCGGTCAGGGACGGCGCGGCGGAAACGGCAAGCGGATCATGATCGTCGGCGCCGGGACATCCGGCACTGTGATCCTGAAGGAAATACATACCAGTTCCTTCGTGAATGACACGGTCGTCTGCTTCGTGGACGACGATAAGAATAAGGTCGGAAAGATCTTAAACGGTGTACCGATCGAGGGGACCAGGGACGACATCCCGCGACTGGCAGGGAAGTACCGTGTGGACGAGATCTACATCGCGATGCCCGCGGCGCCGGCGCAGGCCAGAAAGGAGATCATCGACATCTGTCAGAAGACCGGATGCCGCGTGAAGACCCTGCCCGGCATCTACCAGCTGATTAACGACGAGGTCAGCGTGTCCAAGCTTCGGGAGGTGCAGATCGAGGACCTGCTGGGCCGGGAGCCGATCCACGTGGACCTGGATGAGATCATCGGCTACGTCAGCGGAAAGACGATATTGGTCACCGGGGGCGGCGGCTCCATCGGGAGCGAGCTGTGCAGGCAGATCGCAGGACATAACCCAAAACGGCTGGTCATCTTCGATGTGTATGAGAATAATGCCTATGACATCCAGCAGGAGCTGAAGAAGAGCCATCCGGAACTGGACCTGGTGGTGCTGATCGGATCCGTGCGGAACACGCACCGGATGGAGAGTGTGTTCGCGAAATACCGTCCGGACATCGTGTACCACGCGGCGGCGCACAAGCATGTGCCGTTAATGGAGGACAGCCCGTGCGAGGCGGTCAAGAACAATGTCTTCGGTACCTACAAGACCGCCAAGGCGGCGGATAAGTACGGTGCGAAGCGCTTTGTGCTGATATCGACGGACAAGGCGGTGAACCCGACGAACATCATGGGTGCCAGCAAGAGGCTGTGTGAGATGGTGATCCAGATGATGGACGCCAGGTCGGAGACGGATTTCGTGGCGGTGCGGTTCGGGAACGTGCTGGGGAGCAACGGTTCGGTGATCCCGCTGTTCAAGAAACAGATCGAGGCGGGCGGGCCGGTGACGGTGACGCACCCGGACATCATCCGGTACTTCATGACAATCCCGGAGGCGGTGAGCCTTGTACTGCAGGCAGGGGCATATGCGAAGGGCGGGGAGATCTTCGTGCTGGACATGGGGAAGCCGGTGAAGATCCTGGACTTGGCGGAGAACCTGATAAGGCTTTCCGGATATGAGCCGTATGTGGATATCCCGATCGAATTCACGGGGCTGCGGCCCGGGGAGAAGCTGTATGAGGAGCTGCTGATGGGCGAGGAAGGGCTGCAGGACACGCCGAACAAGCTGATCCATATCGGGAGGCCGATCGAGTTCGACGGGGAACAGCTGGCGGAGCGGCTTGACATACTTTATGAAGTGGCAAACCGGGACGAGAATGAAAAGATACGGCATCTGGTGAAGGAACTGGTGCCGACATACAGGCCGTCGGTGCCGGCAGATTAAATGACCGGCCGATACCAATATGAAAAGAATTGCCTGGCGGAATTTTTTGATTACGGCAGGGCAGAGGAACGGACATGATGGAACCATTCAGGGAGAAAGTATGGCTTTCGTCGCCGACCATGCATGGGGACGAACTGAAATATGTGACGGAAGCCATAGAGAAGAACTGGGTCAGCACCGTGGGTGAGAACCTGACGGAGCTGGAGAAGCTGGCAAGGGAATACATAGGCTGCGGCAGCGCCGTGGCGCTGTCCAGCGGCACCGCGGCCCTCCACCTGGCGGTGAAGCTGGCGGGGGAGCGGCTCTACGGCCAGCCGGAGCCGGGCCACGGGAGCCTGGAAGGGCATAAGGTGTTCTGCTCCGACATGACCTTCGACGCCACGGTGAACCCGGTGGCCTATGAGGGCGGCGAGGCCGTCTTCATCGATTCGGAATACGAGACCTGGAACATGGACCCGGAAGCGCTTAAGAAGGCCTTTGGGATCTACCCGGATGTGAAACTGGTGGTGCTGGCTAACCTGTACGGGACGCCTGCGAAGCTGGACGAGATCCGGGATGTCTGCAGGAGGCATGGGGCATTGCTGGTGGAGGATGCGGCGGAATCCCTTGGGGCGGCCTACAAAGGCGTCCAAACCGGCAATTTTGGCAGCTATAACGTGATCTCCTTCAACGGGAACAAGATCATCACCGGGAGCTCCGGCGGGATGCTGCTGACGGATGACAGGGAAGCGGCAGACAAGGCGCGGAAATGGTCAACGCAGAGCCGAGAGGCGGCGCCATGGTACCAGCATGAGGAGCTGGGATACAACTACCGGATGAGCAATATCATCGCGGGGATCGTGCGGGGGCAGTTCGGGTACTTGGAAGAGCACATCCGGCAGAAGAAAGAGATCTACATGCGGTATCAGGAAGGCTTCAAGGACCTGCCGGTGAAGATGAACCCATACATTGAAGGTGAGATGGAGCCGAACTTCTGGCTGAGCTGTCTGGTGGTCGATAAGGAAGCCATGTGCCGACAGGTACGCGGTGAGAAGGACTCACTGTATATGCCGGAGAAAGGGAAGAGCTGCCCGACGGAGATCCTGGAGAAGCTGGCGGCGCACAATGCGGAGGGCCGTCCGATCTGGAAGCCGATGCACCTGCAGCCGGTATACCGGATGAACCCGTTTATCACGCGGAACGGGAGCGGAAGGGCAAGGTCGAACGCCTATATCGATACCGGAGAAATCATGGACGTGGGGGCTGACATCTTCGAGAGAGGGCT
>CANREE010000134.1 GCA_947629545.1 uncultured Lachnospiraceae bacterium | reverse complement strand
AGAGTACGCCACTCTACGACACCACCCGCCGATCCATATACCTGAGCGGTATAGGAAAGGAGGACACATGGCTGAACAGTTTCTGAAAAACACATCCGTTTTTCTGCTCCATACGGAAATGACAGCCGACGGCGGTGTGACCGGTGTGATTAACCGGATGTCCCACGGCCAGGCTGTGTCCTTTGCGGGTCTGGATCAGGCTCTTCTTATGATAAACGAATGGCTGGATGAAGAAAAGCCCCTTTCTGCGGACTCGGTCCTTCGGACCTTCGAGACCGGACGCCGGAGACGCCCGGCTGCCCACGGCGTGGGCAGCGTATCTGTCATGGAATCGACCGGCGAATCATCCCCGGCCACAGACGCGGCGAAACCGGCCGTATCTGACGCTGCACGTCTTACGGGCCTTGGCCGCCGCGGCGACGCCAGACGCAAGGAAGCGTTTCTCGTCCGTATCATCTGCCGGCAGCATAACAGCTGGCAGGGCGAAGTCTGCTGGAAGGCCCAGAGGCTTTATTTCCGGAGCACATTGGAACTGATGTGTCTGATTCATTCTGCACTGGCACCCGGCGCGGTGAAGGCGAAGTCCGCCGCCAGGTCCATTGCCGAACCCGTATTCCGGGTGGTATAAGCACAGCGGACAATCGTATCTGTATCGTAGTTTCGCGGCTGTTTCTTCGAAATGCGCGGCATGGGCGGCGTGATTTTGTAAAAGGGAACAGTGGTGAGTATTTGCAGTTAATTGAAAAATATGATCCATAGATTCAAGGAAAGGGAGACAAAAATTATGAAGGAGAGGAAAGAAATGAGACTTGTGGACACAGGACTCGGACGGCTGGGCGGCACGCTGCAGGCAGCGGCGCAGACCTTGAGCCGGAAGAAGATGACGAAGCGCGTCACGGCCGGCATTCTTGCGTTGAGCATGGTGCTGACGAATGTGGGCTTCAGCGCGTTGGCGGCGCCAGGCAGCAACACGCAGCCCGAACAGACGGCGGACAGCCGCGTGGCGGATCCGGGAACTTTAGACGGGTATAAAGATTTTCTTGATATGTCGGAGAGTACCGAGAACGCGGGACGCGTATGGTCGGATAAGTCGGTGTTTACCGATAAGGCGGTAGTGGACGGTCATACTTATGAGTCGAGTGACGGAAATTATGTGGAGGTTTTCTCTGCAATGGGCTCCAGCCAGCAGTATACCGGAGCGATTCCATCGAAGACGGTGATCGTGTTTGATAACTCAGGTTCCATGTATAGCAGCAGCAAGACATGGAGTCAGACCCGTATCGCGCAGACCGTTGCGTCGATTAACAGCACGATTGACAGGCTGATGAGGGCGAATCCTTATAATGAGGTGTCAGTAGTACTGTTCGGCAACGGAGAAAATAACGCTTTCAACGCCATTGCCTACGAGGAGAAGGGGAAAATTACAGTCCCGCATCACGGAAACAGCACAGCTGTTACGATTATTCCGATGGGACATTATGAATATAACAGTTCCGGAAATGAGCCTTTAGAGTATCTGCGTGCCGGGTGGCAGGCAGCAGAAGGCCCGATGGGAAATTTATTGAATAATAAAACATCGAGCGGCAGCGGCTGGGTGTTTGTAGATCATAACGTACTTGGCGATAAAGCGGCTAATGGCTGTGACTATACCGCATATATAAATGGAACAACGAATATTCAGGCCGGTATTTATCGGGGCTTGAAGGAGTTGTATAATGCCGAGTCTTCTAAGGATGAGGCCGGAGTGACACTTCACTATATCCCCTCTATGCTGATCCTGACTGACGGACAGGCGACGGACTGTCTGACAGGCGGATGGACAGAGCGGAGCGATAGCTTGGGAGCGATGGGGTTTGTCAATGACTTTACCAGCGAGTTTGTTTCATTCACGGGTTGGAACAATCTTGGAACGAAAGATATAGGCGCAAAGTGGAATCAGTTTATCACGCCTTACTCTGGAGAAGAGGAAGTTTATCTGTATGCGACCATTGGCGGGGCGCCAAGTGATGAAACGAAGGCAGCATATCAGGCTGCGAATACAGCATATCAAAAAGCGAAGACAGACTATGATGCCATAAAGAAGAATTATGATGCTGATTCTGGCAATGAAGAGTTAAAAGAGAATTTAGCTAAAGCAGAGGCTACATTAGCTGAAGCAACGGCCACGTTAAATACTGCAAAATCAAATTTACTTCCGGTTGGCGACGGACTGAAAAACCTTGAGACTCTTTCCGCGCAATACAGAAGCACCGAAGGGTATATGGTGCTTGGAGCGCTCGTGACGGCATCTTACTGGCAGAATAAGGTTGAGGAGAAATTTGGCCGGGACTGCAATATTTATACAATTTCGGTAGATATGCCTGATCCGGAATCAGACGGTTTTACGTTGGCGCTGGATAAAGAGACGGGTAAAGCCAAAGATACATCGACGGGAAAGATCACTACAAACGGCCCGATGATGAATCCCGGCGTCTGCTTCAACGAAGCGTGGTTGAAGAAATATTTTGTTGGTGATAATTTGAATGGCGAAACCATTTATCCTGTCAATACTGTTGGATCTCAGCGTGTTCTTGGAATTTTTGATGCCATTAAGGGAGCAGAGAAACTGAAGACGAGCGGGACGCTTGATGGCAATACTCTCTCTCAGTATAGACCGATAACCTCGGGAGTAAAACCAACGTATACGAGTGATGAGGGAGAAAAAGTACAGATTAGTGAGCCAAGTGAAAAAGTAAAATACATCAAGGATTTTTATGCCGTATATGATGGAATTAAGTATGAGAATTCTGTGCTCAACCACGATAGCTTCTGGCAGGTTGGCAATGCCTCGTCGACAGAAGGACAGAAACAGATCGGCGACAAAGTTTCGGGTTTGGATCTGAACTACGTCAAAAAGGCGTTTTACGCAAGTTCGACAGCATCGGCGACAACGGCGATCAACAGCATATTTGACGAGATCGTCACAATGGAACAGAAACTGGCGTTTAATCCGATTAGTCCGGTACAGGTGGAAGAGAACGG
>CANREE010000133.1 GCA_947629545.1 uncultured Lachnospiraceae bacterium | reverse complement strand
TATGCCGCATATTACGGTGCTGGATCAGAGTACGATCGACAAGATCGCGGCGGGGGAAGTGATCGAAAGGCCGGCTTCGGTGGTGAAGGAACTGCTGGAGAACGCGATCGACGCGAAGGCGACGGCGGTGACGGTGGAGATCCGGGACGGCGGAATCTCGTTTATTCGGGTGACGGATAATGGGTGCGGGATTCCGAAGGATGAGGTGTCGCTGGCGTTTCTGCGGCATTCGACCAGCAAGATCAAATCGGCGGACGATCTGTTTGTGGTGGCTTCGCTGGGGTTTCGGGGCGAGGCGCTTTCCAGCATCGCAGCTGTTTCGCAGGTTGAACTGATCACGAAGACTGCGGAGCAATTGAGCGGCGTGCGGTATGTGATCGAGGGCGGTAAGGAGAGGCAGATGGAGGAGGTCGGCGCTCCGGACGGGACGACGTTTATTGTGCGGAATCTGTTCTACAATACGCCTGCCCGCCAGAAATTCCTTAAGACAGCTCAGACGGAGGGCGCCCATGTGGCGGCGCTGGTGGAGAAGATCGCCATGTCGCACCCGGACATCTCGATCCGTTTCATTCAGAATAATCAGAATAAGCTGCATACATCAGGCAATCATAATCTGAAGGATATTATTTATACGGTGTTCGGAAGGGACATCGCGGCAAATCTTCTGGCTGTGGAATTTGAGCAGGAGATCCTGCAGGTGAAAGGGTTTGCCGGGAAACCGGTGATCGCCAGAAGCAACCGGAATTTTGAAAATTATTATATCAACGGGCGGTATGTGAAGAGCGCGATCGTGGCGAAAGCCATCGAGGAGGCGTACCGGCCGTTTATGATGCAGCATAAATACCCGTTTGTGCTTCTGCACATCCATGTTGAGCCGGAGTACCTGGATGTGAACGTGCATCCGACGAAGATGGAACTCCGCTTCCGTGATGAGGAGCGGATCTATCAGATGATCTTCCGGGCTGTCAGCGACGCGCTGGCCCACAAGGAGCTGATCCCGCAGGTGGCGCTGGATCACACAGGTACGCGTGGGAATGCGACGGCGGCAGATCCTGCGCAGAAGAAGGCGGACGCGGAGAAGGCAAGGGTGGAGAAGCTTTTAGAGCCGCGGCCGGAGCCGTTTGAGGTGAAACGTCGGGGAAGTTTGGAAAATGGGAGAAGTTCTGTCACTGGCATTCCTATGACAGCAGATGAACGCACTGGAATGCAAAACCGTCCGATAGAGGCACAGCAAAGCATCCAGGACAGACCGGTAACAGAGAGACAAAGCGTACAGAACAGCAACCTTGTTCCATCGGGGGAATATAACAACCGCACAGTATATCAAAGCGTCGCTGAAAAGCAAGTAGAATACGACAGTGAAGAGGCGCGGAAGGCCTGGCAGGAGCGGATGGCTAAGAAGCCGGAGGCGGGTTCAATTGGTCCTTCCGCGCGTTTGCCGAAACCGGTCGGCTTGGCGCAGATTGCAGGGAAATCAGAGGCGTTGCAAGGACTGCCTATGTCTTCGTACGCAAATATCCGTACGGCAACCGTGGGACCTGATGATTCATTTTTGCAGAATCCGAAAAAATCTGCAGATACAGACGTCGACGAGAAGCCGAAGCAGCTGGATCTCTTCGAGGAAAAGCTCCTGACGCCGCAGAGCCGTCTGCGCCACAAGCTGATCGGACAGCTGTTCGACACCTACTGGCTTGTGGAATTTGACGATCATCTCTATATTATCGACCAGCACGCGGCCCACGAAAAGGTGCTCTATGAGCGAACGATGAAGACACTTCGGAGCCGGGAATATACTTCCCAGATGGTGAATCCGCCGATCATTCTGACTCTGAGCAGCGAAGAGCAGATCCTGCTCGACAAATATATGAAGTATTTCACGGAGATCGGATTCGAGATCGAGCCCTTCGGCGGCAAGGAGTACGCGGTGCGGGCCGTACCGGACAATCTGTTCTCCATCGCCAGAAAGGAACTGCTGATGGAGATGCTGGACGATCTGTCCGACGACATCCTGAAGGGCGGCGTGGAATCCGTCTACGACCGGGTGGCGACCATGTCCTGCAAGGCGGCGGTAAAGGGAAACCACCGGCTGTCGCCGGCGGAAGCGGATCATCTGATCGACGAGCTGCTTACACTGGACAACCCGTACGCGTGTCCACATGGGAGGCCTACGATCATTTCCATGAGCAAATATGAGCTGGAGAAGAAATTCAAGCGGATCGTATGATGCCGGATTTATTTCTTCTTTCGAGCGGCTACCCGCCGATAATCATCCATGAGGAAGACCGCGAAGTTTAAGGTGAGGAAAATATGTTTCTGAAAAGACTTAAGAGGAATCAGAAAAATACGGCTACAAGCCGTGATCTGCTTCTGGCCGTGCAGGAGTATGTTCGCAGAAATTATAGGGAAACAGACGCAGATAGCGGCGCAGATGATTTGGCTGCGTACCGGATGCAGATGCCAATGATGTCTGGGGCGGCTATGCAGGCTCCGGAGCCGGATGAGGGAATATTGCCGGTGTCGGAAGCAGACGAGGGGGCATTGGCAGCGTCAGAAGCGGATGGCGCTTTACCTGCGCAGAGGGATGAAACGGTTTCGAATTCAGATATTCCGAAATTCACGAAGAGGCTGAGAGCTTCAGACGCAACGACTTTTTCGCCAAAGTCCACGGCACCGGGCGCACCGGGCGATCCTGCAGCGGCAGGAACGACAATGTTCGGCGCAGACGGAATGCCTTATGCCCAGACTCCGCTTCGAGCCCCAGCCCAGGCCCCAGCCCAGACTCCGCTTCGAGCCCCAGCCCAGGCCCCAGCTCAGACTCCGCTTCAAGCCCCGCCCCCGGCTCCGGCCGAGCCCACGGTTCAAGCATCGTTTCAAACCCCGACTCAAGCATCCCCTGATCGACTCTCGGCTCAGACCGCGGCTCTTTCCTCGGCTCGGACCGCTGCCCAGGCCCCGGTTCAGTCCCAACCGTCTTCCCGCAAACTGGAAGACCTCCTGAAGCAGATGGATGAGACATTTTCCCAGATGCTTCTGCGCCT
>CANREE010000132.1 GCA_947629545.1 uncultured Lachnospiraceae bacterium | reverse complement strand
GTCAGCCAGCCGGAGTATGGGAGACAGAGCATGACTCTCTGTAAAAAAGGTCTGCATATGAATGTATGCGTAGAGAGGGCGCGCTTGCGCGCGTCAAGCCGGGTGGCACCGCAGGAACGACAATGTATCCTGTCCCAGCAAAGTAATTGCTGAGGCAGGTTTTTTTGTGCCGGTCTGCGGGAATCAATAAAGCGAAAGCGGAGTACCCTGTATCCGGCGGGAACCGGTTCCCGGCAAAATCCAATCAATAAGGGAGAGAAAGATCATGAAGAAAACAAGAAGAGCATTAGCGGCAATTTTGACTGCGGTCATGGCGCTCGGCCTGACTGCGTGTTCCGGGGAAGTGGACGAAGCGACGGTTTCATCCGTGGCGGATGAGATTTCGTCCGCGGCTGACGAGCTCTCTTCTGCAGCCAGTGAAATTTCTTCTGCGGCGGAAGAGGTTGCGTCCTCAGTCGGAGAGGTGGTATCCTCTGCGGCGGAAGAGGTGAAGGATAATATCGGCGCGCAGGCCGGCCAGACCTACAAGGTTGGCATCTGCAACTACGTAGACGACGCTTCCTTAAACCAGATCGTAGACAACATCCAGACCCGGCTGGCGGAGATCGGCGCGGAGAAAGGCGTTACTTTCGATGTTTCCTATGACAACTGCAACGCCGACGCCAACGTGATGAGCCAGATCGTATCCAACTTCATCGCCGATGAGGTGGATCTGATGGTAGGCGTGGCTACGCCGGTTGCAATGAACATGCAGACGGCGACAGAAGACAATCAGATTCCGGTGGTATTTGCCGCGGTATCGGATCCGCTGTCCGTCGGTCTGGTCGAGTCCCTGGAGGCTCCCGGCAGCAACATCACCGGTACTTCCGATTTCCTGGACACCAACGCGGTCATGAACCTGATCTTTGCGCTTGATCCGGAGGCGGATAAGATCGGTCTGCTCTATGATATCGGTCAGGATGCCTCCACGACGCCGATCGCGGCGGCCAAGGAGTATCTGGACGCCAAGGGCGTCGAGTATGTGGAGCGCACCGGGACCACGGTCGACGAGGTGACGCTGGCGGCTCAGGCGCTGATTGCTGACGACGTGGACGCAATCTTTACGCCCAGCGACAATACGATTATGACGGCGGAGCTTTCCATTTATGAGATGCTTGAGGAAGCGAAGATCCCGCACTACACCGGCGCAGACTCCTTCGCACTGAACGGCGCTTTTCTGGGCTACGGCGTGGATTACGCGAACCTTGGCGTGGAGACAGCCAACATGATCGCGGATATCCTGGTAGACGGCGCGGATCCGGCCGCGACGCCTGTCAAGACCTTTGACAATGGTACCGCCACGATCAACACGGAGGTCTGCGAATCACTGGGATATGATTTTGACGAGCTGTCCGAGACGTTTGCCCCCTACTGCACGGAGGTGAAGGGCATCGTGACGGCGGAGAGTTTTGACGACCTGAACTGATGAGAGTAATACGGAAGGAATCATAATAAAGCCGCAGCCGTGATGGAAGGCTGCGGGTGGGAATATAGCCGTGGTTTTGTTGGAAGGCCGCAGCTGAAAATAAAGCCGCGGCTGTGATGGAAAGCTGCGGATAAAAACAGAGAGTCCGGCTGCGGGCCAGTGCCGGAATATGGCCCGGTCCGCAGCTGATTGCAAAGATTCAGGAGAACAGTAGCAATGTCATTTTCCTCAATTTTAAGCCTCGGCCAGACGGCCCTGGAGCTGGGACTGATCAGTTCCCTTACGGTGCTGGCCCTGTTTTTAAGCTATTCCATGTTAAATGTCTGCGATCTGTCCACCGACGGCTGCTTCACGCTGGGAGCCACTGTCGGCGCGGTGGTCGCGATCGCCGGTCATCCGTATCTGGCGATCCCCTGCGCCATGATCGCGGGCGTGACGTCCGGCTTTGTGACGGCCCTGCTGCAGACGAAGATGGGCATCGACAGTCTCCTGGCGGGCATTATCGTGAATACGGCCCTGTATTCTGTCAATATCGCCGTCATGGGCAATTCGTCGCTGCTTAACATGAATAAGACTGACACGGTGTTTACGAAAATGAAGGATCTTCTGGATACCACGGTTCTGTCCGGCCAGTACCGGGTGGTCGTGGCGCTGATCGCGGTGGCGGCGGTGATCCTTTTTCTGTCGCTCTTTCTGCGCACCAGGCTGGGCCTGGCGATCCGGGCCACCGGCAACAATCCGGATATGGTCCGTTCGTCGTCCATCAATCCGGTGTTCACGACGATCGTCGGCCTGTGCATTTCCAATTCCTTCACGGCCCTGTCCGGATGCCTTCTGGCCCAGTCCCAGAGGTCGGTGAACATCGATATCGGGTCCGGCATGGTGACTATTGCCCTGGCGTCTCTGCTGATCGGCAACGCGTTCCTGGGAAAGGGACGGATCCCGGTCCGTGCCGTCGGCGCGGTGCTGGGCGCGTTCCTGTTCCGCGTCGTCTATACGATCGCGCTGCGGTTCAATATGCCGGCGTTCATGCTGAAGTTCGTGTCCTCGGTGATCGTTATCATCGCGATCTCGGGGCCGTACCTGAAGAGCCAGATCCCGCTGCTTAAGCGGCGTATGGAGAACCGGAACGGGAGGAGGGAAGAACATGCTTAGGATCTCACACATTTCTAAGACATTCAATCCCGGAACGGTCAACGCCAAGCTGGCGATCGATGATCTGTCCATCCATGTGGAGAAAGGCGATTTCATCACGATCATCGGCGCCAATGGGGCCGGAAAGTCCACGCTTTTCGGGGCGGTCAGCGGCAGCTTTATCACCGACAGCGGCCGGATCGAACTGGACGGAAAGGACATCACGCTGGAGCCGGAGTTTAAGCGGGCCCGCAGCATCGGGCGGCTGTTCCAGGATCCCATGCGGGGCAGCGCGCCGGGCATGAGCATTGAGGAGAATCTGGCGCTGGCGGCCGGCCACGGCGGCTGGCTTTCCAGCGTATCGAAGGCGGATAAGAAGATGTTCCGCGAGCGGCTGTCCCTTCTGAACATGGGACTGGAGGACCGGATGCAGCAGCCGGTGGGGCTTCT
>CANREE010000131.1 GCA_947629545.1 uncultured Lachnospiraceae bacterium | reverse complement strand
CTTAGTTGTTGATCAGCTTCTCGTTCTCGTTGTTCCAGCTGTACAGCTTGCGGATCTCCTCGCCGATCTTCTCGGACGGATGCTCCGCGGCTTTCTTGCGCATCGCCTGGAAATGTACCTGGCGGCCGGCCGGGGACATGTCAAGCAGGAACTCCTTGGCGAAGGTGCCGTCCTGGATATCGGACAGGATCTTCTTCATGGTCTTCTTGGTCTCCTCGGTGATCAGCTTCGGCCCGGATACGTAGTCGCCGTACTCAGCCGTATTGGAGATCGAGTAGCGCATGCCCGCGAAACCGGACTGGTAGATCAGGTCCACGATCAGCTTCATCTCATGGATGCACTCGAAGTAGGCGTTTCTCGGATCGTAGCCGGCCTCGACCAGCGTCTCGAAGCCTGCCTGCATCAGGGCGCATACGCCGCCGCACAGGACGACCTGCTCGCCGAAGAGGTCGGTCTCGGTCTCGGTGCGGAAGGTGGTCTCCAGAACGCCCGCTCTCGCGCCGCCGATGGCCAGCGCGTAAGCCAGCGCGCGGTCAAGCGCCTTGCCGGTGGCGTCCTGCTCCACAGCGACCAGGCAGGGCACGCCCTTGCCGGCCTGATACTCGGAACGGACCGTGTGGCCCGGGCCCTTGGGAGCGATCATGGTCACGTCCACATCCTTCGGCGGCTTGATGCAGCCGAAATGGATATTGAAGCCGTGTGCGAACATCAGCATGTTGCCAGGCTCCAGGTTCGGTTCGATGTCCTTCTTATACATATCAGCCTGCAGCTCATCATTGATCAGGATCATGATGATGTCGGCCTGCTTCGCCGCCTCGGCAGCCGTGTAGACCTTGAATCCCTGCGCCTCGGCCTTAGCCCAGGACTTGCTGCCCTCGTACAGGCCGATGATCACGTTGCAGCCGGACTCACGGGCGTTCAGCGCGTGGGCGTGTCCCTGGCTGCCGTAGCCGATGACCGCGATGGTCTGGCCGTCCAGCATGGATAAGTTGCAGTCTTCCTGATAATAGATCTTTGCCATTTCCTTACTCCTCCTTGAAAATCTTTGGATTCTCATTGATTTTATTGTTAAAGCTTCTGTCAGGCCCCGCGCTTTTCAGGAAAGGAAGGCTGTGGCAAAAACCTTAGCGTACGCTTCAAATATTCCCGCCGCGGCCGCGGCAGAGCCGCTGCGGATCAGGCCTCTTCCTACGGCAGATACCGCACATCTTCCGCGCCGCGGGAAAGCCCTGTCAGGCCGGTTCTGGCAAGCTCCAGAATCTCATAATCGCCCAGCAGGTTGATCAGCGCGTCCAGCTTCGACTGGTCGCCGGTCAGCATGACCGTCAGGGATTCCTTGCCCACATCCACGATGGTAGCGCGGAAAATATCGGAGATGGCGCTGATCGCCTGCCGCTCCGACGCGTTGGCGCGCACCTTTACCATGATCAGTTCCCGGTACACCGAATGCCCCGGCTTCAGTTCCTTGATATCACGCACATCCTCCAGCTTGCGAAGCTGCTTCTCGATCTGCTCCAGGATCTCCTGATCCCCGGTGGAGACCACAGTCATGCGGGAATACCGCGGATCAGCAGTCTCTCCGACTGTCAGGCTCTCAATATTATAACCGCGGCGGCTGAAAAGACCGGCCACACGGCTCAGCACGCCGGAAGTGTTGTCCACAAGCAGCGATAAGACGATTCTGTCCATAGTACTTCCTACTTTCTGCAAATAAAATAATCCGGGTCGCGATTATCCTTTATCTTATCAATCACGGTGCCGTTTGTCAACTAAATATAAGGAATGAAAAGCATAATCCGAAGTTATAATACGCCTTCAAAGTATCACTTTATATATTTCACAGGCAGCGTCCGCGCCCCGATCGATCCTCTCACAGCATCCCACAGTCCGCCGCCGCCTTATAAAACACAGAAAGCGGCAGAAAACTCTGGGCGAAAGTCTTGGTGCCGTCGCCTGCATTGATCAGCGCGTCTTCCACCACGGATTTCGATCCGCCCGCGCTGCGCTTCGTCCCCTCAATGGCGCTTCGGAAGGTGGGCAGACCGTAACGCAGATACCGGACGTCCCCCGTCAGCTCCCAGGCGTAAGTAAGCGCCTCCAGGATCAGCGTATTATTTCCCAGACGGTTCAGACTCGGCAGTTCTTTATAATAGAACAGGCCGTTGTCCATCAGGCAGTTCTCCACAAGATCATCCACCGCATCCAGGATCATCATGCGGATCTCTTCCCTCGGAGCCACACGATAATAACGCATCAGACTGCCGACCGCCACCGCGATCATAAATCCCGTGCGGATCATTGTATTGTCCGTATAGGCCGCAAGCCACCCTCCGTAGGTCTCCTTCCACTCACCAAACTGCCCCACGATCCGGTCGCACTTCGGAAGCCACCGCTCCTCCCCCGTCTCCACATAGAGGGCCGTCAGCGTCCGCAGGGCCCAGCCGGTCTCCCTTGCGCCGACTTCTCCATTTCTCTGGTACATAGGCGTATCCAGCAGTCGGAGCACATTCTCCCCGATGCCGACCGCCGTCGTAAGCGCGCGCTCGTCCCCGGAGAAATGATAATGGTCAAGCAGCCCCTCCACCCACTCATGGGAGCAGACGATGGCGCTGTCCAGCGTGTGGCTGCGGCAGTGCTCCCACTGGCCGCCAATCAGAAGCGGATCTTCACTGGAATGGCACACGTCCACATCCATCCAGTGGGACGCCGCCGTGAACATATAATCCAGAAAACGGCGCTCCTCCGTCCGGGCGTAGAACAGGGCGCAGGCGTGGGGATAATCGTATTCGTTATTGGTCCACACCAGTTTTCCGCCGCCCCGCCCCTGGGCGGTATAGCCCGGATCCGGCGCGTCGCCCCAGTTGAGCATGCCGTAGCAGCGGGCGTGGCTGTCGCATCTGCCGATCAGCGCGATCTCCACATCCGCCTTCCGCTTTTCCCTGTCCACGAAAATATCCGGCATGACGCCGGCGTCCCGGAACACTTCCGGCGGAATGGACGGCCTGTCCGGCATCTGATAGATCAGGCTCCGGTCGTCCAGCTCCAAAAGCCCGCATTCCGGTCCGTG
>CANREE010000130.1 GCA_947629545.1 uncultured Lachnospiraceae bacterium | reverse complement strand
GAATCCCAGAAAGTGGCCATCGCCCGCTGCCTCTATAAGGACGCCCCCTGCGTGATACTGGATGAGCCCACCTCGGCCCTGGACGCCGTGGCGGAGGCGGATATCTACCGTCGGATGGACCGCTTCACCAGCGGAAAAGGAGCCGTCTACATTTCCCACCGCCTGTCCAGCTGCCGTTTCTGCGACCGGGTTTTCGTGTTTGACGAAGGAAGGCTTGCGGAGGAGGGGACCCATGAGGCGCTTCTTGAGCGGAAGGGGCTTTACGCGAAGCTCTGGCACGCCCAGGCGCAGTATTACCAGGCGTGAGGGCATTTATTTTAAATCAAACTGTCTGCTTGCCATTTGCCTTATAAAACTTTATAATAAAAAGAGTGTGTACAAGCCTGAATTATGGGCCGGATGGCAGAAGGAGGGGAAGACATGAGTTATTATAGATATGATAATTACAGTGATTTTATCCACGCAGAGTAGCATGCATATAGGATTTTGCGTGGGTTGAAGGTTCTATATGCACTGCTGCTTCTGCACTTAATGATCATCACGTTTCTATCATTAAGGAGGACAGAATGAAATATCAGAACGCAGCAGAGGTATTGCCGGAGGAACTGTTAAAGACCCTTCAGGAATATTTTCAGGGAGGACTGCTCTACATACCGGGAACGGACGAGAAGACAAAGTGGGGCCGCATCAATGGCGCCAGGGAGTACTACGAACAGCGCAACCGCCAGATCCGCGAAGCATATAAGGAGAACGTCTCCATGAAGGAACTGGCGAAGCAGTTCGGGCTGGCGGAGAATACGATCAAGAAGATCTTATATCAATGAAAAATGGGACGGTCCGGGAAGGCGCGCTGCCTGATACGGACAGTCCCATTTTTATGAGAGAAGAGCACCGGCATATGACTGTTACCCGAAAATCTCCGTCCGCCCGTCAGAGAAAATGGCGATCACTCCCTCACCGTCCGATGCGGGGCAGGTGATCTCGAAGGAGTGGGGCGTGACAGACAGGGAATAGGGAAGAGCCTTAATCGTGCGGTTGGCTTCGCAGGGGCTGTTCTCCTCAAGAATCGCGGTCAGCGCTGCCAGATCGTCCGTATAGCAGCCGTGAGCGTCCAGATAGGCCTGCTGGGCATAGTAGAGCTTCCGCAGTTCCCATTTGCGGATCTCGTTTTCCGGGATGGCGAAGTCATCTGCCTGTTGGTTTTCGTCTGCGAAGAAGACGAAGCTCCACAATTCCGGATAATGGATATTGACAACGCCTGTGGGCGCCCAGACCCAGTTGTCTTCGGGAAGAGGCGTATCCGTTCCCGAGCGGAGGCGTTTTTCGAAAGCGCCGTCATTGATATCCACCTTCCACTGTACCCGTGAGAAATTGACCCGGTAGAAGTCGCCGCGCGCAGGTTTCCGGCTCGCCATATTGCATTCAGCCAGCGTGTAGAAGGGGATCACGACCTCCACGGACCAGCGGCGGTTCTGCGGGCCGGGGGTATTTAAAGTCCCATCGATCTTAACAGCGCTCTGAAGGCCGCGGATCTCCAGGCTGTTGACCGGCTTTCCCATGTCGCGGTAGGCCTTGGTCAGCAGCAGGTCCCAGTTGGTATTCCTCGCGTTCATCTCATATTCGATATAGATCTGCGTATCAGAGTCCGTGTCGATAAAGATCTCGAAATCATTGTCCCGGAAGATTACATCGTCGTGATCGGTCACATGGGCCCAGATCTCGTCGCCCTCAAGCACGGCGCCGATATATAGATTCTCGTCGTTCCAGCACAGCTTGGCCCGCGTCTCAAAACGCGGCTGCGGGCGTATCTCTCCCTCGATGTCGGCGAACGGCTTCGTAAACGGAATGTCTTTCCAGAAATCCTTGTCCAGATCGCCGTCAAGGGTAAATGGCCTGGGATTATAGCGGCAGGCATAGACCGGCGGCGCAAAGGGGACCGCCGGGATCGGGATTCGCAGTTGATTCTTCATATTGTCCTCGCTTTCATTGTGTGGTGCGGTGGCGGACGTAAGCCGCATGGTCTGAGGCCGTCCTACGTGTGAGTATATCATCCGTATCGCGGCGTGTAAATACGGTATCCGTTAAAAATAGTTACTCTGCTGCAAATAAGATGGTTGCCCAGTCGCCCTGGATGTGCTATACTAAATATGTTCATTTCTGTTCTGTAGTTCCGGTTTTTCGTCCGGCAAATCCCGGCGGATTCCAACTATTTTGTTACAGGCTGTTTACAAATAACATGATTATGAGGTAGAATAAGGGGGTAATGTTATGGCAGAAAACCATGTAAACAGAGAGTATAAATCCAGTTTGTTCACCTGGATTTTCTCGGACAGAGAGGCGGCGCTCAGCCTTTACAATTCCATAAACGGTACGGAATACGACGATCCGGACAGTCTGGAATTCACAACCATCGATACTGTGATCTATATGGGAATGAAGAATGACGTGGCATTCCTTGTCGGCGGTGAGATGAACTTATATGAGCACCAGGCTACATGGAATCCGAATATGCCGCTCAGGGGGCTGTTCTATTTTTCTGAGATGTATCGGGGATATGTTGAGAGCCGGAAATTAAATATTTATTCCAGTGTTCAGCTGAAGCTCCCGGCGCCCCGGTATGTGGTATTTTATAACGGAACAAATGATAAGCCGGAGTCATTGGAACTGAGATTATCCGATGCTTTCCTGCCGGGCATAGATAAGACTTCAAAGATCCATTCGGATACGACAGTTGCGGAAGCCCGGACCGGAAACAGGCAGCCGGCACTGGAATGTACGGTTCAGGTAATCAATATTAATTTCGGATGTAACAGGGAACTGATGCAGGATTGCCGAAAGCTGTATGAGTATTCGTATTTTGTCGATGCGGTCAGAAGGAGACTGCATGAAGGAATGACGCTTGAGGCCGCGGCGGATGAGGCGGTAACGGAATGCATTCGGGAAGGTATTTTAGAGATTTTCCTTTCAAGGCACAGGGCGGAGGTGACGAAAATGATTTTGGAAGAGTTTGATCTGGAACGTCATATGCAGAGTGAGAAACAGTTGAGTTATGAAGAAGGGCGAGAAGAGGGGCGAGAAGAAGGGCGAGAGAAAAGTCTTATTAAATATATATGCCGTGCTCTTAGTCGAGGAAATAGTCCGGCTGAAATAGCGGGACTGCTTGACGAAAAGCTGTCTCTGGTTGAAGTGATATGTGGAGTCGCGGGAGACTTTGCTCCGGATTATAGCGAGGAAAAGATTTATGATGCGCTGAAGCGAGGGAATAAACTATGAACTGTTGTAATGACAGTTTTTCCGCTGCCTGCGCGGTTTAAAAAACCGGCTCGCAGCAGTTTTTAAGGAGACGACATCATGGGACCGGAATACATCGGGAACAAACATCCCAACTGTGACTATTTTCACGGACAGATCCCCTATGCGAAAGGGGTCCATCTGTACCAGGTATCGCGGGCGAACCGTGAGAAGCCGGAACTGGACGACGGCACCGGCCACACCTATAA
>CANREE010000129.1 GCA_947629545.1 uncultured Lachnospiraceae bacterium | reverse complement strand
GCCGAGATCAGTTCGCAGTTTTCCGCCGCAAGCGCGCTGCTTAAGCGGGAAATATTCACTTTCGCGTAGACGTCGGCGGTCGTGCCGCTTAAGATCTTATAATCGATCTTCATTCCGTCCAGGACGCGGGCGAGGGCCTTCGCGCTGCTGACCTCCATACGGACGCATTTTCTGCAGGCGGCTTCCAGTTCTTCGGCGCTGAGTTCCTTTACCATGCGTCCGCCGTCAATGAAACCGTAGTGGGTCGCGAATTTCGACAGTTCGTCCAGAATATGGCTGGAAATGAGGACCGTGATCTGCTGTCTGCGGTTCAGATCCAGGATCAGTTCACGGATCTCGATGATACCCTGCGGGTCAAGCCCGTTCGCCGGCTCGTCCAGAACCAGGAAATCCGGGTCTCCGGCGAGGGCGACGGCGATTCCGAGCCTCTGCCGCATGCCCAGAGAAAAGTTTTTCGCTTTCTTCTTTCCCGTGTGATCCAGGCCGACCAGCTTCAGAATATCGGCGATCCCGTCAAATGAGGGCAGCCCCAGGATCCGGTACTGGGTCTTCAGATTCTCTTCCGCCGTCAGATCCAGATAAATGGCGGGCGTTTCCACCACCGCTCCCATCCTCCGGCGGGATCTTATAATGTCCTTTTCGGTGTTTTTTCTGCCGTACAGCGTGTAATCTCCCGAATCCGGCTCCTGCAGGCCGCAGATCAGGCGGATCAGAGTCGTCTTGCCGGCGCCGTTTTTCCCTACTAGTCCGTAGATCGCTCCTTTGGGAACATTCATCGTGAGACCATCAAGCGCCCTGGCTCCTTTATAGCTCTTCGTCAATGCATTTGTCCTTAGAACATAGTCCATAAAGGCTTACCTCCCTTTCGTTGATGGCAGCAGGATATCATACAGCCGTAAAGAAAGCGGTAAAGGAAACGGTAAAGAAACGGTAAAGATTATTCCTCCCTCAGTTTGAATCCGATCCCCCACACGGATTCGATATAATCGGTGCCGCCCGCTTCGCGCAGCTTTTTTCTCAGATTGCTGACATGCATTTTCAGCGAGCTCTCCGTGCAGTCCGGCGTGTCCTCGCTGATCCGGTCCAGAAGCCGGGACTTCGGGATGACCTGCGTCGGGTTTAACATCAGGAGCTTTAGGATCGCGTACTCTGTCCTGGTCAGCTTCACTTCATGGCCGCCGGCCGCCGCGCGGCGCGTATCTGTGTTCAGAAGAAGATCCGCGTACCGCAGCTCGGAGGACGCAGCGCTTACCGGTTCCCGCAGCTGCACGGAGATCCTTGCCAGAAGCTCTTTGATCTGAAATGGTTTCGTGATGTAGTCCACCGCGCCGCCGTACAGCAGTTTTACCTTGTCGTCCACGTCCGCCTTCGCGCTCACGACAATGACCGGTATCACTTTGATTTGCGGCAGCACTTCCTCCCCGGAAAGACCCGGCAGCATCAGATCAAGAAGGATCAGGTCCGGTTTCGTCTGCTTTAGAAAAAGCAGCGCTTCGGTGCCGGAATAGGCGTGGGAAATGCGGTAGCCTTCGCGGCTTAATGCTTCTTCAAGCATATTTCCGATATGGATGTCATCGTCGACGATCAGGATGTTCTTCATTGTAATCTCCAATCAGGCTCCTTCTAATAGTTGGCAGTTAATCTCCAATCCATCACTTTTTCAATAGTGACGGCCATTTTCTGAGGCGTTACAACTCAGTTAGTTGGTTGCATAGACATCTATTATGAAAAGAAATCATAAAATGTCCGGCCGCCTTCCGAGCTGGAACATACGGAACAGTTCGATTTTTCTCGCGTACGCCTCGCAGATCTGTTCGATCCGTCCCGGATCCATGCGGCTGTCCATCTGATACATTTTCCGGATAAATTCCGGCGGCGGCAACTTTGTCACATCCACCAGAGAGCGATCCGTAACGAACTCAAGAAGCGCTGTCTCCGTTCTGGCGAAGCTGTTCGTCTGAATGGCAAGAAGTTCCTTATCGTCTGTCGGGACTCCGACGTCCGCGAAGAGGCAGCGTCCACTGTCATAGATCGGCGCCATGCGGCTGAAACGGAGCGTGTCCGCCTCCCGCAGGATTGCGATATTGTCCGGATTCCGGTCAACGCCAGAGAGAATGAAATCCGTCATGATCTGATATTCCAGGTCTGCGCGCAGTCTGGACGTATCCATACCGTGATGGCCGCAGACGCGGATGAAATGCTCATAGCCGGAAACGTCGGCTGCCTTCGGTTCCGATGAAATGACGGCCGAGGCCGGTATCAGCTCCTTCTTAAGATCCGTAAACGCCTCGCAACAGCAGCCGTAATCGTAATCTTTGCCTTTGATCCGTACCAGACTGTAAGATACAAAGTTATCGTATCCCTGCAGTTCATGGAGTTTCGAAGCGATCACTTCATTGATGCTTTCCGACGACAGATGATTTCGGTTCCCTTTGGCCAGAATACGCTTTCCGTCGCGGATCATCCAGGTTTTCTCGAGGTCTCCCTGAAGGGACGCATTGGGGGAGAACGAGAATTTTTCATTCAAGGAAGTGTTGGCGGATGAGACAGATTCTCCATTTGGGGGGTCATGCAAAAATGTTCTGGTCTCTTTTTTCTCAAAGCCCTTCAATGCTGCAGCGATTTCTTCTGACCCCGCAGCTGTCTCTCCGATATGTCTCCTCGCATATGAAGCCAACAGATTCTCGTGGAAATCATTTTTAAAAAGATTTACGTCTTTCCATGCCAGAGCCGATTCGATAGGTTTTATCCAATAATAATCCGTCAGACTCAGGCCCAGATTCTCAGTCAGATACTGACCTGCCATCAGGAATCCGTGGGCTTTCAGATACGCTCCGACATCACCCTGCCGAACCGGAACCGCACGCTTATCCCACCAGCGTTTCAGCCAGTCACGGCGGGTCTTGTCCTGAAGCGGCGCAAGATGAGGATTCATCATATCTTTGGAAAACCTGATCATGCTTCCGTCTTCGCCGATCTCCACCATCGTGACAGGGTCATTCCTGCGCATCAGAATGTAACGCACGCCGCTCCCTCCATTCCGCTTCCGCAATATAGTCCTCGACAGCCCAACGGGCCATCTCCCGGGCGTAGTAAGTCGTCGCCTTATTGACCGGCCCAAGTTCCAGATCAACATCCTGATTCTGATAGTGAAACGTCACATGGTACGCTTTCCTGCGCACATCTAGCTTCGCGCTGACATTCTTACTCAGAAACTCGATAGAGGAAGTTTCCATCGTGTTCAGATTCATCACCGTCTCCATCGGGATCTCCAGCGCGCCCGCGAGACGGCGAACATAACCGGCTTTACAGTTATCCATGGCGATCTTATGATTGACCATATCGTTCAGTGTACTGTAAGGGATCCCGGTTTTAGCAGCCAGTTTCGCAAGGCTCAGGCCCTGTTCTTTGATGAATTGTTTTAGCATGATTTCTCCACAAAATAACGATATATCGGTAACTATAATTATATAATACCGATATATCGTTATTTTGTCAATACTATACACCTTTTCCGCCGCGCTTCTGCATATCGTTCTCGATCTCCGCCTTCCAGTCCGCTCCCACAGAGGCGCAGCATGGCGCCATCCGCATCTGCGTCAGGGTCTCGCCTACCACCTTAAAGTTCAGCTGTACGCCTGCGCTGTCATTCTGATA
>CANREE010000128.1 GCA_947629545.1 uncultured Lachnospiraceae bacterium | reverse complement strand
ATGGGCATATGGAAGGGCGCGATCTTGCGGCCGAAGCGGGTCTCCAGCTTCAGGATCAGGTCGCGGTAGCTGGCGTGATCGTCGTCCATATTCGTCACGAAAATAATCCTGGGCAGGTTATACTTGTCGCAGAGCTCCCAGGCCTTCTCGGCGCCGACCTCGATGCCGGCCTTACAGTTGATCACGATCACGGCCGCGTCGGCAACGCTGATGGCTTCCTCCACCTCGCCTACGAAATCGAAATATCCGGGGGTATCCAGGATATTGATCTTGATCGGGCCGTTCTCACCCTTGTACTCGATGGGCACTAAGGATGTGGAAATGGAAAACTGCCTCTTGATCTCTTCCTTATCATAATCGCTGATCGTCGTTCCATCTACTACACTGCCCATACGCTTGGTGATCCCCGTCACCAGGGCCATCGCCTCAACCAATGTGGTCTTGCCCGCGCCGCCGTGGCCCAGCATCGCCACATTGCGGATCTGCTTGGTGCTGTACACATTCATAGCTTGTACCTCCTGTCAAATTAGCCTATGAAATTATTCTACTAAATAATTACGGATTTTACAAGCGAATTGTAACGAATTGACTGTTTTTTTTCTGAAATATGTGGTGGGGCTGGTTTGCCGGCGAATCGATACGCATGATGCGGTGAAAGTTCAGGGGGAAATATGCACATAGTCTTGAAAGTTACGCGCAGGCTCCCTGCTCCTCCTGAGGTTCAGGTTTGCTCGCGGGAAAAGTCTAAGTTCGCAGTGATTTGCTAAAGGCGGCGCGAAAAATGGGACCAGCGTGTGTGCATCCGCAAGATGAGTTTCCTGGTCCTCCCATTTTTCGCGCCAACGCAAATCACTGCTTACTAAGACTTTTCAGCCGCTCGCAAAATTCACCTCAGGAGGAGCAGGGGGCCTGCGCTGGTTTTTCCATGAGTGAGGCGAATATGCACGTATATCATATATTGCTGCTCTGCGCACATCAATCACTTCGAACCTTTTATCT
The DNA here is from genome assembly GCA_947629545.1 of uncultured Lachnospiraceae bacterium. GTDB lineage: Bacteria > Bacillota > Clostridia > Lachnospirales > Lachnospiraceae > UBA3402. The sequence continues at coordinate 2,710 of CANREE010000128.1, read as the reverse complement.
GACCAGACCACCGACTTATTCTAAACCTATTTTAACATATCGCCGACTCGTCGAATAAAAAGTTCCTGCCGACCTGACATCGTTTCCATCCCGCCAGCGACAGCGCAGCGGGGCAGGCGGGGGCGCGGCACATCCCGGGCGCGATTTGCGGAGAAGGGTTAGTCCTTCTTGACGAAAAAATGGGCTGTTTCGGGGTCTGCGCCCCTGACTTCAAGTCAGGGGCGCAGCGTCAACCTGAGTGAGAAATCCTTTCAGGATTTCTCACGAATTTGACGTTGCCCCGAAACGGTCCGTTTTTTCGGTTAGAAGGACTTCCCTTCGGAGCCATGAGCGCCCGGGATGTGCCGCGTCACCGCCTGTCCCGCGTACCTCCCGCACCCCCCAGAAAAAAATTCAACATGCCAGTTGACAATTAATATTATTCGTTATATAATATTGATAAATCATCAATATTTCTATTTGCTTAAAAATAAAAGGAGGATGCCTATGGCATTTCAAACCGGGGCCGCCATGCTTGACGCCTGTGTGCTGGCCGTACTGGACGGCCGGGACGTATACGGCTATGAGCTGACGGTGTACATCAAGAGCGTGATCGATATCTCGGAGAACAGCCTGTATCCGGTACTGCGCAGGCTGCAGAAGGACGGGTGTCTTACGACCTACGACCAGCCTTTTAATGGCCGCAACCGGCGATACTACTCGATCACCGGCGACGGCCGGCGGAAGCTGGCCGGCTACCGAAACGACTGGGAAGAATATAAGAAGAAGATGGATCTGCTGCTGTGCGCAGCACAGACCGCCTCAGCCGGTTCCGTACCGGCGCATCCTGTAACCACGACAAATCTATAATTACAAGGAGCAGGCATATCATGAACAAAGAACAGTATTTACAGAAACTCAGAGAGAACCTGAACGGCCTTTCCGCAGAGGGAACCGCCGAGATCATGCAGTATTACACAGAATATTTCGAGGACGCGGGCCCAGAGCACGAAGACGCGGTTATCGAAGAGCTGGGAGATCCGGCGATCCTGGCCGCGCAGGCGGCAGAGGCCCTCGGGCAGACCCGGATCAAGGCCCCGGGCGCACCCCGGCCTCTGTTTCCTTCCCTGCCCGGCTTTCTCAGAGAGCGCGGAGCCGCACAGGAAAAATCCGCCTATCGTTTTCAGGAAATGGATCTGGAACCTTTCCGCAGCGTTTACGTCCACGTCCGTAACTGCCCCGTCACCATTGAAGAATCACCGGACGGCAGATACGGCGCCAATGTCTGCCTGTTGCTAAATGAAGGCGAGACCGCGCAGGCCGGCGTGGAACATGGCGTCTTCACCGTCCGGATCAGCGGCAGAGCCATTTCCCACAGGAACACGCAGGGAATCCAATATGTGAAGCTGTACCTTCCGCCAACAGAATACGACCACATCGAACTTCATTCTTCCAACGCCTCTGTTCTCGCCGGCTGCCGCGTCTCGGTCCGCGGGGAACTTAAGATCGATACCAGCAATTCCGCCGTCAATGTAAGCGGTATTCAGGACGCAGAGAAGATCCACGCGGACACCAGCAACGGGAGTATCCATTTCCGTTCGCTGAAGTGCTCAGGGCTCATCGCCGATACCAGCAACGGACCGATCCGCATCGAAGACGTTTCCTGCGACGTGTGCAGCGCGGACACCTCCAACGCCTCCATTTCCGTAAAGGACTCCATCTTTCGCAAATGCGTGGCCGACAGCAGCAACGGCAGCATTACCGTAAGCAAGTGTCAGTTCACCGAAGAACTGAAGGCCGATACCAGCAACGCGTCGATCACGGCGGAACTGGAAGGAAGAGAATCGGACTACCGCGTGAGCGCGGATACCTCCAACGCCGCGATCTACGTAAACGGCGAGAAACGAGGCAAGTCCTACAGTTCGGACGCCGGAACCCGGAAGGTCGTCCTGGATACGTCTAACGGAAAGATCAATGTAATCTATAAACCTGTACTGCTAAAAAATATGCAGGTATAACCAGACCGGCTCTTTTCCACCCCAATCGCTGTGTATACCCGCTTCACAAACGCGCCGGGCACACTGCAAAACAAATATCCTCCCCGCGAACTCGTCGGACACTCCGGAAAACGAATGCCGCCGAAAAACAGGTTTACAGATCCGTCTTAGGGAAGTATAATAGTAATGATCGTTTCGCGCCGCGGATAACCTGCGGCACACAAGCCTACGGAGGAAGAATCAGTGAAAGTAGTAATCTGGGCCGGCGGCCTGGGCTCCCGCATCAGCGAGGAAAGCCATCTGCTGCCGAAACCGATGATCGAGATCGGCGGCAAGCCGATCCTGTGGCATATCATGAAGATCTATTCCCATTACGGCTACAATGACTTCATCATCTGCCTTGGATATAAACAGGAGATCGTTAAACAGTTTTTCGCCAATTACATCGCCAACAACTACGATGTAACCTTTGATATGCGGGAGAATAAGACCGTCATCCACGAGACAGCCGTGGATCCCTGGTCCGTGACCCTGGCCGATACCGGCCTGATGACCGGAACTGCCGGGCGTCTGGCGCGTGTCCGCAGGTACATAGGCGATGAAACCTTCATGGTAACCTACGGCGACGCAGTTGCCGACGTGGATATTCCCGCCCTGGAGCGGTTCCACCGCTCCCACGGAAAGCTGGCCACCATTACCACCGCTACCCTGGCGCAGACCAAAGGCGTCCTGAA
>CANREE010000127.1 GCA_947629545.1 uncultured Lachnospiraceae bacterium | reverse complement strand
CGCTCCGCTCCGCGATCTCCTCCGGGCAGTACGCCTGCCCGTAATTTACGCAGGCGTACACGGCCTCCGGATTCGCCGCCGTCATCTTCCAGAACGGGTACTTGATGATCACGGGCGTATTGTAGCCTACGCCCAGTTCCAGGAAGAGAATCCTTCGCCCGTCCTGCCGTGTGCGCAGGAACTCCTCGTACCGCGCCGCGGCCGCGTGCCAGCCCTCGTCCTCCACGAATTTATCGTCGGAACGCAGATTCATCGTCAGAGGCCGGCCGCAGTGCGGACAGACCGGAAGCAGTTCCGACGGAACCCGCATATTCTCCTGCCGCTCCATCATCTGCCGGATCACACTCTCGTTGTCATAGGTCTCCTGACGGCACGGACCGGAACACTGAAACAGGCCGTAATCGCCCTGGGTGTAGAAAAGCCGCTGTTTGTCAAAGCCAGCCTTCTGGAAGCAATGATCCACGTTGGTCGTAATGACGAAATAATTTTTCTCTTTAATCAGCGCGAGCAGTTCCTCATAGACCGGCTTCGGCGCGTCCTGATAACGATTGATGAAAATATAGCGGCTCCAGTACGCCCAGAATTCCTCCGGACTCGCAAACGGATAGAAGCCGCCGGAATACATGTCGCGGAACCCGTACCGCGCCGCGAAATCAGAGAAGTATTTCTCGAACCGCTCTCCGGTATATACAAATCCAGCGGAGGTAGACAGGCCCGCTCCCGCGCCGACAACCACGGCCTCAGCCTCGTCCAGAGCCCCGCGAAGCCTCCTGATATTATCCGAGTAACTCCCGGTAGATTTCGTAATCGATATCTTTAAAGACATTGAAGATCACCTCCGTATCGCCTCTGTACTCCCGCACCGTCCGCACCGCGATCTCCGCACATTTCGGTACATTACAATAACATTTCGAGACATTTCGATCCGGTTCATACCCTTTCTGCCGTTTTCTTATGATTTGATTTATTTCAAAAGGTTTTTATAAAACAGATAGTCAATATCCTTGAACACATTGAAAATAATCTTGATTCCGCTTCCCGTTTCATCCAGATAATCCTTAACCGTTCTCACGGCAATTTCCGCTGCCCTTTCATTCGGGAACATAAATACTCCCGTGGATATACAGCAAAATGCAACACTCGATAGTCCATTCTCATCAGCCAGTTTAAGAATAGACCGATAGCATGATGCGAGATCATCTTCATTCTGTTTCGTCAGCCTGTGCTGCACAATAGGACCGACGGTGTGGATGATATGCTTCGCAGGAAGGTTGAATGCCGGCGTGATCTTTGCCTGCCCTGTCGGTTCCGGACAGCCCTGCTTCTCAATGATATCATTACAGCAAAGTCTAAGCTCAATACCGGCCTTTGAACCCAGAATGTTATCCAGACACGAATGAAGCCACTGATAGCATCCGGTGAAGCCAGAGTTAGCCGGATTGACCACTGCATCCACCGCAAGCCTGGACATATCTCCCTGCCACAGACAGATTCTTTCATCAGCTCCGACCGGCGACAAATCCGCTAACTTTACTATGCCTGCAGCTTGATTTTCCGCAGTCAGGTATTCATCCTGAACCTTCAAAAACTCATCACTGATGGGCTCAGGCATACGAATATTCATAAGACCTCTTAACAGATCCTTCTGCCCCTGTTCTTCTGACGGTATCTTTACATCAGATACATCCGATCTTTCCGCCAGCAGCTGTTCTATCAGCCATATCCTCTGTTCTTCATGTGTCATTTACATCAATTTCCTCCTGCCCTGCTAATTCCTTCATCCGCTCAAACTTATCCCGCTTTCTTTTATCAGCTTTATCCAGTATAACAAAAACGCCCCCGGCTTTCAACCGCAGACGTTTAAGTTATGTCAATTTGTCGCCCATTTCCGTAACAGCAAATACCGGCTTACTCCTTAGCGAAGAACGCCGCCGCGATCGCGCCGGGACCGGCGTGCGTGCTGATCGTACTGCCGATCATGGTCGACGGCAGGCTGTCCAGATGCCCCTCCCAGAGCGCGCGGCTGTTCTCGATATACTCCCTCAGAAGACTGTCGTCCGTCCCGGAATAGGCGAGCATGACCGGCATGTCAAAATCGACGCCGCCCTTTTTCATGATAAATTCCGTCAGCATATTGCTGCTCTGCTTCGATCCCCGCGCCTTCCCGATGACCTTGACCACGCCGTCCTCCACGCTGAGGACCGGCTTGATATTAAGGAGCGTCCCCGCCAGGCCGGCAGTTTTCGACAGCCGCCCGCCGCGGACAAGATATTCCAGCGTATCCACTCTCGCCAGAAGGCAGACCCTGGACTTCATCCGGTTCAGCTGCCCCGCAATCTCCCCGGCACCCAGACCCAGGCTGCGCAGGCGGACCGCATAGTCGATCAGGATCCGCTGACCGATGGTGACAGTCCCGCTGTCCACAATCCACACATTTCCCGGAAACTCCTCCGCGGCGATCGTGGCGCTCTGCAGCGTCCCGGACAGTTTCCCGGAAAGCGTAATGACCACCACCTCGTCTCCATTCTCAGCGGCAGCGCAGAACGCGTCCCCGAACTCCGCCGGGGAGAGCTGGCTCGTGGTCGGCAGCGTCCTGCATTTCTCCAGCTTCTCGTAAAATTCTTCCGTCGTTATCGTTACGCCGTCCAGGTACTCCACTCCGTCGATGATCGTCTTCAGCGGCAGCACCGTGACGCCCATTTTCTTCGCTTCGCTCTGCGGGATATCGCAGGCGGAGTCGCTTAAAATTCTTACAGCCATCTGTCAATGACCTCCTGTATCTGATTATTCCTGTTCAGCCCGTCAAAACCGCCGGCCAGCGTTCTTAACGTGCGGTAAAATGTAACAAGATCCTCCTCGGGGATCCCGCGGCTCACCGTATCCTGGACCTCCGCGGCCACAGCCGAGATGACGTCCGCCAGCTCCCGCCCCTTATCCGTAAGCTCCAGCTTCCATCCGTAACGCCGCTTCCCATTTCCGTCCCGTGTGAAAATGATCCCCTTCTCGAAGAGGTCGTCGATCTCCCTGGAGACCAGGCTGCGGTCGGACTGCCCGGCCGCGGCCAGTTCCGACGCCGACATCCCCTCCGGATGCTCCCGCAACAGATAGATCCAGAACACATGGACTGCCTTCAGTCCGAGCTGCGCCGTGTAGCGCGCCTTCAGCTTCTGGATACTGCCGTAAATTCCCGATATCAGAGATGAAAATTCTTCAAAACGTTCCTGTTCCAGCATGACGGTTTCCCTCCCGAGTCTGTATTATATGATATAAATGTTTACTTGTCAACATTTAACTTATCAATATTCTGCACGGAATAATATCCTTGCTATTTTCCGCCCTCTATGGTATATTATCCACGTAAAATCAAACGATTCCACCACTGGGGGAAAGCAATCATGGTTGAAGTTTGGGATGTCACGATTCCGGAGCTGACCGGCGACGAGCCGCGGCGCGCTTACATTTATCTTCCGGAGTCCTACCTGCACGAGCCGGACCGGCGCTACCCGGTTCTCTACATGTTCGACGGGCACAATGTCTTCTTCGACGAGGACGCCACCTACGGCAAGTCCTGGGGCATGACGGAATACATGGAATTCTCGGAGACGGAGCTGATCATCGCGGCCGTGGAATGCAACCATCATCCGGACAACGGGCGGCTCAGCGAGTACTCGCCGTTCTCTTTCAGGGACGTCCACTTCGGCAATATCACCGGACGCGGGCGCGCCACCATGCGGTGGATGATCCGTTCCTTCAAGGCCTACATTGACCGGAACTACCGTACGCTTCCCGACCGGAAGCATACCTTCATCGCAGGCAGTTCCATGGGCGGGCTCATGAGCCTCTACGCGGTGACCGCCTA
>CANREE010000126.1 GCA_947629545.1 uncultured Lachnospiraceae bacterium | reverse complement strand
GACTAAAATATAACACAAAAGAGGGATCTCTGCTTTATTAATTATTCAGTTGTAACACATGTATTGTAAACCTACAACGGATCAGATGCATCAGCTCGTGAGAGCCTTCTATTCTCCGAATGTGGGTGCGCGGGAGTACTATCTGGACAAAATGGCCGATTTCATAGACAACTTTGATCCGAGCCGGCTGGATTTAAGGGATCCGAATGATATGTTCCGCCTGGGAGCTTATTGCCGGATGTCGCAGACACTGGAGGTGAAAGCGAAGGATTATCCGGAGTGGTTTTACAGGAGATATCCGACAGAAGCAGATCGGGAGCGCTACCATATGAACGAATCGAAATCGCATATTTACGGCGCATACTGGCAGAAAAAGGGATTGGAGCTGACAGGGCATCATATCATGTTCAGCGGCCTCTGGAACATGGACGAGAATGACCTCGAAGCGCTCAAGGACTTCGGCGCTCAGATCATGAGACCCGACAGAACTGCGACGATGACCCTGAAGGTTCCCCAGGGCGCCGGAGCTTACATGAATGCATCAATGGAGGAACTGGAGTCATATCCCGATCTTCCGGAGCAAATGAGTCAGTATGTGAACGGACTGCTTATGGCTGCTGCGCCGTCGCCGGAATCGCGGCAATTGCTGGGCAGTAAGCTGGAGGACGTATTCTATGTGGACGGCGTATCCCTGAAGGAATACGCAGGCCGGTTCACGCAGAATCATAGCCCGTTTTTTTACGAAAAGCTTTTTATGCATGTCATAGCTGACGGCGGACATCATATTGAAATGGTCAGCCTCAGACCGGATCGCGACGGCAAATGGGGACTTGAAGTTAAGCCGGTGGAGCTGGATCTGAGCGCATGCGAAGCGGTAAGATCAGACGGCTACCTCAATACAGAACGGGCAGACGAGATGTTCCGCTTCGACGAGTACCGGGAGAGCCGCACGGATACAATCCGGGAAGGGTTAAGGGAAAAACTGACGAGAGGTGCGGTGGCCGAGAACCGGAAGAGGCAGCAGGCAGGACTTCCGCTGATGCAGCTGGAGAATACCATTTTAATCAGGCTGGATGATCCGGCGCCGGCCGAAACGCGGACGACGGATCAGACGCCGGCCCCGGCACCAACCGAAACGCGGACGACGGACCAGACGCCGGCGCCTGCGCCGACTGAAACACGGACGACAGACCCGACGCCTGCGCCAGCCCCTGCCCCGACCGAAACGCGAACGACGAATCAGACGCCGACCCCGACACCAACCGAAACACGAACGATAGACCCGACACCTGCGCCTGCCCCGGTGCAGCCGGGGAACGGTCAGCCGCAGAGCAGGCCGCGCAGCAATTCGGTCAGGGTTGCCAAGAGTTTCAATGCGATTGTCGAGGAGGAGAGCGCAGCTGGGGAGAATAAACCGAAACCCGGTAAGCATCAGCGCCGGAACAGTATGACTGGCAAACCGGCGTCGGAGATGAACCGGAAGTCCAAGCAGTAGCGCGCCCCTGCATGTTTGACAAAAAATGCAATTAATTTCCATCCGGGGGCTTGAAAAATCAGCGAAAACCACATAGAATAGATTTAATGGAGACATGTCTGCAGGGCATGTCTCCGGCCTGTAGGCCTTATTATCAGGAAAAGGAGAGGATACATCATGAAATTTATTGTTGAGACAAGCGCGCGTCATATTCATCTGACCCAGGCGGATCTGGAAACCCTGTTCGGAGAGGGCTACCAGCTGACCAAGAAGAAAGACCTGTCCCAGCCCGGACAGTTTGCCTGCGAGGAGAGAGTTACCATCGTGGGAAGCAAGAAAGAACTGAAAGGCGTATCGATCCTTGGCCCGGTGAGAAAGGCCACCCAGGTGGAGCTGTCCCTGACCGACGCCCGTTCCATCGGCGTTGTGGCCCCGGTCCGTGAGTCCGGCGATATTGCCGGCAGCGGCGCCTGCAAGATCATCGGCCCGAAGGGCGAGATCGAGATCACCGAGGGCGTGATCGCTGCGAAGCGTCACATCCACGCGACCGTCGCGGACGCGAAGGAGCTGGGCGTGGAGAACGGCGACGTCGTGAGTGTGAAGGTTGACACCGACGGCAGAAGCCTGATCTTCGGCGACGTGGTTGTCCGCGTGAGCGACAGCTACGCGCTGGCGATGCATATTGATACCGACGAGTCCAACGCGGCCGGCTGCGCAGGCGTTGTGATGGGCGAGATCGTGAAGTAGGCATTGGGCGCTTAGCGGGCGCGGGCCGCAGGCGAAGCGCAGGGTTAGTGCGAAGGCTGACAGCGTGCCGCGCGCCAGCCAGTGTGATTGAATAAAAAGGAGAGTAGACCAAGATGAAAATATTAGTCGTTAACTGCGGAAGTTCTTCTTTGAAGTATCAGCTGATCGATATGGACAATGAGGGCGTCATCGCCAAGGGTCTCTGCGAGAGGATCGGCATCGACGGTTCCAAGCTGACCCATCAGCCGGCAGGCAAGGACAAATATGTCGTTGAGAAGCCCATGCCGGATCATCATGTAGCGATCGAGCTGGTTCTGGAAGCTCTGCAGGATAAGGATCACGGCGTGATCGCCAGCACCGACGAGATCACCGCCATCGGCCACCGCGTGCTCCATGCGGGCACCAAGTACAGCGATTCCTGCCTGGTCACCGAGGACGTGAAGGCGGTCATTCGCGAGTGCTTCCCGCTGGGACCGCTGCACAATCCGGCTAACCTGATGGGTATCGAGGCCTGCGAGGCCGCCATGCCCGGCAAGCCCAACGTGGCCGTCTGGGATACGGCGTTCGGCATGAAGATGCCGGAGAAGGCCTATATGTACGCGATTCCCAAGGAATACCTTGAGAAATACAGCATCCGCCGCTACGGCTTCCACGGCACCAGCCATATGTTCGTATCCGGCGAGGCCATCAAGTTCGGCGGGCTGGATCCGAAGAACGCGAAAGTCATCGTCTGCCACCTGGGCAACGGCGCCAGCATTTCCGCTTCCATCGGCGGCAAGTGCGTAGACACCAGCATGGGTCTGACCCCGCTTGAGGGCCTGATCATGGGCACCAGAAGCGGCGATATCGATCCGGCCGTCGTCCAGTTCATCTGCAACAACGAAGGCAAGACCGTGGACGAGGTGCTGAACATTCTGAACAAGAAGTCCGGCGTTCTCGGCATGAGCGGCGTATCCAGCGACTTCCGCGATCTGGGCGCGGCCGCCGAGGCGGGCAACCATGACGCGCAGGTGGCTCTGGACGCGTTTATTTACCGGGTTGCCAAGTACATCGGTGCTTACACGGCCGCGATGAACGGTGTGGACGCCATCGCGTTCACTGCCGGCGTAGGCGAGAATGACAAGAAGACCCGCAAGGCTGTCTGCGCTTACCTGGGGTACCTGGGCGTGGAGATCGACGATGAGGCCAATGACGTGAGAGGCAAAAACGCGGTCATTTCTTCCGCGAACTCCAAAGTCAAGGTCATGCTGATCCCGACCAACGAGGAACTGGCCATCGCCCGCGAGACCCTGCGGCTGGTGCAGTAAGAGGCAGGCTGCAGTCATAAAACAGATTTCTGCGCCGGCGTGAAAAAACCAGTTGACAAACATTGCGCCCCTTTGTATAATGTTAGGGTGCGTGTTAGGAGTTATTATGCAGATAAACCTGACCGAACTGTTTACCAGAGACGGGAAAGAGCTGGATGTGACCGCGGATTTGGACATGACCAGTCTCAGTACCCCGGAAGGCGAGTATGAACTGACGGAGGCGGAGCCGGTGAAGCTTCACTTCGTAAATATCGGGGACCGGACGCTGACGGCGGAAGGAGGCGTAAAGCTTGCGCTGATGATTCCGTGCAGCCGCTGTCTGGAACCGGTGAAGGTTCCATTCTCGCTGGATCTTGCGAGGACATTTGATATGAAGCTGTCTTCGCGGGAGCGGGCCGAAGCTCTGGAGGAACAGCCCTATTTGCAGGGGTACACGCTGGATGTGGATCAGCTGGTATGCGATGAGTTGTATCTGAACCTGCCGATGAAGGTCCTGTGCAAGGAAGACTGCAAAGGGATTTGTAATAGATGTGGGGCCAATCTTAACAAGACCGCCTGTGACTGTGACAGGAGTTCGTTGGACCCAAGAATGTCTGTTAT
>CANREE010000125.1 GCA_947629545.1 uncultured Lachnospiraceae bacterium | reverse complement strand
GTGCTGCTGCCTGCCGCTACTTGTTCTTATCATCGCTTTTCGTCATGAAATTATAGCCATTATAGCGGGCGGCGCGGAATTTGTCAAGCACGAAAATCCAATCGCCCGGTTCTCACTAAAAACGCAAAAATCGCAGAAACTAACCGATTAAACTTTCAAAAACGCGGCCGGGTGCCGATCGGTCTCGCGGCGGCATCCCAAAAGTCATAATAGAATCCGATATTTTCCTCATTTGATCAGTTTTAGCAACTGCTCCATGTCTGTTTCCGGCAGAACGGTTTTCAGATGGGCAATGATACGCTCTCTTGACTCTTCCGGTTCCCTGCGATACGCCGAAGTCGTAAAATCATACCCAAACTGTACTTCTGGCGTGGAATATTTCGCCACGCCCCAGCCGTAAGTCTGCCCAAATTTATCTTTCATATAGACAAAATCCGCAACGCTGATGTAGGTCTGCATCTGAAGTCGGGTAATGACCGTGTCGAAGCCTTTATTTCCGCCTTTGCGGTAATTGCAGATGTCCTTCAGCTCCTTTGATAAAAGGGCTCCATGTTCTGAAACGGTGTCAAAAATGACTTTATCTTTGCGTGAAGCAAGTTCATCATCATACCGTGCGTCGAAGTCGTACCCGTCCCTTCTAAAATTTGCAAACTCAGGGAACCACGCCCGGCTCACAAAACCCGCTTTCCCTCCATAAAACTTCCCATACACGCATCTGCCGCTCCTGGCAATGGGACCTTTCCATTCCCACGGGCCGTCTACCCCTTCGGCAAACCAAAGCTCCCTCGGGCAGCACTCCTCCACCGAAAATCCGGGAATGTGATTTGCGAAAAATGGGAGAAAACCTACGTCCTCTATGAGCTCGATCACATCGTCAGCTGACCGGATCTGAAACAGGAGACCGCTCATTGTATCACCTCACACTATCTCTAATTTGGGCACGGGAGAGCGAAATTCGCCCATTTCTTCCCTCCGATTGTTTTTGATGTCCTATTGTAACATAAAAAACAGAAAGAAACAATGCGCACAGACACCAGATAACCGGCTCCGTCAGCGCTACGCCCAGATATCCAATGGCGGGCACCAGTACAGCCGCGGAAATGATCTTGACCGCCAGTTCAATGGTACTGGAAAGCACCGGAAGCACTTTATGTCCCATGGCCTGCATCGAGTAACGCAGGATAAACAGAACGCCAAGCGGGAAGAAACACGCGGTACTGAGCCGCAGATTAAGGAGTGCGTTGGCGATAATTTTCTCATTCCCGGTTGCGGTCAGAAGTACAACAAGGGGCCGCCCCATCGTCCAGCAGACGAGGATGGAGAAAACCGACCATAGAAACTCCACCAGGAGCATCTTCCGGTTGGCCTCCCGGATGCGGCGATACTGTTTCGCCCCATAGTTCTGCCCCACAAAGGTACTGGTGGCGATGGAAACAGTGGACATAGGGATCATCAGCAGCTCATAAACCCGGCGTGAAGCGGTATGAGCCGTGATGATATCCGTGTCCAGCGCATTGATCGATCGCTGAAGCACGACGGAGCCAAACGCAAACACACACTGCATCATCGCCATGGAGAAACCGGTGGTAAACATCTCGGCGGAAAGATCCCGGCTGACTTTCCAGTCTGCAGCGCTGGGAAGATATTCCCGGTAGTTCAGAAAGATGTACGCTCCGCACAGCGCCGCCGAAACCGCCTGCGCAATCACCGTAGCCAGAGCTGCGCCTGCGATACCGGCATGAAGCAGAATCACAAACAACGCATCCAGCGCCAGATTCAAAAAGCTGGACAGGATGAGGAAATATAACGGTGTCCTGCTGTTGCCCATGGCCCGCAAAAATCCCTCGCAGCCGTTGTAGGCAATGGTAGTGAGCATACCGCCGAGAATAATGACGATGTACAGATACGACTGATCGAATACATCCGCCGGCGTCAGCAGAAGCCGCATGGCAGGCTTTAGAAACAGGACAGAGACCACCGTCAGCAAGACGCCGATGCCCAGATTTAATTTGATCATAGCCGCTGCTCCGCTGCGGAACTGCCCTTTGCCCCCGCTGCCAAAGAGCCGGGACAGGACAACGCAGTATCCGTTATTCAGACCCCACGTCAGATTCATGAGCAGGGAATAGAGCACGCCTGTTGCTCCGATTGCCGCGATCGCCCCATCTCCGAGAAAATGCCCGGCGATCATGGTATCCACGAGACTGTATACCTGCTGAAAGATGTCCCCGATAAAAAGCGGCACTGCAAAGACCATGATCATACGGACAGGATTTCCCTCCGTCATGTTTGTAATTTTTGATGCGGTACGTTCCATTTGAGTCCCCTTTCATTATAGAAACCACTGTGTTTTTGGCTTTTGTGTCATGATCATACGCTTTCCTGCGCAAAGAATCAGCGGTATATCTTAATGATTATAGTGACTTTTTTTAAGATTCATGCTAGAATATAGCCGGAAGATGATCTCCTTGTCTGTGTGCTGAAGGCGAGGCATGTAAATGAAGTCTTTCACCGTCAGGACTTTTCTTCCTGAACTTAGCCTACTGTCAGGATTATCGGGCGCTCAACGCAAGGTCAGATAATCTGCTGACAATCAAAAAAACAGCTGCTACATCAGGCAGCTGTTTAGTGATTATGCGATTCGTGAGTCATCCCTGTCCGTAGACAAGTCCATGTTTCATTTTTCCCTGACCCGCAGACAGATCAGTTTTCGCAGGATGTGATTCATTTTACATTCAGCGGCAGCCATCCGTTCCGAGAGCTGCTTTACCGGACATTCCGGAGATATCATCGCTGTACCGGCCGCACGACCCCATTTTCATCGATCGTCACGCCCACAGAGATTCTCTGCATAAACTGGAGCACCCTTTGCTTCTCCCCCGCGTCCGTCACAAGCGACGTGCGGCATCCCTTCTGCAGACAGGGTACGAAACGGAATTCCGCGATGCCGTCCTTCGTGATGTCCACCTCGGCGATTCCGGTATCCAGCGTACTGCTGTTGAACCAGAAATTCCCAAGGCTGTAAAGAATCGGCACACCCTTATAATACTCGATGCCCTGCAGGCGGTGCGGATGATCGCCCATGACCAGGTCGGCGCCCGCGTCGATATACTGGCGTCCCAGACTCTGCTGATCCGCCTCGAACTGATTGGTACCCTCCGTCCCCCAATGGACATAGACTACCACGAAATCGCTGTTGGCGTCCGCCTCACGGATCACTTCCAGAAACGTCGCCGGATCGTAAGTGCGGAGCACACCGGCCGAAGTGGCCGTGGCCTCCTTCGTAAATACATAGGACCGCTCCACCTGAGTCGCGCTGACATAGGCGATCTTGATGCCGTTTACCCGGAAATACACGATCTTTTTCGCCTCGTCCAGATTCCGCCCCGCGCCTACATAAGGGACGCCATACTGGTCCAGCGTGTCCAGCGTATCGATCAGCGCGGTCTCGCCGTAATCATAAATATGGTTATTGGCCACGGAAACAATGTCCGCCGACATCTTGAGAAGGTTGGCCGCCGTTTCCGGCCTGGTCCTGAACGTATAGGTCTTTCCGGACAGGGGTTTTCCCCGATTGCTGTAGGTATATTCGTTATTCACCATCATGATATCGGTCGCGTCCATCCGCGCCAGCACATCCGGCAGGATGCACTTTTCCAGCTGGTCGCCGGTACTGTGGTAATAATTCATAATTGCATATCCTTCGCCGAAACCCAGATCCCCGATAAAGGACAATGTCACCTTATCTGCAGAATGGGCCTCTTTGCGGATCACTCCATCTGCTTCGTCGCGGGCAAGCTGCGCCGCGTCCTCCGCCGGAACAGAAGCCGTCCCTCCGAAGCCGTTTCCAACGGCATATCCCGAACCCGTGACCGGCCCCTTCGGCATCATCGTATCAATCCCGGCCGCCTGGCTTTGCACCGCGGTTCCCCCAAGAAGCGCCGCAATCAAAACAGTCAAAATAGGCGCTGCAAATCTTCTCATCGTTTCTCTCCAGTTCCATCGGCCCCATTTCTTATGTGCCCCTGCAGCACAGGCAGAGCCAATTATTTTTTATTATAAATGCTGCCGCGTTAACTTTCAAGACTTCGCTGTAAAAATCTCTCCGGGCACAAAGTCATGAACTGAAAAATCCAGCTTTCTGTTATGAAGTGACCTCTTGTCAAGAGCAAAAATGAGATCACACAAAGTATTTTAATCAGGCGTGAAGGCAGAGCC
>CANREE010000124.1 GCA_947629545.1 uncultured Lachnospiraceae bacterium | reverse complement strand
CACGCCGTCAGGCTGATATTCGCGGAAATCTTTCAGGGTTCTGCATACTGTTCAGTCTTCAATTGTCAAGGTCCGTGTGGCTCTTGCGAGCCAGCGCAGAAGGAGGGATTTGAACCCTCGCACCGCTATTAACGGCCTGCACCCTTTCCAGGGGTGTCCCTTCAACCACTTGGGTACTTCTGCCCAAAGATGCCTGAATCCGAAAAAAATACCGCGAATGGAGTTGCTTCAGTACCTTGTCAGTCCAACCGTACCAAAAGCGTACCAATCACAGCAAAAGGTAGTCTAGCACAGGGCAATAGATTTGTCAACCACATTTTCAAATATTTTTCGCCCATCTTTCATCTCTAATTTTTCAAGAATTCATCTTATGAGGACGAAGCGGTAACTGCGTTTCGCCATGTAGACAATGTCGAACCCATATGCTATACTTCGATACAGAGCAAATTTCGAAAAACAGGAGACATAACAATGAGCAGCTATACAAAAGCGCGGCTTTTGGATCGGATCAATACTGCATCCAAAAATATGACACAATTTTATAAAGAAAGTTTCGTCAACTACCGAGGAAAAACATCGGACACTAAAGAATATTATACAGAGATTATAGCCGCATGGTGCCTTAATAATATTAATAAGTTTCTTGAAATTCCACAGATCACCCGAAAAGCCAGTTACAGAACTCCGGGGCACGACGGCAAGATTGCCAATCCTGATTCCGGCAGAGAAGAAGAACTCATCGCTATGAAAATGTTCCGTCAAGAGCAGCTTCCCGTTATTGGAAAAATTCTGGATTATCAGACACCATTAAAAAACAGATCTGCTGATAAGGCCGGAAAGATAGATCTGCTGGCATGGGACGATTCCACATTGCGTATTCTGGAACTCAAAAGGCAAAACAGCAAGGATACCATGCTCCGCTGCGTTTTAGAGGGATATACATACCTGCAAATTATTGACAAACAAAAACTGCTTAACGATTTTGGCCTTACGGATTTTGAAAAATCTCAGGAAATAAAGGTAACCTCGTGTCCTCTCGTTTCGACAGAAGGATTGCAGCAGCAGGAGCTGAACGGAGAACATCCGCAGCTTCTCCTTCTGATGAATGCTCTTGGTATTGAGACATTTTTTTACTCAGAATCAGGATGCGAAGATCAAAAATATATGATATACGAAAAAATGCCCCGTTAAATGCAGCGATTGGAGAAAACTGATATGATCATTCATGTTATTCGCGGTCAGGACCAGATCGGCGGTTCCATCATAGAAATAAGCTCCGGCCGCACCCGGTTAATCCTGGAGGCAGGCAGCGAACTCGGCGAGCAGGAGCCAAAAATACCGGAAATCGACGGCCTCTTTTTCGGGGAACCAGCCTATCATGCCCTTTTCATATCTCATTACCACGGCGATCATATCGGTCTCGCAGACCGTATCCTGCCCGGAATCCCGATCTATATGGGCGAAAAATCCTCGGCAGTCTACCGCGCTGCGGCAGACTATCTTGGCAAAACACCTCTACAGACTGACGGTTTTCTGCGTTCGGGAGAAACCATAACCGTGGACGATATCCGCATAACTCCCTTTCTGTGTGATCATTCCGCCTTCGATTCTTATATGCTGCTTCTGGAGTGCGAAGGAAGACGCATTCTCTATACAGGAGATTTCAGGGCAAACGGACGCAAAAGCTTTTCCGCACTTTTAGCGCGGCCTGGTCACGCAGACGTACTGATTACCGAGGGCACCGCACTAAGCCGCGAAAACAAAGCCAATATCACCGAAACAGAGCTTGAGATGATTGCCGGCGACGCAATGAGCGAAATCCAGGGACCGACATTCATTTTCATGGCTTCCACAAATATTGACCGTTGTGTTTCCTCATATAAAGCCGCAAGACACGCAGGAAGACTATTTATGCAGGACGTATATACCGCTTCTATCGCTTCCGCCGCCGGCGATAACATTCCCAACCCGGGCACATTTCAGAAAGTACGTGTATTTTTGACCTCTTCCGCTGAAAAACAGCGCAGGATCCTGAAACGATCCGGACTCTGATCGATACTGTGGATCCCCGGTACATTATCCCGGTCCATACAGAGAGCGCGGAATGGTTTGAAAATAATACGGGAAGAGAAATCATCAGGGAACCGTTGTTTGAATATTGATACTTTCAGCACGCAATATGAAGAAACGTCACTGGCGCTCTGCTCACATGGAAATAAAAAAGCCCGCGCGACACGGACTTTTCAAGCGGAGAGAGTGGGATTCGAACCCGTAAGGAATCGTGCGCGGGGAATGGCTTAAAACCGTCAAATGTGCAAAGAATAACGATTTTAAGCCATTTCTCAGGTATCCTCTGATTTCCGATACCTGCCA
The DNA here is from genome assembly GCA_947629545.1 of uncultured Lachnospiraceae bacterium. Taxonomy (GTDB): domain Bacteria; phylum Bacillota; class Clostridia; order Lachnospirales; family Lachnospiraceae; genus UBA3402. The sequence goes on along the minus strand of CANREE010000124.1, from coordinate 1,942 downwards.
TCATATTACCTCATCGGAAACCGTAAAACACACCTATGCAAAACGAAATGCAAAACGGAATCAGCCCACTTTGTACCGCCCCGCTCCCGCGTCCCACTCCGCAACCATCAGCGCGCCCTTCTCATCCGTCACCATGCACTGCCCCTCATGGATCCCCGGCGCGTCGCAGAGGTAATACATCTTCCCATCCGGTGCCACCTGTGCCCCAGTCAGCATATACCCGTCAGCATCAAACAGATACCACCCGGACGTGCCGCCGGTCGCCTCATTCAGATACGCCCATCCGCCGCGGGGATATGTCCCGTCCGCGTTCTGATACCACCACCGGCCATCGCCGGCCTGTTTCCACCCTTCCGTGACCTGCTTCTCGACCTTGTCGCCGTCAGACAGCGCAACGACGGTGTGACCCTTTGACCGCGTCACAAGGATGTCGCCGCGCTCCAGATAGTCCGCCGATTTGCAGAATTTGTCACTTTCGAACATGGCAAACTCGCCGGTTTTAATAAGCACCTCTGCCTCGTTGCCGGTGTAAAAGTCACCTACACTGATACCCGCATACAGACAGCATAGCCGCACAAGGCCACCGCAATCCGCCTCCACCGGCTTATCCACCTTCGCCGCGTCGTATCCGTATGGCTTCGCGGCCAATATAAGGCTGTCGCGATGGTCTTGGCAATAGCCAATGTTCGGATTGGCACACGCCGCCTCCATGTTGCGGGCAATCTTCTCGGCCACAGCCTTGTCCATCGGGCGCAGGACTTTCCACCCCTTGCTGTGGAGATACCACGCCTGTGTGGACACCTCGCCGCCTGTCTGGTCTCCCGGCTTGCCGCCGTTGATTCCGCCGTTTTCGTTACTTCTCGCACTGCCGATAAGTACACCCATCTTCTGTTCCTCCTTATCCACATAGCAATAGTCCATATCCACGTTTCCGGCGATTCCGTCCACATGCCCCTTGTCAGTATACTGATGATACGCGCACGGGATGTCCGGCGCGCCGGAATAATCAGCAAGCCACAGCACATATTGGCTGATGCTGTCAGGCGTGTACATGCGGCGGTAATAGTCCATATTGGTGTACACGCCGGCGCGGTAGCCGTGGGACTGGATGTAATCGCAGAAAATTCGCGTGAAGCGGATGCACTCCTGTTTTCCAAGCCACACGCCCCTCTTTTGGGCGTCGCTCACTGTATCATATTCAAAATCGAAGAATATGACCGTATCTTTTCCCAGCCCCGCCGATTCGACGTGTTCCACGCACGCTTCCGCCTCCGCCAGCGTGTCAGCATCATTAAGCGAGTAGCAAAAATGATATACGCCGTCAATGGGGATTCCATTCTTCCGGCATCCCTCCGTGTAGCTTAAGAACATGGGGTCGATTGCCTTCCGGTATCCTTCCCGCAATATGACGAAATCGACATTTTTAGACACGCGGGCGAAGTCTACGTTTCCCTGCCACTTGCTGATATCAACGCCTGTTCTCATGCGTTCTCCCTCAGCCATTTTTCCGTAGCGGCACGCCACAGCTTCGGCACGTCCTCAATCCGCATTTCCCCGGCCTTAATTTTCAATCCATAAAATTTTCCCATTACGACAGCGGCCCTCCTTCCATCTGCTCAGACAGCTCGCTTGTCGCTTCTCCGAGGTCGGAAATAGCGCCGTCCTGCACCGCCTGACCTTCCTCCAAAGCGTCCAGACGCCTTTCCACGGGCGTTTTCTCACGCAGACTATAAGTGGTAGTCACTGTGCCGTCAGCGCCCTCCACGGACGTTTCATGGTCGAGAATCAGGCCTTCGTACCGTCCCACGACAAGCCCAGCGCCGTTCTTGACCTGCACTTCGGAGAGGTTGTCCTCGCTCATCAGCTCCCAGTCGTCAAGCATAGCCTCCTTGGATTCGTACAGCACCACCATGCTCTGGAGGCTTGCGCCGGATTCCAGTTC
>CANREE010000123.1 GCA_947629545.1 uncultured Lachnospiraceae bacterium | reverse complement strand
TCACGATATTGCCCATAAGGATCTCTGTTCCCACAGAGATCAGTTCCGCTGTCATCTCACATACTCCCTTCCGTAAGTACCCTGTGATTCTTAGCGATATAATCCACAAGCGACACAACCGTCAGAATCAGCGCGATCCAGACGCAGAGCGTCGTAAGCATCTGCATGAAAGCCGCCTGGAAATTCACGATCAGCAGGATCACGGCGATCATCTGAAATGTCGTCTTGAATTTTCCCCAGTAGCTGGCCGCGATGACCACGCCGTTATCAGAGGCCACCAGACGGAAACCGCTGATGATAAATTCGCGGCTGATGATGATGATGACCATCCAGGCCGGAAGCCGGCCCATCTCCACCAGACAGATGAGCGCCGAGCAGACTAAAAGCTTATCCGCCAGCGGATCCATGAACTTGCCGAAATTCGTGACCAGGTTGTACTTTCTGGCGATCTTTCCGTCCAGCATGTCCGTCAGGCTGGCAATGATGAAAATGGCGACGGCGATGTAGTCCACATATTCCAGAATACCGCCGAAAAGCGCCATAAACCATCCCCACTGCTGATGGCTGCCCAGAAGAAGCACCACAAAGGGCACGATCAGAATGACACGGAAAATCGTCAACTTGTTAGGCAGATTCATGTTCTCCCCTCCTCACAGATCTCCCCGATCAGGTCGTATTCTGCGGCTCCCGTCACCTTCACCCTGACGAAGTCGCCCGTCATCAGCTCTTCATCCGTATTCACAAACAACAGCCCGTCCACGCCCGGTGCGTCCATATAGGTCCGCCCCACATAGGCATTCTCATCGGCCACCTTGCCTTCAATCAGCACCTCCAGCACACGCCCCACCATCGCTTCCGACTTCTCAAAGGCGATCTCCTGCTGAAGCTCCATGACCTCGTCCCGCCGCTCGTGCTTCACCTCTTCCGGAATCTGGTCCGCAAAGGAAGCCGCCGGCGTATCTTCTTCCTGCGAGTAGGCGAAGACGCCTAACCGCTCGAATTCCATATCATCCACAAAATCCATCAGGATCTCGTGATCCTCCTGCGTCTCGCCCGGAAATCCCGAGATCAGCGTGGTGCGGAGCACGATGTCCGGGATCCGCTCCCGCAAATGCCCTACGATCTGCCGCAGACTCTCCTGCGTAGTACGCCGGCCCATGCGCTTTAAGATCTGGTCGCTGGCGTGCTGGATCGGCAGATCCAGATAATGGCAGATCTTCTCCTCTTCTGCGATCACGTCGATCAGTTCCTCGGTGATCTCCTCCGGATAACAGTACTGAATCCGGATCCACTGGATGCCGGGGATACGGCAGAGTTCCTTCAGAAGCTTCGGCAGTGACTTCTCCCCGTACAGATCCACGCCGTAAAGCGTGGTCTCCTGGGCGACCAGAATCAGCTCTTTCACGCCCTGCCGGGCCAGCGTCCGCGCCTCATCCAGAAGTTCTTCCATGGGAACGCTCCGGTAGCTGCCCCGCAGGCTGGGAATGATACAGTAGGTACAATGCTTGTCACAGCCCTCCGCGATCTTCAGAAACGCGTAGTATCCGCCTGTCGTGACGATCCGTTCCGCCTTTACGCGCGGGAGGGTGTTAATATCGCTGAAATGCCGGGATTTCTCACCTTTCATGGCTTTATCAAGCACTTCAGCGATCTCGTCGTAGGCCGATGTTCCCACGACCGCGTCCACCTCCGGGATCTCCGTCAGGATTTCCTCCCGGTAGCGCTGGGCCAGACAGCCTGTGACGATCAGCGCCCTGCATGGGCCCGAGGTACGCCACTGCGCCATCTCCAGGATCGTATTGACACTTTCTTCTTTGGCGTCGCCGATAAAACAGCAGGTATTGATAAGAATCGCGTCCGCCTCAGTCTCGTCATCGGTGAATTCCCAGCCGTCGCCGCGCAAAAGCCCCAGCATCTTCTCTGTGTCAACCAGGTTCTTGTCGCAGCCAAGGGAAATGCACAGTATTTTCATAAATGCTCCTCATTGACAGCCCGCAGGCCGCAGTTTCCCATGCGTCCGGGAAGCCCGGCCGTTATTCGGTCATCTCCGAAGGTTCCCCGTCCTCCGCAGCCGTTGCAGCCTCAGCCTCTTCCTCTGCTTCCTCTGTCTCCGCTGCTTCTGAAGCGCCGTAAGAAGCGGCGCCCGCCGGCAGGATGTCATCCGCGGTATCGTCCTCACTGACAATCTTTACCTTCTGACGGTAGAGTTCGTCGACGGCCACCGAAAGCGGCTTCCGCCCGGCGGACGGAACCATCGCGTCCTCTCCGGCAATCAGCTGACGCGCCCGTTTGGCTGTCGCAATCACGATAGAATAACGGCTCTGGACTACAGGCTCCTCGCCCGGCTCCACACCGCTGTTAACCGCCTGAATCAGATCATGATAAGATGGATGTAACATAAATATAAGCTCCTCTCTTTGATGCATTGTGATAGTCTTATTTGTTCCATATCAGAAACGCCGCCGTAACTCAGGCGCTGCTTTCTCTGATCGTATTTCCATGCGAGCAGGGTGCCGGTGACTCCCTGCCCGTATTCCCAATGATTCCCGCGTCTCAGCATTCCGCCAGTTCCGCCCGGATCTTCCCGATAAACTTCCGGTTATTGGCCATCCTGGCATGCTGCGCCTGAATGATCCGGTGCATCTCCTCGACGCAGGCGTCCAGGTCGTCGTTAATCAGCAGATAGTCATAGCGGTCCATGCCCTCCGCCTCCTCCTTCGCCCGCGCGAGCCGTTCGAGGATAACTTCCTCCGTCTCGGAGCCCCGGCCGGTCAGGCGGCGTTGCAGTTCCGCCGCATCCGGCGCCGACACAAACAGAAGAACCGTATCCGGGAACTTCTCCTTCACCTTCAGCGCCCCCTGAATCTCGATCTCCAGGATCACGTCCTTCCCCGCCTGCAGCTGCTCCATCACATAACTCTTCGGCGTCCCGTACGAATGCTTCACATATCTGGCGTATTCGAGAAGCTGCTCCTCGCGGACCATCCGGTCGAATTCCTCCTCGCTCACGAAGAAATACTCCCGGCCGTGGGCCTCGCCCTCCCGGGGACTTCTTGTGGTGGCTGAGATGGAAAGCGCGTAGTTATCGTACCTGCGCAGAAGCTCCTTCATGAGGGTTCCCTTGCCAGCGCCGGAAAAGCCCGACACGACGGCCAATATTCCCTGATCGCCCATATCCTTATGCTCCTGTTCTCCGATGCTTTGTCATGGCGCGCTGCGGCACGGACGAATCCGCCCTTCGCGCTCCCGCGATCCTTAAAACCGTCACTCGATATTCTGGATCTGCTCCCGGACCTTCTCAATGCCGGTCTTCAGTTCGATGGCCTTGCCGGACACCTCCAGATCACTGGCCTTGGAGAGGATCGTGTTGGCCTCCCGGTTCATCTCCTGGGCGATGAAATCCAGCTTCCGTCCTACGCTGCCGCCGGCCTCCAGTTCCTTCTTCGTAGCCGCGATATGGCTTCGGAGACGCACCGTCTCTTCGTCCACGCAGATCTTATCCGCAAAAATCGTGGTCTCGGTCACGATCCGTGCCTCGTCCACCGTATTGCTCTCCAGAAGTTCCTTCACCTTCTCCGTCAGCCTGGCGCGGTACTCCTCGACAATGGAGGGCGACCGGTTCTCGATCTCCTCCACCAGACCCAGCATTTCGTCAAGCTTGCTGATCAGGTCGTTCTTCAGATGTTCGCCCTCGCGGATGCGGGTCTCCACAAATGCCTTCGCCGCTTCCTCCACCGCGCCGGACAGCAGTTTCCACATGGAATCCTCGTCCTCCGGCGTCTCCTCCATGGTCAGCACCTCCGGCATGCGCGCAAGCTGCGACACGGTCACATCGTCCTTCAGGCCGAACTGCTCCTTCATTCTCCTGAAATATTCCATATATTCCGCGGCCAGACCTTCATTATACTTCAGCTGCATGGTCTGGGTCGTATAATCCTCATAGGTGATGAAAATATCCACCTTGCCGCGCTGAATATCGTTCTTCAGCAAACTGCGGAGAGCGGCCTCGAAATAATTGAACTTCTTCGGCATCTTGATGCTCATATCCAGATAGCGGTGGTTCACTGACTTGATCTCCACCGAAATCTTATACTGATCCGTCACCTTCTCGCACCGGCCAAAACCTGTCATACTCCTGATCATATCTTCGCGCCCCGCTTTCCTTAAACGCTTTCCAAAATGCCGCCGTCAATACACAGACTGCCCGCATATTACGCAATCATAGTTATTATAAAGCAAATGGAAAATGAAGTCAACATCGCAGAGAAAACTTTCGCGCGGTCTGCGTGTAGGTTTACAATACATGTGTTACAACTGAATAATTAATAAAGCAGAGATCCCTCTTTTGTGTTATATTTTAGTC
>CANREE010000122.1 GCA_947629545.1 uncultured Lachnospiraceae bacterium | reverse complement strand
ATTCGCCGATGAAGCCGATCCGCGTCCGGCCGCGCCGCGCCATCTCGCTGATAAAGCGGTAGATCTCGGTCTGGTTGTCCATATACAGCCGGTCTGTCTCCAGCGGGCGTTCGAAGCCGTCGGCGGGAGTGTCGATGAAGAGCGTGGGGATCCCCTGGCTGCAGATCATGTGACTGTACGCGTGATCAAAGATCTCCACGCACACGATGCCGGCGGTCCGGTCCGGATTCAGGGACGCCGGCAGCTGTCCCGCCGCCTGATCTTCATAATAGACCCGGTGCAGGGTCAGGCTGTATCCGGCCTGGGTCAGCTCCCTCTGAAATTTGTCCAGGATAACGGAAGCGATATGGGAACCGCCCAGCGCCGAGCCGGTCAGAAGGGCGATCTCCCTTTTATCGTCGGGACCCGGAAAAGAGGGAGTCGTCCTGGCAGGATCCGTCAGGGACATGTAGGAAAACTGTTTATAGCCCATCTCCTGCGCCTTCTTAAGGACTTTCTCCCTGGTCGCGTCGGCCAGGATGCCGGTGTTGTTGATTGCCTTGGAAACGGTGTTGCGTGAGACGCCCAGCGCGTCCGCGATGTCCTGGATCGTGACTCGTTCTGCCATGTAACCCCCTCCTGAGAAGTTTCCTTATATATGCCGCTTGAATTTCCATGCAAGCAGGGCATCAGTGACATTCTGCATGTATCCCATCAACTTGTGCATATGCCTAACTCACTGTCTCTATTATAATGCACAAATCAAAATGTGTCAAATGTAAAAATGTAAATATTTTAGCATAATTGTATGTGCAATATGCAAAATTCAGACAACGACAGGCAGCCAGAACTGCAAAAGATGTGCATAGTGCGCGGTCAGTGTGAAAAACACGCAATCCGGGCGAAAAATAATTTGTGCAAATGTTAAAATTAGTATTGACTAAATGTAAAATCAGTGATATAAATAATTTACACAAATCCGAATGGCATTTTTACAAATGCACAAACAAACGGCCGACAAATCCATTTCCCATTCCCATCGGCCGCAAGATTCGGAGAACGTGTGAGGAAGGAGGAACACATTCTATGAAACAGAAAAAAGAAGCGGCGGGACTGCACAACTCGCTGGTGTATGTGAGACAGCACTGGCAGCTGTACGTATGCTTCCTGCTGCCGGCTCTCGCGCTGACCATCATCTTCAAGTACATACCGATGGGCGGCATCCTGATCGCGTTCCAGGATTACAACCCGTTTAAAGGCATCCTGGGCAGCAAATGGGTCGGCTTCAAGAGTTTCACCCGGTTCTTGTCGTCGCCGGACTTTATGTCCTACCTGGTCAACACGCTGAAGCTCAGCGTATACGGCCTCTTGTGGGGATTCCCGGTTCCGATCATCCTGGCGTTTCTGCTGAACCGGATCCAGAGCAAGGGAATTAAGAAGAAGGTACAGCTGATGCTCTACCTGCCCAACTTCATTTCCGTCATCGTCCTCTGCGGTATCGTGAGGATCTTCCTCTCCGTAACCGGACCGGTGAACCTCCTTCTCGGCACCCAGATCAACTTCATGACCATGCCGCAGGCCTGGCGGACCATTTTCATTGCCAGCGGCATCTGGCAGGGCGCAGGCTGGGGCTCCATTATCTACACGGCGGCTCTTGCCAACGCAAGTCAGGATCTTCGGGAAGCGGCGGTCATCGACGGCGCCAATATCTTCCAGCAGATCAAGGTGGTCGAGTGGCCGGCCATCAAGGACGTGGTCATTATCCAGTTCATCCTGCAGGCCGGCAACATCATGAGCATCGGTTTCGAGAAAGCCTACGCGCTGCAGACGGATCTGAACCTGGCAAGCTCCGAGATCATTTCCACCTATGTGTATAAACAGGGTCTGATCAGCGGCGACTTCAGCTTTTCAACGGCGGTAGGTCTGTTCAACACGATCATCAATGTGATCCTTCTCGTGAGCGTCAACGCGATCGTGGCGCGCATGAACGAAGGACAGGGACTGTAGGAGGTGCGAGATGAAACAGGTTAAATTTTCCAAATATTCCCTTCAGGATAAGATCCTTGTGGGAACCGGCTACGCGCTGATCGGCCTGTTTGTCCTGGCGATCATCGTGCCGGTGATCTACATTATCGTGGCGTCCTTCATGGACCCGGTCACCCTGCAGAATAAAGGCATTACCTTTGATTTCAGCAAATGGACGGCGACCGCTTACGAGCGCGTCATGACCAACTCCCAGATCTGGGTCGGCTTCAAGAACGCCGTGATCTATTCGGTGGTATTTACCGTTGTATCCGTGGCGGTCACGCTTTTGTGCGCATACCCGATGTCCAGAGAGGATTTCCGCGGCAGGAAGTTCTTCAATGTGATCTTCATGATCACGATGTTCTTCGGCGGCGGCCTGATCCCCACCTACCTGCTGATCAGCAACCTGGGACTTCTGGACAGCATGTGGGCCGTGATCCTGCCGGGCGCGTTCAGCGTCTGGAATATGACCATCGCCAGGACCTATTACCGCGGGATCCCGCAGGATCTGCGGGAGGCGGCGGACGTGGACGGCGCCAACGAGCTGGTATTCTTCTTCAAGATCCTTCTGCCGGTCTGCGTGCCGATCATCGCCGTGCTGGCCCTGTGGCAGTTCGTAGGGATGTGGAACAGCTATTTTGACGCGATGATCTATTTAAACGATTCGGCCAAGCAGCCCCTGCAGCTGGTGCTCCGTTCGATCCTGATCCAGAACCAGCCGGAGCCGGGCATGATCGCCGATATGCAGAGCACCGCCCAGAGAGCCCAGCTGGCGGAGCTTCTGAAATACGCAACCATTATCATTTCCAGCCTTCCGCTTCTGGTGATGTATCCGTTCTTCCAGAAGTATTTTGACAGCGGCATCATGGCCGGCGCGGTCAAGGGCTGACGGGCAGAAAGGAGTCGGATTATGAAGAAGAAATTATTTGCGCGGGCCGCGGCCGCCTGTCTGACTGTCGCGGCGGTGGGGATGCTTGCCGGCTGCGGCAGCCGGGTGGAGATCAATCCCGGCACGGAGATGCAGGTGGTGGATCCCGCTACGCTCCAGTTTCCGTTGGCTGAGACGACGACGCTGACCGGCATGATCAGCTATCCGCCCAGCACCGAATCAGATCCCAATAAGCGGACCATTTTCAAGCGGCTTCAGGAAGCCACCAATGTGGAGATCAAGTGGACGGCGATCCAGTCGGACCAGTGGGGCGACAAGATCGTGCTGAATATGTCCAACCCCAACATCCTGACGGATTTCGTGTTCACCGCCGGCTTCAGCGACAACGACCTGCTGCGCTACGCGGACTACGGCGCGATCATTCCGCTGGAGGAGTACATTGACACCTATATGCCGAACCTGAAGAGCGTTTTCGACAAATATCCGGAGTACCGGAAAATGTGTACCGACGTCAACGGCCACATCTGGGCGCTGCCGTGGATCGAGCAGCTGGGTTCCAATTATACGGCGATCCAGACCATCGGCGACATGAGCTTCATCAACAAGAAGTGGCTGGATTTCCTTGGACTGGAGATCCCCACGACCGTGGATGAGTTCGAACAGACGCTGATCGCGTTCCGCGACAACGCGGCCAGGCTCCAGGCGGAGTTCGGCATCGACGGAAGCATCATTCCCATGTCCTGCATCGTCAACGACGGCGACCAGGATCCGGCGATCCTGATCAACGGCTTCGGCGAGGGCTACGGCGACGCGGACCGCGGCCGCCATATCGCGGTGACCGACGATCTGAAGGTGATCTGCTCCGGGACCCAGGAGGGCTTTAAGGACGGTATCGCCTGGCTCCACAAGCTGTACGAGGAAGGACTCATCGATCCGGAAGCATTTACCCAGGAATGGTCCACCTACGTGGCGAAAGGCAAATCCGGCCGCTACGGCGTCTGCTTCAGCTGGGACGTGGCCAACATCGACAACCTGGTAGACTGGGTTCCCCTTCCCGCGCTGACGGCCGATGTGAGAAATATCACGCCGTCCAACGGTTCCTTTACCAGCGGTTTCGACCGCGGCCGCTGCGTGGTGACTTCCGTGGCGAAGCAGCCCGCGCTGGTCTGCGCATGGCTGGATCAGATGTACGCGCCGCTTCAGTCCCCGCAGAACAACTGGGGCACCTACGGCGAGGACGACGAGTTCGATATCTTTGAGATGGGCGTCAACGACGCGGGAGAGCCCATGCTGCACCACGCGCCGCTGGGAGACGCCTCCCCGGTGGAGGTCCGCGAGGCGGAGTGTGTCGGCGGTCCGCTGGCCGTGTTGGATGAGTATTACGGCGTGTACGTGACCTGCCCGGACGACGCCCAGTACCGTCTGGACTGGATCAAGGATTACTATACGCCGGATATGCATACCAAGTATGTCTATCCCAACGCGTTCATGAGCCGTGAGGATACGGAGCGGCTGTCCAACCTGCAGGCGGACATCACCAAGACCATCAACGCGAAGAAGTCCGAGTGGATCATGAACGGCGTTACCGACGCGGACTGGGATGCGTATCTGAAGTC
>CANREE010000121.1 GCA_947629545.1 uncultured Lachnospiraceae bacterium | reverse complement strand
GGCGGCAAGGGAATCAAGGGAATCCAGACCATCGAGGAAGATTATGTGGAAGACCTGATCCTGACGAAGAACCATAATTATATCATGTTCTTCACCAATACCGGCCGCGTCTACCGGCTGAAGGCCTACGCGATCCCGGAGGCCGGCCGCACCGCCAGGGGAACCGCGATCGTAAACCTTCTTCAGATGATGCCGGGCGAGACCATTTCCGCCATCGTCTCGATGAAGGATTATGATGAAAATGATTATCTGTTCATGGCGACGAAACGGGGCATGGTGAAGAGAACGCCCCTGCGGGAGTACGCCAACGTGCGCAAGACCGGCCTTCAGGCCATCGTGCTGCGGGAAGACGACGAGCTGATCGAGGTGAAGGTCACGGACAATACGAAGGATATCTTTATGATATCGAAGAAGGGCCAGTGCATCCGCTTCCATGAGACCGACGCCCGCGTCACGGGCCGCGTCTCCATGGGCGTTACCGGAATGCGGCTGAATCCCGGCGACGAAGTCATCGGCATGCAGATGGACAGCCAGGGAGAGACGCTCCTGACCGTTTCGGAGAAAGGCATGGGCAAGCGGACAAAAACGAGCGAGTTTACCGCCCAGTTCCGCGGCGGAAAAGGAATCCGCTGCTACAAGATCACCGAGAAGACCGGCGATCTTGTAGGCGCGAAGCTGGTAAAGGACGATCATGATATCATGATGATCACCAACGAAGGGATCATCATCCGGATCGGCATCGACGATATCTCTGTGATCGGCCGCGACACGTCCGGCGTGAAACTGATGAATATTGAAAAAGATTCCGATACCCGGATCGTCAGCATCGCGAAAGTGCGGGACGACGGAGAAAAAGGTCAGAACGCGGAAGAAGAACCTGACGCAGCGGAAGATGAGAGAGAATCGGATGAGGGATTCGAACAGGAATAGGATCTTATAAATGACGGAGACAGCCGTGCCCTGAGGCAAAACAGGGCGCGGTTGTTTTATTTTTCTTCGGGATCGTCTTCGGAGTCGTCTTTGGACTTGTTTTTCGATTGTCTGATCTTGTCAAGCTCTGACATGTATCCCGCTGTGATGATGCCGGCGGGCAGCGCCACGATAGCAATTCCAAAAATGGAAGAGATCATAGTAATGAGCCTTCCCATTGTAGAAACAGGATAGATATCCCCGTATCCGACAGTTGTCAGAGATACCGTGGCCCAGTAAACCGCGTCAAAAAAGTCATGAAATGAATCAGGTTCTACGTTGAATATGATCAGCGCGGAAATCAGTATATATCCTCCCGCCAGAACACATACGGCAGACAGAGAATTTTTTGACGAATGAAGAACATTTCCTATGATTTCAAAGCTTTTTGAGTAACGAACAGCCTTAAAGACCCGAAAAACACGCAAAGCGCGCATCATCCGCAGGATGCGGAGAATTTTAAAGCTGTCGTTGATAACGCGCAGAGAAGGAAGAATCGATACGAGATCAATGATCGCCATGAAAGAAAACGGATACATGATAAATGAGGCGTATCCTCTTTTCTGATACCGGTAATCGGCGGTCATCCAGCGCAGACCGTAGTCCAGAATAAAAACAGCCGCGGTAGACAGATCAATTATGCGGAACAGATCATTTTCTTCCTTGAAGGCAAGCGGAACCAGGCTTAAGGAGATCATGATAATCATGAAGATATCATAGATGCTGCTGAGCCGGTCATTTCCGTTCGATTTTTCAATAATTTCGTAAATTCGTTTTCGGATCATTGCTGGTCTGCCTCTTGATTTCAATAAAATATAAAATATGTTGTATGCTGTAAAAGCCGTGATTATATTATAAGTATTATTATTTGGAAAATCAATACGGAGCCATGATACAGATATCCTGACGAGAAATAATCCTTGATTTCACGGATGGATTCCTTTATAGTAATTATGGAAACGGAGGATTGGAGGCATTGGCTTTGAGAACGATACAGGCGGAAGAAATTACGAGGAATATTAAGGAAATGTGCATCGAGGCGAATCATTTTCTCTCTCCCGATATGCGCCGGGTGTTTGAAAATGCGGTATCGGAAGAAAAGTCGCCTTTGGGACGTCAGATCCTTGGACAGCTTCAGGAGAATCTTCAGATCGCGGGAGAGGACATGATCCCGATCTGTCAGGACACAGGCATGGCGGTAATATTCATGAAGATCGGCCAGGATGTACATATTGAGGGCGGTTCTCTGCGGGAAGCGGTGGATGAAGGCGTCCGGCAGGGCTATACGGAGGGCTATCTCCGCAAATCCGTGGTCGGAGATCCCCTTGAACGCGTGAATACGAAGGATAATACGCCCGCTGTTCTCCACACGGAGATCGTGGACGGCGGTCAGATCGAGATCACGGTCGCGCCCAAGGGCTTCGGCAGCGAGAATATGAGCCGGATCTTTATGTTAAAGCCGGCGGACGGGATCGAGGGCGTGAAGGAAGCGATTCTGACCGCCGTCAGAGACGCAGGCCCCAACGCCTGCCCGCCCATGGTAGTCGGCGTCGGTATTGGCGGCACATTTGAAAAATGTGCGCTGATGGCGAAACACGCGCTGACCCGGGACTTAAGCGAGGAGTCGTCGGTTCCCTATGTGAGGGAGCTGGAGAGAGAAATGCTTGAAAAGATCAACGGTCTCGGAATCGGTCCCGGAGGTCTGGGAGGAACGGTGACTGCGCTTGCGGTCAACATCGAAATGTATCCGACGCACATCGCCGGACTTCCGGTGGCGGTGAATATCTGCTGTCATGTGAACCGCCACGCGCGGCGGGTGATCTGATATACAAAGATCGATCATACATGCCTGAACAGTGAAAAGTGTATTTATAGAATTGAAACAGAATGGAGTATAACATGGATAAAAAGATATCAGTCCCGATCAGCCGGGATGACGCGTCCGCCCTGAGGGCTGGGGATTACGTTCTTCTTACCGGGACGATCTATACTGCCAGGGACGCCGCCCATAAGCGGATGCAGGAGACCCTGGACGCCGGAGGGGAGCTTCCGTTTGACATCCGGGATAATGTGATCTACTATATGGGTCCGTCTCCGGCCAGGGAAGGCCGTCCCATCGGATCCGCCGGCCCGACTACGGCCAGCCGTATGGATAAGTATACGCCGTCTCTTCTGGATATGGGCCTTGGCGCCATGATCGGCAAAGGAAAAAGAAGTCCCGCCGTGAAAGAAGCCATCGTAAGAAACGGTTCCGTCTATTTCGCGGCTGTCGGAGGCGCCGGAGCGATCCTTTCAAAGAGGATCCTTTCCAGCGAAGTCATTGCTTACGGCGATCTGGGGACAGAGGCCGTACGGAGGCTGGAAGTGAAAGATTTTCCGGTGATCGTGGTGATCGACAGTCTGGGAAATGATCTGTACGAGACCGTGGTAAACGAGTACCGGACGATATGACCGGCGCGCCGGCGTCGTCCGGCCCGGCCGCATAAATGGAAAGAACATACGGAGGAGAAGCTATGAACAGGATCATACTGATGGTGATCATGGATATTCTGATGGTTCCGTACTGGTATATCGGACTCGTCCGCCGCGGCAGGCATAAAGAGAAGTATTCTCTGCAGCAGGGCTACGATTTCATCCGTTCCATCGTAAGGACTGTCAACCGCAGAGGCCGGATCAAACTGACTATCACTGGTGTGGAAAAGCTTCCGGAAAAGGACGGCTTCATCATGTTCCCGAACCATCAGGGAATGTTTGATGTGCTGGCGATCATAGAGGCATGTCCGCGTCCCTTAAGCATCGTTGTGAAAAAAGAAGTAAAAGACTGGATCCTGGTCAAACAGGTAATGCAGATCGTAAACGGTCTGGCGATGGACCGGTCTGACATCCGCGCCTCCATGCAGATCATCAGCGAGATGAGTGAACGGGCAAAGAACGGCCAGAATTTTATCATTTTCCCGGAAGGAACCCGGAGCCGCGACGGCAATCATCTGCAGGAATTCAAAGCCGGCAGCTTTAAGAGCGCGGTAAACGCCGGCTGCCCGATCGTGCCTGTGGCCCTGATCGACAGCTTCAAACCGTTCGATCTGCCCTCCATCCGCCGGGTTCAGGTTCAGGTTCACATCCTGGATCCGATCTATCCGGAACAATATGTTGGGCTCAAAACAAGGGATATCGCACATCTTGTGCAGCAGCAGATACAAGAAAAAATTGACCGGGAATGTGAAGAAAAATAAGCAGAAAATGGGTTGACAACAAAGAAATAATTTTGTATAATTGTAAAGCGTCTGAAAAACAGAAATGTTTCTGAAGACCAATCTTATGGAAATTGGAATTACGGAGAAATACTCAAGAGGCCGAAGAGGCGCCCCTGCTAAGGGTGTAGGTCGGGTAACCGGCGCGAGGGTTCAAATCCCTCTTTCTCCGCTCTTTTTTCCAAAATCCATATGATTGTTTTTTTGCTCCTCTGGGACAAAAAAATTTTTAAAAAAGTTGTTGACAAAGCCGAATGGATGTGATATCCTAGGGAAGTTGCGGCGGAAGTC
Organism: uncultured Lachnospiraceae bacterium; assembly: GCA_947629545.1. Lineage (GTDB taxonomy): Bacteria > Bacillota > Clostridia > Lachnospirales > Lachnospiraceae > UBA3402. The sequence goes on along the minus strand of CANREE010000121.1, from coordinate 18 downwards.
AGCAGCGCACGGACCTTG
>CANREE010000120.1 GCA_947629545.1 uncultured Lachnospiraceae bacterium | reverse complement strand
AGTTCAACTCAATCCTATATTTTGTTGAACTCGCTTTTTCTGTAAGTATCTAGGGACGTCGCTGGTTTCCTTTCCACCGGCGCCTTTTTCATAACGACAAAATAAAAAAGACCGCCGTGCTCACAAAAGCGCGACAGTCCGTTATTCGCCCCGCCGCTTCAGGCGCTCTCCCACGTCAGCAGCGGCAGAACAGATTATAACCAATAACCATCAGAACAATAATAAACACCAGAAGCGCCAGCGTGGTAGGAATCAATACCTTCACAGCCATGCCGACGCCGATACAGAACATACAAAGCCCCCAGACACGCCGCATAATTTCCCCCATGGTTTATCCTATATGGATATCCTATGCATGACCACAGAAGGAAATGACAGCCGCCTATTTTCCGTCGTCCCGGGCCATCTGCTCAGCCACCTGCACGGCGTTCTCCGAGATCGGCTCGCCGATGCTGACCTTGCCGGAGGAGAAGCGGTTCACCAGATCAGGAATCATATCCAGAATCTTATTCACCGTGTTCTGGTTCTTGATGTTCACCAGACGTGTTGAACCGTTTTGGATCACAAGAATCGCGCTTGGGCTCATTTTCGCACTCATGCCGCCGGCGCCCCGGTTCTTGGCGTTGGCGTCGAACGCGCCTGCGGCCATCCCGCAGGACACATCCATGAGAGGCAGGATGATGGCGCCGTCCACGCGCACGGCGTCGCCTACCACGGTCTTGGTCGTCACCAGTTTATCGATGCCGGAAAAAAGGGCATCGATGGAAGAAGTGATCTGTTTGCTGCTGTCTGCCATATTATTTCCCTCCATTTTCCAGAAATTTTCTAACCTGCTTAACCATTCGCCAGAGATTTCTGTCTATCAGTACCCGGACTGCCCGGGCCGCAAGCGCTCCCACACGGATTCTGCCCTTCAGACGCAGGTCTCCGTCGATCACCGCATTCTCGAAATCCGGCGTAACTGTCAGCTTTGTGCCATACATTGCGTAAAGGATACTGCACGCCGCAAGCAGCTTGCCGGTCGTCGCCGGGTCATCAAACCCGAAGATAATCTGACCTTCGGCCTTCTGCGGAAGGATATGGCGAAGCACCGCCTTTACCTGCCGCCAGACCAGCCGGATCGTCTTCTGGTTCTTCGGATCCTCGAGGAAATGCTCGATCCAGAGACGTTTCTTGTCCGCCCACGCAAGTTTCTCACTGATCCAGTCAACAATATCATCGATTTTATCAATGATATCTGTATCGCCGGAAGAAACATCCCCGGTATCTGCCTCTTCCTGCTGCAGCTGTTCTTCCAGAGTCGGCAGCTGAGAGAGATCGATGCCTTCCGTGATGTCCCCTTCTGCCCCGGGATCCGCCGCATGCGCGCCGCCGCCAGCTTCAAACGGCTCTTCCGCAACGCTGCCATAAGAACCCGCATCATTGTTCCTGCCGCTGTCAGTCTCCAGCGACATGGCATTTACAACCGTTTCCTCATCCGACAGATTCACCTCGTCTGCCGGCCGCTGCGTTCCGACTGACTCGTCGGATTGTCTCCCATCGGCATCTGCAGCCTGACTGTCCATGTCTTCCGCAGCGGTACCCGCCGCATCCGCCTCGCCGGCTTCGTCTGTTTCTCCTTTTTCCCCTCCGAAAGCAGAATGGAATACCGTAAATCCGAACAGCCTGGCGGTGATATCCAGTCCTTTTTCATACGCGGCCAAAACCGATACCGCATGCAGCAGCCAGGTAACCCGGACCCGCCCTGCAGGCGCGCCGTGCCAGCTGCCATCCAGACGGTAGCGGAAAGGAACCAGAAGCACCAGCAGAAGCGCCGAAAGCAGAAGCCCCAGGATAACCAACAGCACGATCCCTATGATCTTAAGTATCAACAGCAGGATATGCAGCATCTCACCTCTCCCGATTTCTATCTTTCACTCTGTCCTTCAGCCTGGCGGCTGCCTTTCCACTGAAGGAATTCCTCAATTCGGAAACAGCCTGTCTTCTGGTACATCTCGTCCACGATGCGGCCTGCCAGCTTCAGCGCCTCCTGATACCCCTGGGCGATCCCAAGGACCAGAAGTTCTTTATCTTCGTAATAATCCTTTAAGATCGTCTCCGTCGGGTAAATGTCAAGGATATTATTCCCATTCGAAGGGGGCGTAATCACATAGACGCCTGCTTTGGATTTCTTCTCCCGGATATCCTGGATGATCGAAAAGCGGCGCCGTTTCGCCTTCGCGCCCATATACAGATGTTCGTACCAGACGACCATGCGCCCCACTCCCTTTCTGCAAACCTCACTCGTCCAGTAATTCCCGCGCCAAGAGCTCCATGCAGGCCTCCCGCTCCGCGTAGTCCGTACATGCCAGCAGACTCCCGCTTACATATTCACGAAGCTCGTCCACCGACTGAAACGTCATCGGCAGCTGGGCCAGGACGCCCGCCATAACAGCGCGCATCACAGCCTTCGGCATTCCCTTAAAGGAAGTCTCCAGATCCTCGCAGAACTGCCGGCTCTTTTCCTCTATCCACTCCCTGTCCGCAGGCTCCGCATTTCTGTCATTTTCCTCAAGGGGCGCAAATTCGCTGGCGGACATCAGGACTTCCATCTTTCGCAGGTCCGCGTCCGTCTCGCCTTCTTTAAAATGGATCCGCTCCATGGCCGATTCCTGAATGCCTTCCAGATCCTCCAGAGATTCGGTCAGCGCCTCGTCGATACCTGCGAGGCCTTCTCTCTGAAAATGCTCCCGCACGCCCGTGATCACATGGCGGAACATGTCATTCTCCCACACATCGATCATCGCCTCGTTCCGGCTCAAAAACAAAATGTACAGATCATTTAACAGGCTCTCAAAAAGTATCCTCACATCCGCCTTGTCCTGATAGAGCGCAACCGCACGGTCAAGGCGGAAACGGCAATTTTCATAACTGTCCCGGTCCATATTTCTGTAGTCCGCATCCCGCAACGCGAGATACGCTTCTTCCAGTTCCGGATACTGCTCCTCCCTTCCTTTCGGCAGATCCACCATGGCGGAGGTTCGCAGCATATAGAGAAGTCCCTCGATCCCGGTCTTGTCAGCGCCGATATAGGCGGTCAGCTTGTCTGTGACCAGACCATAGAACTTCTGGCGGGTATAGCGAATCGGCAGCTGCGCTACCACACTGCGCATACCGCTGTCCAGGATCACGGAATCCTGGGAAGCCCGCAGGCGTTCCACGATCCGGTCCGCAAATTTCTCCGGCGTATCTGCCGGCGCTTCCATCTCCACAAACCGCCGCTCCATCCGGTTCAGTACATATTCATAAATAGTATAGCAGTCAGCGTAGGAGGCCAGAAGTTCCATCTCCTTCACGCTTCGGCCGCGCAGCGCATCTACCCCGGCAATACGGTCCTCACCGTTCAGGAAACCGTCCAGCAGCTGTCCGAATTCTTTCTCCCGGGCGCGGATGTCTTCCGCCATGGACGGGGATTCCAGCATCATTTCACAAAATGTATAATAATTGAGCGCCAGCCGCGAAAATGCGCAGCGGTAAGCAGACGACATCAGTCTCTTTCTCTCATGGGTTTCCAAAATCCAAGTCCTCCATGTTCTATGTTTCTTCTGCAGCGCTGCTGCCATTCAATGACTTCGCGCGGCTTCTTTCAACACGGCAGTTCTGCCTGTCACTTCGCGCAGCTCTCCAGAATGCACCGCCGCAGCAGATCAAGTCCTCTCACGACAGCCTGTTCCCGCACCTTCTGACGGTTGCCTTTGAACTGGTATTTCTCCACCTCGACCTTATCCTTCATGCAGCAACCGATGTAGACCAGCCCTACAGGCTTCTCCTCCTCGCTGTCCGGCCCCGCGATTCCGCTTATCGCCACGCAGGCGTCCGCATCCGACGCGAACACGCCGCCGGTGGCCATCTCCTTCACGGTTTCTTTGCTGACAGCGCCGTATTTCTTAAGCGTCGTTTTATTCACGTCTAAGAGCCTTCGCTTGGCCTTATTCGAATAGGTCACGAAGCCCTGACGGAACACCTCAGAAGCACCGGGCACATTAACGATACGGGCAGCCAGCAGACCGCCGGTACAGGACTCGGCCGTAGTCACGGTCAGCTCGTATTTCTTAAGGAGACGGACGACCGCCATTTCCAGCGTCTCGTCTTCGCGGGTCGTATAGACCGCCGTGCCGAACCGTCTGCGGATTTCTTTCACGATCGGACGGATCAGCCGCTCTCCTTCTTCCGGATTCTTCGCCCTGGCAGTGACGCGCAGGTGGACCTCGCCCACCTTCGCGTAGGTAGCGATCGTCGGATTCGTCTGGGCGTCGATCAGATCCAGAAGCTCGCTCTCCACCTTGCTCTCGCCCACGCCGCAGATCTTCACCATCTGGGAAACGAGGAGTTCCGGCTGCTTCCTCTGCAGATACGGAATTACCCGGCTCTCGAACATCGGGATCAGCTCGTTCGGCGGCCCCGGCAGAAGAATCGCGCACTTGCCGTTCTTCTCCAGAATCAGCCCCGGCGCGGTGCCGTTTTCATTATCCAGAACGACGGCCCCGTGGGGAACCATGGCCTGCCGCCAGTTATTGTCAGGGATCTCTTTATACGTACTGTTCTTAAAATACTCCCGAATCCGCTCCTTCGTATGCTCGTCCGGTTCCAGCGGCATCTCCATGACCTTCGCGCAGGTCTCGCGTGTCAGGTCATCCTCCGTCGGACCGAGGCCGCCGGAGAGAATCACCACATCGGCCCGGCCGAGGGCCGTCCGAAGCGCCTCCGAAAGCCGCACTTCATTGTCCCCCACCACGATCTGATGGTACATGGACAGACCCAGACCGGCGCACTGGGCGGCCAGGTACTGGGCGTTGGTATTCACGATATTGCCCATAAGGATCTCTGTTCCCACAGAGATCAGTTCCGCTGTCATCTCACATACTCCCTTCCGTAAG
>CANREE010000119.1 GCA_947629545.1 uncultured Lachnospiraceae bacterium | reverse complement strand
TGGCAGAAACACAGTTCATGCGGGTATGGAAGTACATTGCCGTCCGCTCTACGGAAGAAAGATGCTATTACACCTATTTGAACGGTCAGGCCATCAAGCATATCGTTAAGCCGAAGCTGGGGGAGCATCAACCGAATAATCCCAAGATTGTTTACACCATTGATTTTCCGGTTACACCGCATCAACTGAGGCATACCTATATCACCAATCTGATCTATGCGTCTGTTGACCCAAAGACAGTTCAATATCTTGCCGGCCATGAAAACAGTAAAATAACTATGGACATCTATGCGAAAGTGAAGTATAATAAGCCAGAACAGTTACACGGAGTAGTCAATCGTGTAATGAGATGAACATTGAAACGGCATTTGTGGTTATCCCCAAGCGGGGTTTAAGGTGGGGCTAACTGATAAAGGAACCCTCAAAAAATCCCGTAAAATCAAGGAAAACTGGACGCGAAAAAGTATGAAATACGGCCTCAAAGCCGCAAGAAGAGCGCCGCAGTTTTCAAAGAGATAAGTGTTACTGCGAATCAGGATATATGGAAAGAGTTCCAGAGATGCTTGCATATCTGGGGCTCTTTCCATATATCCTGATTCATAGGAAGGCAATATATAAGCCAATGAACGGAGTTTATCATGGTCCAGCTCACCCTCGGCATCCTCGCGCATGTTGATGCCGGCAAGACAACTTTATCCGAGGCTATCCTTTATCATACAGGAACCATCCGCCGTCTGGGCCGTGTAGATACCCGCGACGCTTTTCTGGATAATTATGCGTTGGAACGGGCACGCGGCATTACGATTTTCTCCAAGCAGGCGGTATTTGATCTGGACAATATCCATGTTACCCTGCTTGACACTCCCGGACATGTGGATTTCTCGCCGGAGATGGAACGGACGCTTCAGGTTCTTGATTGTGCAATTCTGGTTGTCAGCGGCCCCGACGGTGTGCAGGGCCATACGGAAACCCTGTGGCGGCTGTTGAAGCGCTACAGGGTCCCTGTATTTATTTTTGTTAACAAAATGGATCAGCCGGGGACGGACTGGAGAACGGTGCTTGCTGATCTGCGCAGTCGGCTCGACGGCAACTGTGTGCCGTTTGACAAGCTGGATGCGAATGAAATGATGGAAGAACTTGCGGTGTGTGATGAGAAGATATTGGAGAAGTATCTGGAAAATGGCGCAATAGGCCGTGAAGATATCGAATGGATGATCAGTGCTCGTAAGGTTTTTCCATGCTATTTCGGCTCTGCGCTGAAACTATGGGGCGTGGGAGAGCTCCTGCATGGCCTGAAAGATTTCGGTGAAACCAGAAAGCTGACGGATGGGCCGGCAGGCGATTCTGACGCACCTTTTGGCGCCCGGGTCTTTAAGATTAGCCGGGACGATGCCGGTAACCGCCTGACCCATATGAAAATTACCGGTGGGATTCTGAAAGTAAAGGATACGCTTCCATCCGCGGCTCATACAGCCGTTTCCGCGATCTCCGGAACTGTCCGAGGTGCGATGGATGACGAAGAGAAGATCAATCAGATCCGCATTTATTCCGGCGCGAAATATGAGCTTGTGAATGAAGCCGGTCCGGGTGTGGTCTGTGCCGTGACCGGGCCGGCGGCCACATATGCCGGGCAGGCGCTGGGGGCCGAGGCGGAGAATGGGCAGGAGACGCCTGTTCTGGAACCTGTGCTTACCTATCAGGTAATCCTTCCGCAGGGAAGCGATGTTCATGGCATGCTGACGAAACTCCGTCAGCTGGAGGAAGAGGAGCCGATGCTGCGCATCGCCTGGAATGAATCTTTGGGTGAGATTCAGGCGCAGATCATGGGGCAGGTACAGATCGAGGTTTTAAGGAGCCTGATCAGGGAACGCTTTGATGTGGACGTGGAATTTGGCACCGGTCATATCGTATATAAGGAGACGATCACGGCGCCTGTGGAAGGCGTGGGACATTACGAGCCGCTGCGTCATTATGCGGAGGTGCATCTGCTGCTTGAGCCTGCGCCTCGCGGAAGCGGACTGACCTTTGATACGGTATGCAGTACTGATGTGCTGGATCTGAACTGGCAGCGGCTGATATTAACCCATTTGGCGGAGAAAAGCCATATCGGTGTGCTGACCGGCGCACCGATCACGGATATGAAGATTACGCTGCTGGTTGGACGGGCGCATCTGAAACATACAGAAGGCGGCGATTTTCGTCAGTCTACCTACAGGGCGGTTCGTCATGGCCTGATGAAGGCTCTGGCAGCAGGGCAGTATCAGCTTCTGGAGCCGTATTACCGATTCACGCTGGAGGTACCGATGGAATCCGCCGGACGGGCATTGTCGGACCTGGAGCGGATGGATGCCCGGTTTTCCGGGCCGGAGATAGGGGATGAAATGGCGGTGATCATCGGGGAGGCACCGGTGTCGGCTATGGGAAACTACCAGATGGAGGTAGCATCCTACTCCAAAGGCCGGGGAAGGCTGAACTGCAGCCTGAAAGGCTATGAACCCTGCCATAATACAGAAGAGGTGACGGCTGCGGCAGCCTACGATCCGACGGCGGATATGGACAATCCCTGCGGCTCCGTATTCTGTGCCCATGGCGCGGGCTTTGTCGTGGACTGGCAGGATGTGACGCGGTACATGCATCTGGAAAGCCCACTGGAACTGGCGATCCGCAGGTCACGGCCAGCGGGCGGGAACGGCGCGGCTTCTTCTGCACGGCCTTCCGCTCCCTGGGGAGCCGAGGATAAGGAACTGGAAGCTATTTTCACCCGGACTTATGGGGAGCAGAAACGCCGTCTTCCCCCGGAAACTGCGCGCCATGTCAGTTTTGACCAGAAACGCACAAAAAAACCGGAAATTCCGCCGGAGGAGGAATATCTTCTGGTGGACGGTTACAATATCATCTATGCCTGGCCGGAGCTTCGCGAACTGGCGGAAAGCACGATTGATGGAGCCAGACAGCGGCTGATGGACATTATGTGTAATTATCAGGGTTACATAGGATGTATTCTTATTCTGGTTTTTGACGCATATAAAGTGGAAGGAGGCCTGGGACAGGCTATCCGTTACCATAATATTCATGTGGTTTATACGAAGGAGGCCGAGACTGCCGACCAGTATATCGAGAAGCTGGCTCATCAGATGGGGCGCAGTCATACGGTTACTGTGGCTACCTCCGATGGACTGGAGCAGCTGATCATACGTGGGCAGGGCTGCCGACTTTTGTCAGCGCAGGACCTGAAGGAAGCGGTTGATGCCGTAAATGAACAGATTCGGGCAGAACATCTGGCACGGATTCCGTCGCATGGCGGCAATTACCTGTTAAATCACGCGGACGGAGAGATCCGGGAGTACTTAGAAGACGTGAGACTTGGAAAAGAGGGAGAATATCATGGCAGAAAAACTGACAAAAAGTGACGTGGAAAAGATTGAGGCCGAGATTGAATACCGGAAGCTGGTGGTTCGGAAGGAAGCGCTGGAAGCGGTGAAGGAAGCCCGTGCCCATGGGGATCTAAGTGAAAATTTCGAATATCACGCGGCGAAGAAGGATAAGAACCTGAATGAGAGCCGCATCCGCTATCTGGAGAGACTTTTGCGAACGGCAGAGATTATATCTGACGAGTCGAAGGACGATGAGGTGGGTCTTAATAATACGGTAGAACTCTATATGGAGGATGATGACGAGGTAGAAACTTACCGTCTGGTTACGTCTATCCGCGGGAGTTCCCTGCACGGCCTGATCAGTACGGAATCCCCTTTGGGCCGTGCCGTGCTGGGGCATAAGGTCGGCGAGCGCGTATACGTCCGGATCAATGATAACGCCGGGTATTATGTGGAGATCCGTTCGATTGACAAGAGTACGGACGATAAGGATGATAAGATCCGCAGCTATTAGAATAGCGCCATTGGCGCTTGTTTCGCATGAAAATAAAGAGCCGCAGCCTGTACAGGCTGCGGCTCTTTGTGTCAGTGCGCCCGGCGGCGCACGTTTCTAACGGGTGAAAGGCCCGAATCCGCCCGGTAGTGGGAAGGATATAGCCGAAGGCAAGGGTGTCCGCCGCGAGGCGGAATCTGAAGAAAGCCGGATGTGGGGAAAAGACTAACCCGCGGGCAAACCTCTGGCCTGACGAACAGAAACCGCATAGGAGGCCCTGCATGAGGGTAAGACTGCTGGACAAGCCGAAGCCCGATAACTACACGGAATCATGTATGGTAAATGCGGCAGGTGGATGGAGGGAAAGAAATGTGTGATACCCGGGGAGGTCTGTGCGGCCCGTCCCGAGAGGGATAACCACTGCCGGAAGGCAGTGTTGAGCGCACAGAAGTCAGCAGAGGCCATAGTAGCCAAGTGGAACAAGTTTCCGCGGGGTGAAGGGCCGAATCAACAGGAGTCCTTAGTACGACCCGGAAAGGAGGAATGGGCAGATGGATGCAGAAAACAAAGAAGAAAGCTGCTTACAAAGAGATAGTGCGGAACACAAAGGGTATGTAAGAGCGCACCGTTCATTCAACCGGATATGGAAGGAAAGGGACAGTGCAGAGCCTGACCTCTTGGGGAAGATACTGGATAAGGATAACTTAAACAGGGCATTCAAGAGAGTGAGGGCAAACAAGGGGGCGCCGGGAATAGATGGAATGACCATCGACGAGACGCTTACCTATCTAAGGGAGCATAACCATGAAGTCGTAGACAGGATAAAGGCGGGACACTATACGCCGAAGCCGGTCAGACGAGTGAAGATCCCGAAGCCTGACGGAGGAGTGAGGAAACTCGGCATACCTACCGTCATAGACCGAACCATACAGCAAGCCATGGCCCAGCAGATGATACCGATTTATGAGCCGCTATTTTCGGAAAACAGCTACGGCTACCGGCCGGGAAAAAGCGCAAAGGATGCCATAAGGAAAGTGAAGGAGTACGCGGAACAGGGATATACCCATGCGGTAAGTCTGGATTTGTCTAAGTATTTCGACACGCTGAACCACACAATCCTGCTGAATTTATTGAGAAAAGACATCAAGGATGAGCGGGTAATCCAGATGGTAAAGAGGTATCTGAAAAGCGGAGTGATGGAAAACGGGGTGGTCATCGAAACGGGGGAAGGCGCCTCGCAGGGCGGACTATGCAAAGCTTAGCATAATCCTCCCTATGCAAAGCAGAAGACTATGCAAAGAATGTACCGTTTT
>CANREE010000118.1 GCA_947629545.1 uncultured Lachnospiraceae bacterium | reverse complement strand
ATGGTGTCGCGCAGGGCGTTGGTCACGCGAAGCATCGTGGCATCCGCATCAGGCACCCCGCAAACCGAACCGTCGTCATCTATTCCAATATAGACCGTGCCTCCGTCACAGTTCGCAAAGGCCGCAGCCGTTTTTTTGATATCGTCCACATACTCTCGCTTAAGCTCGACTGTTTTGCCCTCAATAAGCATTGACGTCTTTCTACCTCCCAATCTAATCTAATAATTATTATAATCAGGTCGCATCTGCTTTGCAAGATGTTTTGCAAAATAATCTCGAGTATTCTACGAGTATTATTATTTCATAAGGGTGTGGGACCATCCCACAAGTTTCTTCGTCCTTGGCATTTTCCACTGTTTCCATATGCACATACGGATTCGACGGTTTAGCCATCCGTTGAGGTCATGGTGTACTTTTTTCGCCAAATAATATCACGCAGAATAAAAATTCGCAAAAGCACACATAAAAACAGGGCTATGATCTCCATCAGGCAATCATAACCCTTTTTTATTATAACTCTGATTCCTGTCTGCTTTACCCCTCCAGCTCATAACACTCCACATCCATCACCACGCCTCCGTCGGCACAGAAACTGATCCCCTCCGCCGCCAGGTCGGTGTAAATGGTGCCGGTCACCACATGCTCGCCGTCGTTGATGAATACCTCGGCGCTGAAGCGGTCCAGAATCAGGCGCAGCCTGATCTCACCGCCCTGCTCCCTGACCTTCGAGCGGCGCTGATGGATGATCGCGCGGCGGGAGCCGGAGAACTTCCGGTCGATCTTAAAGACCGACTCCGACGGATGGTAGCTGACGGAAGTGCGGAACTCCTCATTCTGGGCGAAGCGAACCGCAAACTTGCGATAAACCGCGTCCGGATCCGCCGGGCGCACGGTCACGTTCAGATCCACGCAGCGGCCTGTAACGCCGGGGAGCCGGACCTCGCCGTCCGTAACGGCCACATCCTTATACTCCGCTTTCGCGCCCCGGAGGCTTTCAAGCTCACGGATCGGGCGCTGCCAGAGCCGGCCGTCCTGAATCCAGATCTCCCTCGGGATCGTCATCTGGCCGTACCAGCGGTGGATCTCGGTGCGCAGATTGGAGGTATCCCAGTTCTGCATCCAGCCGATCATCACGCGACGCCCGTCCGGCGTCAGGATGGTCTGGGGCGCATAGAAATCAATGCCGTAATCGATCGACTGATTCGCCTCCTCCACGAAATCCCCGCTCTCCGAATCCATATGGCCGATGAGGCATAAGGTGCCGTTGCCATTGTGATATTCAAAGCCCTGAGGCATCATGTCCTGAGGACTTGTGAGGATGACCGCCTTGCCGTCCAGTTCGAAGAAATCGGGGCACTCCCACATCTTGCCGATGCGGTTATGGTTCTCCGCCAGAACCCGTTTAAAACTCCATTGAAAACCGTCGGAGCTTCCGTACAGCAAGATCTGGCCGCTGCCGTCCGCCGGCCGGTTGCCGATGACGCAGCTGAACGTGCCGTCCGTGTTTCTCCACATCTTCGGGTCCCGGAAATCATACCGGCTGCCGCCCTCGGGAAGGTCCCTCTCGTCAAGCACCGGGTTGCGGGCGTATTTCACATAATCTACGCCGTCGCCGACGGCCAGGCACTGCGTCTGCACCTCCCGGAACGTCCCGTCGGCCTGCTGCTGTTTCTGCACGCCCGTATACATCAGAAGCTGGCGGCCGTCGTCCAGCTCGAGGGCGCTTCCGGAGAAGCACCCGTCCTTATCATAGATCTCGTCCGGCGCCAGGGCCGCGGGCAGGAGCTTCCAGTGGAGCAGGTCGTCGCTAACCGCGTGGGCCCAGTGCATAGGACCCCACATGGTAGAATACGGATGATACTGGTAGAACATATGGTACTCGCCCTTATAGCGGGAGAATCCGTTGGGATCGTTCATCCAGCCGACCCGGGCCGACAGATGGAACTTAGGCCGGTCCTCCGGCGGGATCATCTTGTCATAAACTTCTTCGTATTTACGCGCCTCACGCAATGTCTGGCTGCTCATGCTTCTCTGTTCCTCCGATCCTGTGCGCCGTTTCTGTCTTACGCGGTTCTGCCACGTCGTCTTACGCGATTCCGCTGCTTCTGTCTTACACGCTCTTCCAGCTCCAACTTACGCAGTTTTACCGGTTCCATCTCTCGCGGCTCTTTCGTTTCCATCTCTCGCGGTAACGCCGCTTCCGGCCGCAGTTCTCTGTCTTCTCAAACTTTTAAGCGTATTTTCGCACTTTCTTACGGACATTCTATCACGACGCCCGCAAAGTATGCAACTGGTTTTCTGCACATACTTTGTAAACTTATTCTTAAATTTTTGTATTCCCCGGCCCCTGCGGCGTGCCTGCCGGCAAATCGATCCCGTCTCTGGTGCGTCTACTCCCAGATCGATCTTATCCCTGTCCCATCTGCTCACAGACCGATCTCGTATCTGTCATATCTGCTCGCAGAACAGCCGCATCCCCGCAGCATTTACTCGCAGATCAGTTTCATCTCCGCCGCGTCTACTCATAAATCGACTTCATCTCCGCCACATACAGACTCTCCACCGTAATATCCCCGTCCGCGAACAGCTCCAGCCCCTGAGACGCCGCGTCGCCGTAGCAGCGCATGCTGATGGCCTTGGTATCGTTAAAGAACGCCTCCACCAGCGACCGGTCGATGTACATCTCGAATTCCAGTTTCCCGTCCTCAAGCGCGAGGGGTCCGTTCACCAGGCTGGTGGACGCCGCGCTGCCCCGGTTCCTCGTATTTCCTTCAATGGTGCCGTTTGCCGCGTTCACCGCGAAGGAGGACTCGTCCCGGGTGCCGCCCTTCTTCACATAAAGGCCGAACCGTCCGGCGTTTCCGGCGTCCACGGTCATCCGCAGGTAAAGCATATCGCTGTCCGCCGCGGCCAGGGCGGCGTTGGCTTCCTCAAGCGTCATATTCTCGCCTTCCGCCAGGACATTTCCCTCCAGATCATGCAGCGCGTCGATGGGACTCATCATCACATCGGTTCCCTCGTCGTTCAGCCAGATCCGCCTCGCCAGTCCCACGCAGTGGGCCCATCCGGCCGAGCCTTCCTCGGCGCCGTTGCGCTGGTCCTGCATGATGCTGAAAATGTAAGTTTCTCCGCTTACGGGGTCCACCAGGGCGCTGGGGCCGGTGAATACGTTGGAACCATAGTCCAGGAGGGCCGGATGGTTATCAAACTCCGGATCCGGCGTGAACCTGCCGCTCTCCAGGTCGAAATCCCCCAGAAAATAGTACACCTTGTTGTCCGCCAGTCCCGCCGGCGCCGGGGAGATCATGAAAATGTATTTGCTCTTCGTCCCGGCTTCGTTGGTAAGCGGCAGGATGATCGGCAGCTCCCAGCTGGTGCCGAAGGTGGCCGGCTGGTTCTCCATCTCATAGACCGGGCCTTTGTACTGCCAGTCCATGTCGATGGTCCCGTCGTCCTTTAGTTCCAGCGTATTTGTTGTGTACAGCAGGGCGCTTCCGCCGTCCGTTTCAGAACTTCCGGAGCAGATCAGCATGCACCAGGTATCCCCCTCCTTCCAGATATGGGGATCACGGAACTCTCCGGCACGGCCCTGTCCATCGGCCTGAGCAATCGCCAGCTTGTCACAGATCACCCAGTCCGTCAGTTCCGGGTCGCTTACGTCCGCCGGATAGGCCACGCCGATATTCTGATTAGAAATGAGCCCATCCTTGGCAAAGCTGTCGTTGCCAGCCGTAAAGAACAGAAGGGGCGTTCCGTTCGCGTCCAGCGCCGCGCCTCCGGACCAGACGCCGTCGGGAACGACGGTGCCCTCCGTTGGCGTGATCGCCTCTTTGACCGGCTTCCAGTTCACCATATCGTCGCTGACCAGATGCCCCCAGCAGATATTCCGCCAGTAGGTGCCTGTCATGTTGGCCTGATAGAACAGATGGTATTTGCCGTTATAATAGACCGGCGCGTGGGGCTCGTTCATCCAGTGCTCGTAGGGGCCGCCGTGGTACTGGGTCTTGTAAATGTCGTCGTTTAAGAGGCCCTTTTCCAGCCAGATATCGTCGAAGACCACCTCCGGTCCTTCCACACCGGCTGTCTCGGCGATCTCCTCCCCGCCAAGCACCCGGTCATAGAGCTTCAGCTCATCCATCTGGCCGCTGAACATATTGTAGGTTCCCGCGGCGATCTGCTCCGCGTGGGAGTTCTTGCCTATCAGCAGGTTTTCCCGCTCCGGCGCCTGAATCGCGCAGCCGGCGTCAATGCTCTTCTCCGCCGATTTCTGACCATTCACATATAACGCCATATTACCGCTTTTGCCGTCGAATACGGCTGTAACCTGTGTCCATTTATATTTCTCAAGGTTGTCTCCCCACAGGGTATACCAGTTGTCGCCGGTGCCCACCTCGAAGGCAAGGCGGCCAAACCTCTGGTATCCCAGCAGAAAGCCCTGCTTTTTGTCTTTGTTATACTGGCTGACGATAGCTGTCAGATGCTCATTTCCCTGCTCCGCCGCATTGGGGTCGTCCCACTCGAAGGTCCTGGGCGCCACCCAGACGCTGACGGAAAAGGCGTCGCCGCTGACGCTTAACTGCTCCGGCGTGTAGGCGATGCTGGTGGAACTGCCGTCAAAAAGAAGCGACCCTCCCTCAACGCCGGAGATCCGCCACTGGGGATCGCGGGGATCCATAAACGCCGAATGGGTGAACGCGTATTTGACCTCCGCGTTCTCCTGTTTCCCGGCGCTGTCCGACACTTCAGCGCCCTTTCCTTCATTGAAAGCCAGATGCAGAAGCTCACCTTTGCCGGCGGATGAGCCGCACCCGGAGATGAGCAGCGCTGCCAGGCCGGCCGCCAGGAACGCGGCCGCCCATTTCCCCGATCTTATCCGTTTCATATCCAACCTCCTCCTGATTCCGCATCCTGCTGCGATTCTCCATCTTATTCTCCCGGCTGCTATACAGCAATCTTTCCGGTTCAATCCGGCAGCTCACAATAAAACCTGCCGCAGAATGCTTCTTTTTCGACAACAGGGGAGCGCCCCGCAAAAGACGCTCCCCTGTTGTCATCCTTACTTCACTTCTCATACCTCAGGCGGCCTTTTCCGCCTGATCTCTCCTTTAAGCCGGGCGCGTTCATGGTCTGCCGGTACAACCAGACCTATGCGTACCATGTCCGTCGTTTCTTCCCCTTGCAGTGAAATCCTTCGTAATTCTCATTCCGCCTGCGCCGCCGCGTACCGGTCGTAAGCCGCCTGGTACACTGCCTGAAGTTCGCCCATGCCGCAGTTGTTGTTCAGCGTGTCCAGATACGTCTGCCATGCAGCGTCGTCCGGGCCGCCGTCGCG
>CANREE010000117.1 GCA_947629545.1 uncultured Lachnospiraceae bacterium | reverse complement strand
AAATTCGTGACGCCGTTGTCATTGTCGGTCAGAAACTGCCAGATCTCCATGGCGCGGCGGCGGTCGCAGTTGAAGGTGCGGTCCACGAATTTGACCTGAGCTACGCGGCGGTCGAGAAAGAAACGCAGCTCCCGCTTCACCAGTTCCATATCGCGGAAGCGCAACTGTTTATCAACGGATGAAAGGCAGTAACTGCAGGAAAACGGGCATCCGCGGCTGCTCTCATAGTAAATGATCCGGTGGGACAGGTCTTCCGCGTCGCCGTAGACGAATGGAAGGAGGTTCATGTCCATCGCGGGCCGCCAGGGATTTTCGATGATTTGGTTTTCATAGACGGACCGGGGCTTTTCAGCAGTCTGACTGCCGGAAGCGGATCCGGATTTTTCTGCGTCTGAGCCACAGGAAGCGCGCCATGTAATTCCGGGAGTCGCCGTCAGAAGCCGGTCGCGGAGAGCGGGCGCGGCATGAGGATCGGCGCCGTGCAGCGCCTTTAGAGTCGTACCCGCCTTCACCAACTCCGCGAAGGTTTCTTCTCCTTCGCCTTTCATTACGCCTGACACTTCCGGAAGCTCCGACAGTACTTTCACCGCATCGTAAGATACCTCAGGCCCGCCCAGCCAGATGTCTGCCTGCGGCAGCACCTTTTTTAACTCGCGCACCAGCGTCCGGATATATCGGATATTCCAGATATAGCATGAAAAACAGACCATATCCGGCTTGCGGGCGTAAATATCCCGCAGGATTTGATCTGGCGGCTGGTTGATGGTGTACTCGGCGATATCAATGTGGGGCGAGGCAGCGTCGTCCGCAGCAGTTTCCGTATCAGTCGCGGCTTCCCGCTCCGCGTACATTTTCAGGCTTCGCACTGCAAGGTTGGAATGGATGTATTTTGCATTGACGGCAACTAACAGTATTTTCATTGGATTTCGTTACGACGATGGCGACAATATAAAATGGGTTACCGCGCGGGCTGTCTCCTGAAAATGATCCCGCGGTACTTATCAAGCGCCGCCAGCAGCAGATTCCCGATCACGCCGATGGCCAGCACTTCGCCGATACCGACCGTGACCATCATCACGGGGATCAGATCCGTGGAACCGTAAGCGTACCGCAGCACCCAGGGAATGATGATTGTGTTTGAAAGAATCGGCGGTACACAGACCAGCCACTTGTGCCCGCGGATCTTATAGGAGATCACTGCTCCGATGAGGGTCGCCAGCGTCCCGAAGATCACATCCGGCATCGCCGCACCGAAAAGAAGATTGGACAGCAGGCAGCCGATGGAAACGCCCGGCACCGCCGCCGCGGTAAAGAAGGGAAGCACGCACAGCGCCTCCGACACGCGGAACTGCACCGGCCCGAAGGCGAACGGCGCCACAAGTCCCGTCAGCGCGACATAGATGGCAGCGATCATCGCCGCCTCGGCCATGTAGTACACGGCCCCATTTGTTTGTTTTTTCATGGTACATTCTCCTTTAGTTTTGTTTTAGGTGAGGAAGGTCTCGAACTCACCGGTCCCGGAACCGCGAAATGACCGAAGATGCCTGCAGAATCCCGACGAACAGCGGTTACGGTACGCAGGCTATGATAGCATATTTCAGAGGGAAATACAAGTGCCGCCCGGAATATATGCCAAACGTATTTCTGACTTCGACGTCACCGGCATAGATATGAAGGGAGAGAGAACAGAGGCGGCCGGTATGATGGAATGGTATCGCTGTACGGTGGAAGAGGTGCTTGAAGGCTTAGAAATAGATGGGATTGGGGGAAGCTATCTTGCGCAGGGTCTTTCCGGTGATCAGGTTCGGGAACGTCAGTCGCAGTACGGCGAGAACCGACTGCGGGAATCCGGCCGCAAGCCGGCCTGGAAGGTATTTATTGAGCAGTTTCAGGATCTGCTGGTAATGATTCTAATCGGGGCCGCCGTCATCTCCATGCTGACGGACAATGTGGAGAGTACGGTGGTCATTTTTGTTGTCATTTTAATGAACGCTGTGCTGGGGACGGTGCAGCATCAGCGGGCGGAGAAGTCGCTGGAGAGCCTGCGGGCGCTGTCGGCGCCTTCGGCGCGGGTGCTGAGGGATGGGGGCCGGCGGGAGATCCCTTCGGCGGAAGTAGTACCGGGAGATATCCTGTATCTGGAGGCTGGGGATCTGGTGACAGCGGACGGGCGGATTTTTGACTGTACGGCGCTGAAAATAAATGAGAGCTCTCTGACCGGAGAGTCGGACGCGGTGGAGAAATCGGCGGAACCGGTGGGAAGGAGGAGGACGGAAGCCGCACGTCCGGGCGGGAGGCTGCGGACAGAGAGAAGCTGTGAACTGGCGAGGGCTGTGAAGTCAGGTGAAGCTGCGCAAACCTCCGGAACTGAAGAACAGCCGGAAGAAGGCGGCGTTCCCCTTGCCGAGCGCACCTGCATGGTCTATTCCGGCTCACTGGTCACGGCGGGCGTGGGAAGCGTGATTGTAACCGCCACCGGCATGGATACGGAGATCGGCGGTATCGCTTCGCTGATGGATCATGCGAAGGAGAAGAGGACGCCGCTTCAGATCAGCCTGGACCGGTTTTCCGGCCGCCTGGCGGCGGCCATCATGGTCGTGTGTCTGGTCGTATTTTTTCTGGCTGTCTATAGGGGGATGTCTCTTCTGGATTCGCTTCTGTTCGCGGTGGCGCTGGCGGTGGCCGCGATTCCGGAGGCGTTGGGCTCCATTGTTACGATCGTACAGGCCATGGGGACGCAGAAGATGGCGAAGGAGCAGGCGATCATCAAGGATCTGAAAGCGGTGGAGAGCCTGGGCTGCGTGTCGGTGATCTGTACCGATAAGACCGGTACGCTGACGCAGAACCGCATGCGCGTGGAGCAGGCGGTGATTGGCGGGAAAATGATTCCGGCGGCGGAGCTTAATCCGGCGGACGAACGGCAGCGATTCTTTCTGGAGGCGTGCGTGCTGGCGAATAATGCGGAGCTGACTGAGAGGGCGGAGACAGAGGGAAGAATTTCGGCAGCGAGATCAGACTTGTCGGGGCGAGATATGACGAAGAGGCAGGGCGCGGCTGCGCATAAATCCTCAGCCTGGGCAGGGATGGTGGTAAGGGGCGCAGCGGGGAGATCAGAGCCGGAGAGGTCGGCTGCGGATGCGCCTGCGCAAGGGGTTGGCGACGCAACGGAACTGGCGCTTCTGGAATTGGTACAGTCTTGCGGACTGTCCCCGCAGCAGATCCGCCGCCGGTATCCGCGGATCAGCGAGATACCATTTGATTCCGAACGCAAAATGATGAGCACGGTGCACCGGTTTGGCGGAAGACGGCTCTTGCTTTGCAAAGGCGCGGCCGATGTTCTGCTTGGGCGGTGCTGCCTGACTTTGTCCGAACGGAAATACTGGCTGGAACAAATGGACGAATGTTCAGGACGCGGTTTGCGGGTGCTGGGTATGGCGTATCGGTTTCTGGATGCTGAAAGAACAGAAAACGGAAAAATAGAAGCAGCAGGGATCGGGAGAGCATCCGGAAGGGGATTGGAGAGGAATACAGAAACAGGCAGCGCCATGGAAAACGGCATGACTTTCCTGGGCATGGCGGCTATGATGGATCCGCCGCGGCCGGAGAGCGCGGAAGCTGTCGCGGACGCGAAGCGAGCCGGAATCCGGACGATTATGATTACTGGCGACCATAAGGTGACGGCAACGGCAGTCGCGCGTCAGATCGGGATTCTGGGGTCGGAGATGGCCGGCCCGGAACTGGATGCGATGTCCGATCAGGAACTGGACGCCCAACTGGATCAGATCAGCGTCTATGCCCGCGTCACGCCCCAGCATAAGCTGCGGATCGTCCGTGCCTGGCAGAATCGCGGATATATTGTCGCAATGACCGGAGACGGCGTCAATGACGCCCCTGCGCTTAAACAGGCGGATATCGGCGTTGCCATGGGCAGAGGCGGCACAGAGGTTTCTAAGGATGCGGCGGACATGATCCTGGCGGATGACAACTTCGCCACGATCATCAAGGCAGTGGCCAACGGCCGTAATGTCTACCGGAATATTCTGGGAGCCATTCAGTTCCTTCTCTCCGGCAATATGGCCGGGATCCTCTGTGTTCTCTATACGACGCTTCTGGCCCTGCCGCTGCCGTTCGCGCCGGTTCATCTGCTCTTTATCAATTTGCTGACGGATTCGCTCCCGGCGCTGGCCATCGGCATGGAACCGCCGGAAAAAGGGCTTCTGGACGGGCCGCCGAGGGATCCGAAGAGAGGAATCATGACGGCCGGATTTATCCGTGACGTTCTTCTGCAGGGCGGACTGATCGCGGTGTGTACACTGTGCGCGTATCGGATCGGATTGTCGGGAAGTCTGCCTGAAGGAATGCCTGTGCGTTTGTGGGGGGATCCCGCGGCGACGGGAAGTATCATCCGGCAGATATTTGGCAGTGCGGGAACCCTTGCGGGCGGCCCCGCCGTGGCCAGCACAATGGCCTTCGCGACGCTCACATTGGCGCGCCTGCTCCACGGTTTCAACTGCCGCAGCCGCAGAAGCCTGTTCCGTCTGGGCATTTTCAGCAATATTTACACGGTTCTGGCATTTCTGGCAGGGATGGTTCTGCTGGCGGCCGTGCTGCTGCTCCCCGGCCTGCAGGTGATGTTCGCGGCGGCAGATCTGAACCGGGAGCAGCTGATCTGCGTCGGCTTTCTCGCGGTGCTTCCGACGCTGGCGATCCAGGGATGGCGGCTGATGAAAGGGGTGTGCCGTTGTCTGACATGGAAGGACGGAAGATGTATTTGACTCGTGGATTTTATCAGGGAATTTCATCCCAAAAATCTTGATAAGATGATAATAAATAAGTATAATTGATATATGGAAACGCAAATGTGTGAATCATTAGCAGGATCAAAGAAATGTTCGGAAAGCGATTTGCAGACGCGGAAGGATAAAAGGAGGGCACACCATGGCAAAATACATTATGGCTCTGGACCAGGGAACCACCAGTTCCCGCTGCATTCTGTTCGACAAGTCGGGCAGCATCGTCAGCGTGGCGCAGAAGGAGTTTAAGCAGATCTATCCCCAGCCGGGCTGGGTGGAGCACGATCCGCTTGAGATCTGGTCGTCCCAGATGAGCGTGATGATGGAGGCGGTCAGCGGCGTCGGCGCGGCCATTACCGATATTGAGGCCATCGGCATCACGAACCAGCGGGAGACCACCATTGTCTGGGACCGGAAGACCGGCCGCCCGATCTACAACGCCATTGTCTGGCAGTGCCGCAGGACTTCGGACCGGATCGAGCGGCTGAAGGAGGACGGCATGGCGGAGAAGGTGCAGGAGATCACCGGTCTGATCCCGGACGCCTATTTCTCCGGAAGCAAGATCGCCTGGATCCTGGACCATGTGCCGGGAGCCAGGGAGCGGGC
>CANREE010000116.1 GCA_947629545.1 uncultured Lachnospiraceae bacterium | reverse complement strand
TACGATCCGTCAATCCATGACTACAGTGTGGATAAGCCGGAATTTGTGAACATCGGCCATGACCACTGGGTCTACGGCAATAAGGCGGAGATCGAGAAGTATAAGGCGCTCCGCGAGAAAGGCGAGCCGGTGAAGGCCGTCACGATCGTGTCGCCGGATGAGGTGGAGAAGGCCGCGGAAGCCCGTAAGGCTGCCGAGGAGGCCCAGGAGAAGAAGATGGCGAAGGAGCTGGAGGAATTCCTTCAGGCGCCGACCCACGATACCGGAAGCTTCTGGTACACGGTGCTTTCGTTCTTCCTGCCGATCCTTGGTCTGATCGCGGGGGCGGTATTTAAGCATTTCAGGCACAAGAGAAACGCGAAGGCATGCTTTAAGGGCGCTGTGCTGGGACTTATCGTGCTGGCAGTGATTCTTGTGATCTTCCTGCTATTGCTGATATTGGCGGTGGTGTAGCATATGGGCAGAACGGTGAGAAACCGGCAGCCCTATGTCAGACCCGTAGAGAAAGTAGAGATTTCCGAGAAACACATCGGCCGCAGACTTATCGCTGCGGCCGTGTTTCTTCTGATCGGCGCGGGGGCGCTGGCGTACTTTTTCGTGAATCTTGTGCGGGGAGATACGGGCTGGACGGAGATTAAGGTCAGTACGTCGGAGCTGAACTGCGGCGGGGATTTTACATTTCTGTATGAGGTGGGGGCGGGCGGCGGCTCGGCCCTGCAGGAAAAACGGGCGGTGACGGCCGCGTATACGGAAGCGGCGGAAAAGGCGTTCTGGATGTTTGAGAATGTGCGGGCGGAAGGCAGCAGCGCAGAAGAACCGAGGGCGGACGGAACCGCTGCGGCCGGATCGGTGCAGGAGATCCACGGCATTGCGGCCGCAGAGAACGGCAATAAAAAGGCCGCAGCGGCGATGGGCAGCGTCCGCTTCCTCAACGATCATCCGAATGAGACCGTCACGGTGGATCCGCCGCTTTACGAGGCGCTTGCGAAGCTGGAGGCCGCCGGGGGCCGGTGGCTGTATCTGCCAGCGGTATATGAGGTTTATGACAATCTGTTCGCGAGCGGGTCGGATCAGCAGGCGGAAGAATTTGATCCGCGGGCCAATGACGATGTGGCGGCGTATTTCGGGGAAGTCCTGGCCTACGCCAATAATCCCGCGGCGGTGGATCTGGAGCTGTTGGGCAGCGGACAGGTGCGGCTTAACGTGTCTCAGGAATATCTGGCGTTCGCGGCAGAGAATGAGATCGACAGCTTTATCGATTTCTACTGGATGAAGAACGCGTTTATCGTTGATTATCTGGCGGAAACCATGAGTGCGGCGGGCTTTACCCACGGAAGCATTTCGAGCTTTGACGGCTTCGTGAGGAATCTGGACGGGCGTGAGATCGGTTATTCGTTCCAGGTCTATGACTGGGCGGGCGGAGGTCAGGAAGCTGTCGGTCAGGAGGCGGCTGGGCGCGAAGAAGCCGCGGGGTTGGCAAAGACCGGCGGGGAGGAAGCGGCCGCTCAGATCCTTCCGCTGGCTGTGCTTCAGTACCGCGGCCCGGTAAGTCTGGTATATCTGCGCGATTACGCGATGAATTCCCTGGACCGTCAGCATTATTATCAGACGGCTGGCGGCGAGATTCGCACCGCCTATATCGATCCGCAGGACGGACTCTGCCGGAATTCCGTCAGCAGCCTGGTGTCGTATACCTACGATGACAGCGCAGGCTGCGCGGATATCCTCCTGTCGATGATTCCGGTATACATCGCGGATGAATTCGACGCTGGCGCGGTGGAGGCGCTGGCGGGAGAGAGGGGCGGAAAAGAAGGGGCTTCTGCGGCGTCTGCCGCAGCGGACGCGGACGGTGTCGCAGCGGACGCAGGCGCGGTGTATTCGATATACCGGCTGGGAGATGAGATCCACGCGAATGACCCTGCGGCGGAATTTACGGAGGTTTACGAGGGATATACGATCGTTAATTAAATTTGAACGCACGCAGCGCCGTCGACACAACTGGCGTATGCGTGCGTTTTTATTTCCATGCTTGAATTTCTGCGCGGCAGAGGGCCGGCGATGCCCAGCTTTGTTTGTTCATACAGTGACAAATAAGAGAAGACGGTCAGAATCAGATCAGTCTCATCCGCATCTGATCCGGATCGGTACTGTAATTGATACAGGTCTCCTTGTCGATCCTGCCCTGCTGGAACAGGCGCAGGAGGCTGTTGTTCATGCTGACCATGCCTTCCGACATGCTGGTCGCGATTACATTGTCGATCTGGTGGATCTTGTTCTCGCGGATCATGTTGCGGATGGCGTTGTTCAGATACATGATCTCGAACGCGGGGGCCAGCTTACTGTCCTTCGTGGTCAGAAGCTGCTGGGAAATGACCGCCTGCAGCACCATGGACAGCTGGACGCGGACCTGCTGCTGGCCGTCCGGCGGGAATACGTCCACAATACGGTCGATGGTGTTGGCCGCGCCGACGGTATGCAGCGTGGAGATGACCAGATGGCCGGTCTCCGCCGCTGTCATGGCGATGCGGATCGTCTCGTAGTCACGCATTTCGCCCAGGAGGATGACGTCCGGCGCCTGGCGCAGGGCGGCGCGGAGGCCGTTGACGTAGCTCTCGGTGTCCTGACCGATCTCACGCTGGGTCACGACGGATTTGTCGTGGCGGTGCAGGTACTCGATGGGGTCTTCCAGCGTGATGATATGGGCGCCGCGCTCGTGATTGATCTTGTCAATGACGCAGGCCAATGTTGTGGATTTGCCGCTGCCTGCAGCGCCGGTCACCAGCACCAGGCCCTTCTTCAGCGTCGAGATCTTCATGACGCCGTCCGGGATGCCCAGCTGGGTGTAATCCGGAAGTTCAAACCGGACGATACGAATGATGGCGCCCAGGGAACCGCGCTGCTTCATGATGCTGGCGCGGAAACGGGACAGACCCGGAAGTGCGAAGGAGAAATCGTCGTCGCCGCATTCCAGGATACGGTCCATCTTGCGGTGATTGCTGATTTCATAAATCTCGGTGATCAGGACATCCATGGCGTCCGGGAAAATGCGCTCGCTGTTCATCGGGCGGATCTGGCCGTGGACCTTCATGGAGATCGGGATGCCGGGAATCATGAAGATGTCAGAGGCCTCCTGTTCAACTGCCTGTTTTAAGATTTCCTGTATGTTCATAGTAAGGGCTTCCTTTCCTGAATGATTCAAATTAAAAGGATGTTGCCGCCGGTCTGCGGTTCGCGGGGAATCCGGATGCTTACCGGGGCGGCTGGGCCAGATCCGAGCCAAATACCGGCATACGCGTATCGATGACGTATTCGGTGCTGTTAAAAATATAGTAGGCCAGCACTTTATCGCCGGTTCCGCTCAGTTCCATACGGAGCGTCTGACCGTTTGCGAGCGGCACATCGCAGTGGACAACGCTGTCCTCTGATACAGAGACAGCATAGCCTTCCGGAAGCGACTGGGCGGCGGTCTGAGCGGCAGACGATGCAATCTCCTGCGAGACGGCCAGCTGTCCGTCCCCGGCTGCGGCAGAAGTCTTGCCGGCGGTGCTGCCGGATTCGGCGTCTGTGCCGGTAGCTGTCATGCCGCCAGGCTCAGCGCCTGCGCCAGGGGCTGTCATGCTGCCGGTCAGTGCCTTCCGGTAATCGCGGATAAATGTCTGCGCCTGTGCGTCGGCCTCGTAGTAAATGCGTACGGCGTCCGTGTGGCGCTCGGAGAAGGACAGGGCTGTTTTGGCGTCGCTTAAGCTTAGAAGGCTGAACACCGCCAGACACAGGATCAGGAAGATCAGCACGATCGAGGAGATGCCGATGGAGATACGATTCTTCATAGCGGCCTCCTTCCTGCGGTTGCGGCGGCAGATGTTTCCGTCCCGCCGGAGCGTGCGGAAGAAAGCGCCGCCGCGCGCGCGCCGTTTAACGTACACAGAATCTCGCCGTCCCGCGTGTCCGTCGCTTCTACGACAACAGTCAGCAGTCCGTCCGCCATGTCGGCTGTTATTTTCAGGGTAAATGTATCCGTGGAACAGGCAGCGCTGATGCGTTCTGTCTCTGCCGCAAATCCGGTTTGTCCGTTGGCAACAGCGTCAAATCCTGCTTCGTTGACGGCGCTGTCGAAGGAAGCGCAGATTTCCTCGATGGCATTGGAGGCAGCCAGCGTAGCCTTGTTCAATGTCTCCGCCTTGCGGCTCATCTGTTCCGCCTTCGCAAAGGCCAATACAAAGATGCAGGCACAAATCAGGAAAAACGCACATACCCACATCATTTCCATCAAAAATGCATAAGAAGGACGTTCCCGCTTTTTCATGAAGCAGCCCCTCCTTCCTGAACGGTACTGGCGGCATCGCCTATGAGGTTCTGGGTATCGCCGGTGCTGGCGGTATCGATGGCGCCGTTCTGTGTTTCGCTGTTGCTGTCGGCAACACTGCTGTGGTTCTGTGCAACGCCGCTGCTGCGCAGCAGCAGTCTGGCCTCATCGCTGTCGCCAAGGTTGATGGTCAGGATACGGTCGCCGCCTTTCCGTTCTTCGATGGCGAAGGTCAGCCTGCGGCAGTCCATGATATCGAGTCCGTCGTCCACGCCCAGACCGCTGTCTGTCCGGGAAAACAGCTCTTTCAGTTTCAGCTGGCCGCCGCTTTCATAGATCCAGGTCTCATAATCCGTATTGCCGTATCGGGAAAGCATGACAAGAACCGAACAACCATTGACATCGCGCACTTCAATGGCATCCTGCTTATCATTCTGGCGTACTTTGTTGGTGATATAGGCAAGAGCCGTGTCTGTCTCGAAGGACGCGTTGTCACGCCCGCGGATGTTCTCGTAGACGCGGCTGCCGATCAGGATTGTAAATATAGTACAGATCAGGAACACAAAAAACAGCAGAGCCGGAAACAGCTGCTCCGCTCCCCGGGAAGGCCGTCTGGAAGCTGACTCATTCGCCATCACTCGTCCTCCTCTACAACCGGGATAATCGTGATGTCCGGCATGATGTTGCTGGCCCATCCGCTGTAGAAGACATTATAGGCTTTCCGGTCGATGGAAATGCCGTAATGCTCCTCCAGATATTCCACGCTGGGCGGATACCGCCCTTCAATGGCATAACACTGGACGGAGGCCCGCTTTACCGCCTCCACCAGTGCGTTCAGATTCTCTTCCTTCGTACGTTCGGCTACGCCGCCGGTACCTACCGTGAATAAATAGAGGCATCCCGCGATGAGGACCGCGGAACCCAAAAGGCTGATAATGGGAAATTTCTTCTTCTGCCGAACCACATGAATCATCGTCTGCGCCTCCTTACCCGATCGCGGACAGAATGCCGGCTAACGGAAGCATGACGGACAGG
Organism: uncultured Lachnospiraceae bacterium; assembly: GCA_947629545.1. Lineage (GTDB taxonomy): Bacteria > Bacillota > Clostridia > Lachnospirales > Lachnospiraceae > UBA3402. The sequence continues at coordinate 158 of CANREE010000116.1, read as the reverse complement.
AGCACCAGACCGACTGCCACGGCAAGAATCGTAACGATGGCCGGCTCCAGGCGGGCCACCATGGAATCCAGGGCGTCTTCTGTCTTCTGGTCATAATCGTCGGCCAGCTTGCGCAGGATGGATTCCAGCTGACCGGCGCGGCTTGCCACGCGCAGGAG
>CANREE010000115.1 GCA_947629545.1 uncultured Lachnospiraceae bacterium | reverse complement strand
GACTAAAATATAACACAAAAGAGGGATCTCTGCTTTATTAATTATTCAGTTGTAACACATGTATTGTAAACCTACATGACCGGCATGAATTTTTCAAATGAAAACTTGACTTTATGCCTAAAATGTGCGATAATATCTACATAAAGGGGAGATTGTCTTAACGGAATACAGGGGGAACCGCACAGTAGAGAAGATACTGCTGTTGCGGCGCCCCTTTTCTGTTGATTTCTCCTGAAACGATTGGCAGCGGAGGAGTGACAGACCATGGAGAGAAACTATCTCCTGTTTGACTTGGACGGCACTTTGACGGATCCGGGAATCGGCATCACGAAATCGGTTCAGTATGCGCTTCGCTCGTATGGGATCGAAGAACCGGATCTGACGAAGCTTTATCCATTCATCGGGCCGCCGCTTCGGGACAGTTTCATAAGGTACTATAACTTTTCGGAAGAACAGGCGATGGAGGCGATCGGCCGCTACCGTGAGTATTATACGGTCAGGGGAATCTATGAGAATGCGGTGTATGACGGGATCCCCGAGATGCTTTCGCGGCTTAAGGACGCGGGGGCGTATCTGGCGGTGGCAACCTCGAAGCCAGAGGATTTCGCGGTGCAGATCATTTCCCATTTTGGTCTGGAGTCGTATTTTGACCATGTGTGCGGGGCCGCTATGAATGAAACGGACCGTGCGACCAAAGCGGATGTGATCCGCTATGCTCTGGAAACCATTGGTGTGGACGACCGCAGGCAGGTGCTGATGACAGGCGACCGGGAGCATGATGTTCTCGGCGCCCGCGCAAACGGCCTGGACTGTGTCGGCGTCCTGTTCGGATACGGAAACAGAAAAGAGTTGGAGGAGGTGCAGGCGTACAGGATCGTAAGGACGGTAGGTGAGCTTACCGCATGTCTGCTTGAAGAGCTTGGCAGGTGAGAGCCGGCTTTTCCATTCAGAAGGCGGCTGGCAGTCTGTCGGAAGGGATTTTCCGACAGATGAATCTTTGGGAATGAGATCAATTCGTTGCACCGTGCAAAAGAGGCAGGTATAAAAGCCGGCCTGTGCAAAGGAACGATATCAGCAGTATAAGAGCCCGAAATCAGTGTTTGTATAATGAGAAAGGATGATCGGATTTGTTTGAAAAGGGCGAATATATCGTGTACGGATTGACGGGAGTATGCCGTGTGAGCGATATCACAGAGATGAGGACGGACGCATTGTCCGCGAGTAAACTGTATTACGTTTTGGAACCGGCGGCGGTAAACGGAAGCCGGATCATCACGCCTGTGGAGGGCAATAAAAACGTTATGCGGCGGATCATGACCAGCGAGGAAGCCTATGACCTGATCGACGGGATCCGCGAGATCGCAAGCCTCCGGGTCGGGGATGACAAGCAGCGGGAAAACTGTTACAAGGAGGCTTTGAAATCCTGTGACAGCAGGGAATGCGTCGGAGTACTGAAGACGCTTTATTCGCGGAAGAAGGACCGCTTAAACCGCGGAAAACGTATGACGGAAGTCGATGAGCGGTATATGAAGAAGGCGAAGGAGAATCTGTTCAGTGAACTGGCGATTCCGCTGGGAATCACGACGGCGGAGGTGGAAAAATTTATTATTGAGCGCATCGAAGCGTGCGGATAACATGAAAACTCCTGTCCGGATGACCGGCATCCGGGCGGGAGTTTTTTGTGTAAAGTAAAAACACTTGACACCATGCAGGATATCGTGTATGATATCCGGGGTGAGAGCTATGAAGACGATCGGCGAGCAGGCCATGCTGTATGATTTTTATGGGGAGCTCCTGACAAAACGGCAGCAGCAGATCTACGAGAGTATCGTATTCGAGGACATGTCGCTGGGCGAGATCGCGGAGGAGGAAGGGATCAGCAGACAGGGCGTTCACGATCTGGTGAAGCGCTGCGACAGGATTCTGGGCGCCTATGAGGAGAAGCTGGGGCTTGTGGAAAAGTTCCGCCGGACGAAGGGAATGGCGGAGCGGATCCGGAGGCTGGCAGAGAGGGCGAAGGCAGAGCATGATCTCGGCCTGATGGACGAGATCGGACAGATCGCGGAGGAGATCAGCACATTGTAAGGAGGAGCTATGGCGTTTGAAAGTCTGTCGGACAAACTTCAGAATATATTCAAGAGCCTGAAGGGCAAGGGCCGGCTTACCGAAGCGGATGTGAAGTCCGCGCTGCGGGAAGTGAAGATGGCGCTTCTGGAAGCCGACGTCAGCTTTAAGGTGGTCAAACAGTTTATCGCTTCCGTTCAGGAGCGGGCTGTCGGCGAGGAGGTTCTCGGAAGCCTGACGCCCGGTCAGACGGTGATTAAGATTGTCCATGAGGAACTGATCAGGCTGATGGGCAGTGAGACGACGGAGATCGCCCTGAGGCCCGGAAATGAGATCACGGTCATTCTGATGGAAGGCCTGCAGGGCGCGGGCAAGACGACGACCGCGGCCAAGATCGCCGGAAAGCTAAAGTCCAGAGGACGCAAGCCGCTGCTGGCAGCCTGTGACGTCTATCGCCCGGCGGCGGTCGAACAGCTGAAGATCAACGGCGAGAAGCAGGGCGTGCCGGTCTTCGCGATGGAGAATTCGCACAGTCCTGTGGAGATTGCGGAAGCCGCCGTGGACTATGCGGGAAAGAATGGCCTGAACGTGGTGATCCTGGATACGGCCGGCCGTCTGCACATTGACGAGGAAATGATGCAGGAACTGCAGAAGATCCGGGAAGCGGTGAAAGTCGATCAGTCTATTCTTGTTGTGGATGCCATGACCGGTCAGGATGCGGTGAATGTCGCTGAGAATTTCCAGAACAAAGTAGGGATAGACGGCGTTATATTAACGAAGATGGACGGCGATACCAGAGGCGGCGCGGCATTATCCGTTAAGGCTGTGACCGGCAGACCGATCCTCTATGTCGGTATGGGCGAGAAACTGTCGGATCTGGAACAGTTCTATCCGGACCGGATGGCGTCGCGGATTCTGGGCATGGGCGACATCCTTTCTCTGATCGAGAAGGCAGAGATGGAGGTCGACGAAGCGAAGGCCCGTGAGATGAGCCAGAAACTTCGTAAGGCTGAATTTGACTTTAACGATTTTCTGGAACAGATGCGCCAGATCAAAAAGATGGGCGGCATGAACAGCATTCTGGGCATGATGCCGGGGATCCCGCAGATGAAAGGCAGTCCTGAGGTGGACGAATCCGCGATGGATCGGGTGGAGGCCATAATCCTTTCGATGACGAAGCAGGAGCGGGCCAACCCCGCGATCTTAAATCCTTCCCGCAAGCAGCGCATCGCCAGGGGGGCGGGCGTGGATATCAGCGAAGTGAACCGGATCGTCAAGCAGTTCGACCAGATGAAGAAGATGATGAAGCAGATGCCCGGCATGATGGGCGGCAGGAAACGCCGCGGCATGATGGGCGGACTTGGCGGGATGTTCGGCAAACTGCCGTTTTAGTGTTTCCCGCATGATAAGCTGGCAGAGCGGAGAATATCTGCTTTTCCATAGATGCGGTCCGCCGAAAGGGCGCCGGATCGCGACAGAAGATACCTGCGGCGGCGGAGAACATCCGGTTACCGCAGAGACATTTGTGAAGATAAGGAGGTGAAACTGACATGGCAGTGAAGATGAGGCTTAGAAGGATGGGCCAGAAGAAGGCGCCTTTCTATAGAGTGATCGTCGCTGATTCCAGATCTCCCAGAGACGGAAGATTTATTGAGGAAATTGGTTACTATGACCCGAATAAGGAACCGAGCGAGATCAAATTCAATGAGGAAGCAGCGAAGAAATGGTTAGCCAACGGCGCTCAGCCTACAGACAGAGTCGCGAAGCTCTTAAAGCTGGCTGGTATCCAGTAATTGAGGTGAAGGATGATGAAAGAATTAGTTGAAGTTATGGCAAAAGCTCTGGTGGAACACCCGGAGGAAGTGACCGTCACCGAAACCGAGAAGGATGGAGAGACCATCATTGAACTTAAGGTGGCTCCTTCCGATATGGGTAAAGTTATTGGAAAGCAGGGCAGGATCGCGAAGGCCATACGTTCCGTCGTGAAGGCTGCGGCCGCGAAGGACGATAAGAAAGTGGCAGTCGAGATTGAGTGATGAGGCGGGGACTGCCGAAAGCCGGCTGACAATACGCGGTATGGCGTAAGTCGGCTTTCGGCAGTCCTCTTCGATGAAAGGAACGGTATGGAACAGAGATTTCGGGTGGGAGTCATTACCTCGACGCACGGGATCCGCGGAGAAGTGAAGGTATTTCCCACAACAGACGATCCGGGGCGTTTTCGGAAGCTTAAGGACGTGCTTTTGGACACCGGCCGGGAACTCAGGCCGATGGAAGTGGAGCAGGTCCGTTTCTTTAAGAATATGGTCATCGTGAAGTTTAAAGGGTTGGATGATATCAACGATATTGAGATATATAAGGGCAGGGATCTTTTTGTGACACGCGAGAACGCTGTGGAGCTGGAACCGGATGAATATTTTATTGCTGATCTGATCGGCCTTACGGTAATGACGAATGAAGGAGAGCGGCTGGGCACGCTTTTTGATGTGCTTAAGACCGGTGCGAATGACGTCTATGTGGTAAAGACGGATTCCGGAAAGGAAGTGCTCCTGCCGGCGATCAGGCAATGTATTCTGGATACGGATCTGGAGGCGGGAAAGATCACGGTACACGTGCTGGAGGGACTGCTCGATCTGTAGCGGCAGCGCGGCGTGCGTGACATAAAGGAGAGGACGCATGAATTTCTACATCATGACATTATTCCCGGATATGGTCATGGACGGTCTGGGTACCAGCATCACCGGTCGCGCGATCGAAAAGGGCGCGATCTCGGTGGAAGCGGTCAACATCCGCGACTACGCGATCAATAAACACGGTCAGGTGGATGACGCCCCTTACGGCGGAGGCGCGGGCCAGGTCATGCTGGCGGCGCCGATCATCGACTGCTATGAGGCGCTGTGCGCGCGTATCGGGAAGCGGCCGCGCGTACTCTATATGACGCCGCAGGGCCGGGTCTTTAACCAGGCAGTCGCGCAGGAACTGGCGGCGGAGGAGGATCTCGTCTTTCTCTGCGGGCATTATGAGGGCGTAGATGAGCGGGCCCTTGAACTGCTTGGGACTGAAAATCTGTCCATCGGCGATTATGTGCTGACAGGCGGGGAATTGCCGGCGATGGTGATGATCGACTGTATCTCACGGCTGGTGCCGGGCGTCCTGCACAACGATGCTTCGGCGGAGATCGAGTCCTTCCATGACAATTTGCTGGAATATCCGCAGTATTCCCGCCCGGAGGATTATCAGGGGATGAAGGTTCCGGAAGTGCTTCTGACCGGCCATCATAAGAATATCGAGACATGGAGAAGGCTTCAGTCCGTGAAACGCACGTTCGAGCGGCGGCCGGATCTTCTCGGGGAGGCGAATCTCTCGAAGAAGGAGAGGGAATATCTGGCAGAACTCCGCGCGGAAGCCGCCGGCGGGGATATCGGTCCTGAGACCGGGGAGTGACCGGGATTCGCGGCAGGCGCCGGCGGCCGGAATTTCCGGGTGACCGGATGACCAGAATTTTGAAAAAGTGCTTGCAATTGCAGGAAACCTATGTTAAAATTTCATATTGTGACAAATAAGCGATGGTCCTCTGTTACGGCAAATTCTCGTATTAAGAACATCAAATAGATGGAAGGAGATCCACATGAACGACATTATTAAGAACATCGAGGCAGCGCAGCTGAAAGAGAAGGTACCGGAGTTCCGCGTAGGCGACACCGTCCGCGTACACAACCTGATCAAGGAAGGAAACCGCGAGAGGATCCAGATCTTTGAGGGAACCGTGATCAAGCGCCAGAACGGCGGAGCGAGAGAGACCTTTACGGT
>CANREE010000114.1 GCA_947629545.1 uncultured Lachnospiraceae bacterium | reverse complement strand
GAAACGCCGCCCCGCAGCAGTCTCTGGGCGATGCAGACGCCGCAGGCGTTTTCCTATCCGCTGGTTTATGAGGCGTATCGGAGATTCCTGGAGCCGGACGCGGATCGGGATGGCGGCGCGTTATTTTCCGGCAATGTTGTATCTTCCGACACGGAAGTGTCTTCCGGCAACGAGGCGTCTTCCGGCAACGAGGCGTCTTCCGGCAATGTGGCAGGTGTTGTTACCGCGTCAGCAGCTCCTGGTTTGGCTGCAGGAATTGGCGTTTTGGCCGGCAGTACACCCGCCGCGTCAATCAACCAGCCTCCTGCCATCACCGACGACGCCATGGTCGTCGAGAAGTTTATGGGCCGCCGCGCCCGTCTGATCTGCGGCAGCTATGAGAATATCAAGGTCACCACGCCGGAGGATCTGGCGGTGGCGGAGGTATTCCTGCGGAAACCGCCGATGCAGCCGGGCGGCAGATAAATGCGATAAACGCGTGGCCGCATTTTTGCAGACACGTTATCGCCGGCTTAATTTTCGCAAAACAGATTGACCCTGCCCTGAAATTGATGTATAATTATGCAAGCTTCCGCATCAAAGGCGATGCGGAGGCTTTTATTGCATAGAACGCAGGCCCGTAAATGATTTTCGGTATATAAAGGAGGCGCATTCATTGAAATATGTTCTGAGAAACTGCAGGATCGTAGACGGAACCGGCAGCGAGACTGTCAGGGAGAACGCGGCCGTATGGGTGAAGAACGGCCGGATCCGCAAGATCACCGGCGCGGACGTGGCCGGGCCGGATGGCTATGAGGTAATTGATCTGGGAGGGAAATATGTGCTTCCCGGTATGATCAATATGCACGCCCATCTGTTCGGCACCGGGCGCCCCAGCAAATCCATGGGCGGCGGCGGTGCGCAGAAGGCAATCATCCGCTTTGCGTCGACCGGCGCCGGGGGCGTTGTGCTGCGCAGTATGATAAAGAGCAACTTAAAAACAATCCTCCATTCCGGCGTGACGACGGTCCGCGGCGTAGGCGATCTGTTCTACAGTGATATCGCGGTCCGCGATATGGTGGCGGCCGGTAGGATCGAGGCGCCCCGTACGCTGGTGTCCGGACCTGCCGTGACGGTTCCCGGCGGCCATGGCGACGGTACCTTCGCGATCATCGGCAGCTCGCCTTTGGAGCTGCGGGCCAGGACGGAGGAGGTCTGTTCTCATCATCCGGATCTGATCAAGACCTGTGTGACCGGCGGCGTCATGGACGCAAAGAAGGAAGGCGAGCCGGGCGAACTGAAGATGAGTCTGGAACAGACAAAGGCGGTCTGCGATACGGCTCACGCCCACGGTCTTAAGGTGGCGTCTCACACGGAGAGCAGTGAGGGCATCCGCGTGGCGCTTCAGGGCGGCGTGGATACGATCGAACACGGCGCTCCCCTGGATGAGGAGCTGATCAGTCTGTTCCGGGAGAGGAATGCGGCCCTGATCTGTACCATTTCCCCAGCGCTGCCCCTGTCCGAGCTGGATGCGTCCGTCACGATGCTGTCGCCGATGGCGCAGGTCAATTCCAGAATCGTGGCTGACGGCGTCATCTCCGGCGCGAAGACCGCAGTGGCGAACGGGATCCCGGTGGGGCTGGGCACCGATGCTTCTTGTCCCTTTGTATCCCAGTACAATACCTGGGCAGAATTATACTGGTTCGCCAAATATGTGGGCGTTTCCAATGCTTATGCGATCTTCTGCGGAACCCTGCAGAACGCCAGAATCCTGGGGATCGACGACGAGACCGGTTCGGTCGAGGAAGGCAAGGCGGCGGATCTGATCGTGGTGAAGGACAACCCCTTAGATGATCTTAGGGCTCTGCGGAATGTGGAAATGGTAGCCTGCGGCGGACGTCTGATCCGTGATCCGCAGGTAAAGAAGATACCGGTAATTGAGGAGCAGATCGACCGGCTCCTGTAATTATATATTATCAAGAGAAAAGGAGAATGTGGAATGGCAGAGATGAAACAGCATTTTTTGGAAGCGGCGCGGGCCATGGAAGCAGAGATGACCGCGTGGCGGCGCGAGCTGCACCAGCATCCGGAGCTGGGCTTCGACCTGACGTTTACCAGGGAATTTGTCAGGGCCCGTCTGGAGGAGATGGGTTGCGAACCGGTTCCGTGCGGGGAAGGCTTAACCGTGCTTCTGGGAAAATCCGGCGGCAAGACGATCCTGCTGCGCGGCGACATGGACGCGCTTCCGGTCGAGGAAGAAGCGGACGTCCCCTATAAGTCCCAGTGTCCGGGCAAGATGCACGCCTGCGGACATGATATGCATACGGCCATGCTTCTGGGCGCGGCGAAACTCCTTAAGGACAATGAGAGCCTGCTGGAAGGTCAGGTGAAGCTGATGTTCCAGCCGGCGGAAGAGATCCTGGCCGGTTCCAGCAACATGATCGAACACGGCGTTCTGGAGAATCCCCATGTGGACGGCGCGCTGATGATCCATGTGACTACCGGAGTTCCGATCCCGAAGGGAACCCTGATGATCCCCGAGGGCGGCACCGGTTCCGCCTCCAGCGATCATTTCCGTATTACCGTGAAGGGCAAGGGCGGCCACGGAGCCATGCCGAATCTGTCCGTCGACCCGATCACGGCTTTGGCGCACATCCATCTGGCCCTGCAGGAGATTCACGCCCGCGAGATCACGCCGGGAGATTTTCTGGTGATCACGCCCGGTATTTTTCAGGCCGGCAATGCCAGCAATGTGATCCCGGATACGGCTATGATGGAGGGAACCATCCGTGCCGGTTCGGTGGAAATGGTGGACTTCGCCAGGAAGCGTCTGACGGAGATTGCCGAAGGCACCGCGAAGGTATTTCGTGCCGAGGCTCAGGTGGAATTCCTGGCTTCCTGCCCGCCGATGATAGCGGACAATGAGATGTCCGATTCCGCCCGTCGCTATCTGACCGAGCTTCTGGGTCAGGCCGTTCTGCCGCCCATGGGAGGCAGCAAGATCGGGGGAGGCAGCGAAGATTTCGCTTTCGTCAGCGTGAAGGTTCCGACCATCGGCCTGTTCCTGGGCGCGGGCAACGCGAACGAGGGCTTCCTCTATCCGCAGCACCATCCCAAGGCGAGATTTGACGATTCCGTACTGTACATCGGCACCGCCTCCTACGCGTATTTCGCGTACCGCTGGCTGGCCGAGCACAAATAAATTTCACCAAAAAAGAAAGAAGGTATGTATTATGACAGGAGCAACCATAGCCAATAGTCCGCTGCTGTATATTCTGATCGCGATCGGACTGGTTTTCATCATCGTATTCGCGCTGTACAGCTTTTTCAAGGCCAGAAAGCGCTGCCTGGAGCTGGGCGTATCGGAGGAGACGATCTCCAATGTCGTGAAGACGTCGATTACGTCCTCGTTGGTCCCCAGCCTGGCGATTCTTCTTGGCTTCATCACATTGTCCGTATCCCTGGGTGCCGCCTGGCCCTGGTGGAGGCTTTCGGTCATCGGATCTCTGTCCTATGAGATCATGGCCGCCGACTACACCGCGTCCGGCATCGGCGTATCCCTGTCTCAGGTGCTTTCCTCCGATCCGTCGGTCTTCGCGGCCGTTATGATCGTTATGACCGTCGGCGTCCTGTCCGGCCCCGTTCTGGTGGCGATCCTGGCGGAGAAATACTCTACCGGCATCATGAAGGTCAAGAGCGGCAAGGGCGACTGGGGCCAGGTATTCTCCGGCGTATTCTATCTGGCCATGTTCGCGGTCTATATTCCGATCCTGATCTTCACGGAGCTGCCGACAGCATTGACCTTATTTACCAGCATGATCCTTACGATCCTTTTGGGCATCGCCAGCAAGAAGCTGCCGGTTCTGGCCAATTTTACGATGGCGATCGTACTGATCCTGAGTATGGCGTCCAGCGTTATGTGGGACGGACTGTTCAAATAGGAAAAGGAGGAGAAAACGATGAGTAAAAAAGAGAAAACCGCCGCGCCGAAGGTGCAGCTTGATCCATTTATCCACTGGTCCCATAAGACGGGCCGCGTCTTTATGCTGCTGTTCGTCCTGTATACATTCTGCATTCCGCTGATCATCTGCGCGGTCTACGGCTGCTGGCCGTCGTTTAAGCAGTTGCTTCCGGGCCTGGTGTCCATTATGGCGCTGATGGTGCCCACCGGTTTCGCGGAGGTAGGAAGCTACACGCCCCTTTTGGGTTCCTCTTCCTATCTGACGTTCGCTACCGGCAACCTGATGAACCTGAAGATCCCCTGCGCGATGGAAGCGCAGAAGGTGGCGAAGGTCGAACAGAATACCACCGAGGGCGACGCCATCGCGCTGATCTCCACCTGTGTGTCCTCCATTGTTACCATCGTGGTTCTGGCGCTGGGACTTCTGCTGATCGCGCCGCTGCAGGGCATCCTGCAGAATGAGGTGGTATCCACCGCCAGCGGCTATATCCTTCCGGCTCTGTTCGGCTGCATGTCGCTGGGTATCTTAGGCCGCGGCAACGCTCCGACCTATGTGAAGAACAAGCTGCTGATCATCGCGATTCCGGCGCTTCTGGTGTCGCTGCTCACGATCGCGGGCATCGCGTCCTCCGGAATGGCCGGCTACCTGCTGCTGATCATGATCCCGCTTTCCATCCTGTGCGCGCGCATCCTGTGGAAGAAGGGGATCGTTAAGGTCGTGGAAAACCCGAACTATAATGCTCCGGAAGGAAAATAAGATTGATGGAATACCGCAAGCTTGGAAATACTGGCTTAAATGTCAGCGTCATCGGTATGGGCTGCGAGGGCCTGTCCGAAGACAATTATCAAATGGCGCCGAAGCTTTTTGATGCGGCGGAGCGTCTGGGGATCAATTATTTCGATCTCTACGCCTCCGACCCGCAGCTTCGCCGCGCCGTCGGTCAGGCGCTTAAGGGCCGCCGTGAGAAATTCCTGATCCAGTCCCACATTTGTTCCGTATGGAAGAACGGCCAGTACCTTCGCACCCGCGATCTGGCGGAGACGAAGGCCGGTTTCGAGGAAATGATGTCGCTTCTGGACACGGATTACCTGGACGTGGGCATGATCCATTACTGCGACGCCATGAAAGACTGGGAGACGATCGTGGAGAACGGGATCCTGGATTACGCCCGTGAACTGAAGCGGCAGGGCCGTATCCGTCATATCGGTCTGTCCAGCCACAATCCGCTGGTGGCCGAGCGCGCCGTCACGGAGGGCGGCATCGAGGTGCTGATGTTCTCGGTGAACCCCTGCTACGACCTGCAGCCAGCCACGGAGGACTGCGAGGAAATGTGGGCCGACCGCAACTATCAGAAGCAGCTGACCAATATGGACCCGGACCGTCAGCGGCTCTACGAGGTCTGCCAGAGAAACGGCGTCGGCATCACGGTGATGAAGGTATTTGCCGGCGGCGAGCTTCTGGGAAGCAACCAGATCGCCGGCGTCTCCCTGACGCCGGAACAGTGTATCGCCTACGCCCTTTCCCGGCCGGCCGTCGCCGTGGTCCTGCCCGGCGCCCATTCGGTGGAAGAACTGGAGCGTAGCGCCGCTTACTGCGGCGCGGATTCGTCCGCGAAGGACTACGCCGCGGCTTTGGCTTCATTTCCCAGAGTCAGCTGGACCGGACACTGCATGTACTGCAGCCACTGCGAACCCTGTCCCCGCTTTATCGACATCGCTTCGGTGACCAAGTTCCTGCATCTGGCGCAGGCCCAGGGGCAGATCCCAGAGACGGTTCGCGAACACTACGCGGCCCTGGATCATCATGCCGGCGAATGTATCCGCTGCGGCGCCTGTGAGAGCCGATGCCCCTTCGGCGTGTCGGTTCGTGAGAGCATGGCGCAGGCGGCGGAACTGTTCGGGTATTAGGTTCCGCATATCAGGAAACAGGCACAGATCCTGCAGGGGGTGGGCAGAAATTTCGCCCACTGTATGTTTGTCAATCATGTGTTACACTGTGCAGCCCTGTAATCTTTTAGTGCCTGAGCAGGAGATCTCCAGCCT
>CANREE010000113.1 GCA_947629545.1 uncultured Lachnospiraceae bacterium | reverse complement strand
GGAAGCCGCCCGACCATGATCTGATCGGCGATACTGGTCAGCTGGGTCAGCACCAGCTCCACCAGGCTGGGCCAGGCAATCAGGATAATATCCCGGTAGATCCGGTCCTTCCTGACGCCCTCCGGAATGCGGATCCGGCCGATGGGGCCGTTTATCTCCTGCTCCGACGGCTGCCCGTAGGGCAGATCGTCCAGGACGACGCGGACGGTCCTGCCTTCATTTTTTCTTTCGTGGTTCATTTACGGATTCCTTCTTTCTGATTTCTCATAAGTACACGGTAGTATTTTTTTTGCAATTATTCAGGGATATGATATAATAACAAGGAAAGCACCGATGGCGCTTATCGAGATTATACCGCGCCGGTTCGCGCCCGACCATCGGGAGGGCAAACACCGAAGCGAACCGTGCACATCCCCCCCGGAGGGAGCATGGCCGGAGGACATGGTATCATCTCGTCAGAGATTATACCGCGCCGGTTCGGGAGTCAAACAATAATCTGTCCGGTATGGAAGGAGGCTTCTTCTATGGAAATTGAACGTAAATATCTGATCGATACACCGCCTGTAGATTACCGCAGCTGGCCGTTCCATCAGATCGAACAGGCCTATCTCTGCACCTCGCCGACAGTGCGCGTCCGGCGGGAGGACGATACCTGTTACATGACCTATAAAAGCAGCGGGCTTCTGGCCCGCGAGGAATATAATCTTCCTCTGACAAAGGAGGCTTACGACCATCTGCTTGCAAAAGCAGACGGAAGGGTTCTCACAAAGAAGCGGTATCTGCTTCCGCTGCAGAAAGCTTACGGCGCGGCGCGCGACGCAAATTCCGGCATTGTGGCTGATGCCGCAAAGCCTGGTGCTGCGACTGATGCCGCGGACCTTACCGTCGAGATGGACGTCTTCGAAGGCGTTTACAAAGGCCTGATCCTGGCCGAGGTAGAATTCCCCGACGAGGAGACAGCCCTCTCCTTCGTGCCGCCGGAATGGTTCGGCCGGGATGTAACCTTTACCGGCGAGTATTCCAACAGCCGGCTGGCGATGGCCGCATATGAGAAGTTCTGAAGCAGCCATGACCCGTCGCCGCGTTCAGCCATTTATGTTTCACGGTTATATCCGGTCGTATATGACTCACGGATGTATTCAGCAATTTGTGGCTTTCGGACGGACATATTCGAGCATTTCTTCCGTCCGTTTTACTAACGGCGCAGTCTGCACGGACACATTTCATAAAACGGGCTGATATGATCACTGTTATCATATCAGCCCCCACATGATGCATTCCCACAGCTTCTTTTACAGTTCTGAGAAGTATCTCATCGCAAACCTGACAATCACGTACCGCTTCGTTCCGCAAACATCTGCCGCAACGGGTTCACGCCCGGATTCGGGGCGCTTAAGGCATCACCGCTCCGTGTCGTCTCACTCCTGCTCGTCCTCGCCGACCAGTTCTTCCAGTTCATCCTCGCCGATCAGTTCATCAAACTCCTCATCATCAAGAAGCTCGTCGAACGCGTCCGCGACGATCTCGTACTCGTCGTCATCCTCGATATTGTCGAGCTCCGGCTGTCCGTCCGTCTCCGAATAACGGTACAGATAGACCTCCCCGGTATCTGCGTCTTCGCCCTCCGTCGGCAGCAGGGCGATATAATCCCGATCCCCCGCCTCAAAAATCGTTAAGACCACGCACTCCAGTTCCGTGTTATCATCCAGCGTGAGGGTCACGGTCATCTCTTCTCTCTCTTCATTCTCCATTGCCATACGCATTCCTCTCTGCCGCCCGTGCGGCCTGTAACATCTAACATCAATGGTTCCGCCTACCTTATCTTCGGGAAACTCCTGCGGCAGGCTCCCATCCGCAGGCTCTTCTCAGGATATCCCCTGAAAAACGTCTGTCAAACGTCCTGTCGTCCCTACATATTCACTCTATCAGACAGACTGAGGAAACGCAAGAACTTTTTCGGTATTGCGGACATTTTCGGATAATTTTGCAGCTTTTTTTCGACATCCTCGCGATATTCCCACGGCATTCTGGCATCATTCTCGCATCATTCTCACGGCATTACCGCCGCCTTGCGAAACAGCCGCGAATATTTACCGTCAGTGTCACGCAAACACCGCGTGAACGGGATTGCCGCACGCTGCGCTCATTCGGCAAATTCTACCACAGACAATGTGCGCGCCGGCAGCGTCACCTCGCACAGAAAGCCGCTCAGCCGTACCGCCGCCTTCTGCTCTTCCTCCTTCCGGTTCAGAAGAAGCAGCCCGACCGTCCCGTCCGGCCGCTGCACCGCGGCCGCCTCCGCCTGGTCCGCCCAGACGCTGACGCCGAGTCTCCGGCTCCCGGCCGGAACCGCCTTCGCGATCTGCAGCAGATACTCATAGGACACCGTCCGGGTAAAGCTGCCGTCGTCTTCCGCGACGATCGGCGCCGCGAACCCGCCCCGCACATGACGGGGGCCGCCGTTTCGGTCCACGCAGAGATTCCAGTCGATAAAACGGTTCATGCCGTTGTTCAGATCGCCGATGATGTCGTGGGCGTAGGCCGCCGCGTCCCGGTAATCCATCTCAAGCGGCGAAACCTCCGCCGCCTTTCTGATCGTTTCCGGCAGCCGCTCAAGCGCCGCGTCCGTAACGTCAAAGGAAAGGGCTTTCCCCGGCATATGGAGGCCGCAGCTCTCCGAATGCATCAGCACCTTGTCCGGATACCGCTCGCGCAGCATGGACAGGGCCCGGAAATGATCCCCGCTGTACCAGTGGTAAGCGAAGCCCTCCACCATGTCCCCGATTCCGTTTTCCATCATCTGCCCGATATGCTCCACCATGCGCTCTTTGTTGTGATCCCAGATGTAGATCCCCACCCGGTCCGTAAGTCCGGCCGCCTTCATTTCCGGATAAAGGAAATCCCGCAGGAAACGGCTCTCCTCCTCGCCGGACCACAGACAGCTGTCCCAGGAGGTGGCGGCGCTGGCCTCATTCTGCACGGAAAGCATCGTCACATTGATCCCCTCCTCCAGATAGGCCCGGATATATTTCACAAGATATCTGGCCCAGGAACCGTAGAATTCCGGTTTTAAGCGGCCGCCGAAGCATCTCCCCGGCTTTGAGAAATCCACGTCCGCCCCCTGCCCTCCGTAGACCGCGGCGTCGTTCTGACTGATCTCCGGCGGCGTCTTCCAGGCAGCCGGCGGCGACCAGGGACTTAAAAGGACGCTCAGCTCATGGCCGGCCAGGGCCATGGCTTCCTTCACCACCGGAAGGATGTACTGCCTGTCCCTTTTGATGGAAAATGTGGCAAGCTCCGGGTCCGCAATCGGATCCTCCACCGCCTGATACTCGCTAAGCGCGTAATCGCAGCTGTCGATGGGGATGCGGATAAACCTGGCGTCCATGCCCTTTTCGCCGAACCAGCATTCCAGCGCGTCCCTGCGCGTCTGCGGCTCCATCTTCGAAAGCAGCCAGCAGGCGCTCTCGGTCATTGCGCAGCCGAAACCTTCCATGGTCTGATAGAGATAATCCGGATAAACGCCCACCACATTCGATTCCACCTGGCGGGCAAGCGTGGATTCGTCCACCACCGCGGGCGTTCTCTCCTCGAACGTCACCCGGCCGGAGGCACAGTCATAATACGTGATCTTCTGTCTGGCTTCCATCAATTGATCCTCCTGATTTCATATATGCTTGAATTTTTATGCGAGATACTCCTCCACGAACCGGGATACCTCCTGCTTCTTGCCGTAGCGCTCCTTCGCCCAGCAGACATGGAGTCGATCCTTCGCCCGTGTCATCGCCACATAGAACATCCGCCTCTCTTCCTCCAGATCCGCGTCCAGCACCGCTTTCCGGTGGGGCGTGATGCCTTCATTGGCGTCCAGGATATAGACCACGGAAAATTCCAGTCCCTTCGAGCCGTGCATCGTCATTAACGACACGCCCGCGTGTGCGGCCTGCTGGGCACGGGCCTGTTCCTGAAGCCGCTTTCTGTAATCCTCCATGTGGTCGAACCAGGCTTCCACGGTCCTATAATTTGCCGCGCTCTCCTGCAGCTGATCCAGCGTTTCCGCGAGCTCCTCCGGCTTCAAGCGCCGGTAAAGGGCGTATTCCTTAATGTAATCGTCGTAACCGACCGCCTTGCGGATATAGTTGACCGCGGCCGCGGGCGGCATCGTCTTAAGCATCATCAGATCATACTTAAGCTGCTCAATCCGCTCCACCATCCAGTGCTTGTCCTGATAGAAGGACTCCGCCTTATCCCAGGACACCGCCGCGTCCTCCAGCGCGTCCCGGCTGACGTAGCGGTTGGGGCGGTTGATGATCTGCAGGATATTGCTGCGGCTTAAGTCTCCACGGGCCGCCTTTATGTAGGCGAGCACATTTTTCGAGATCCAGTGGTCGTAGAGATTGGGCAGGCTGTCCTTCATCGTAAACGGAATATTGAATTCCATCAGCTTCTCGATCATCAGCCGGGGATTTAAGTTTGTCCGGTAGAGAATCGCAATGTCCTCCAGCTTGTAACCTGCCTGCACATAGCCTTTGATCTCGTCCACGATCCGCAGCGTCTCCGCCTGGGCGTCGGCGCTTACGCAGGTGATAACCGGCCGGCCATGCCCTCTTGCCGCCTCCAGCTTCTTGTCGTAGCGCTTCTGATTATGGCGGATCAGGCGGGAAGCGGTCTCCACGATCTCGATGGTCGAGCGGTAATTGACGCCTAAAAGCACGGTCTTCGCCTCCGGGTAATCCTTCGGGAACCCCAGCATGATCTCCGGTTTGGAGCCGCGGAACCGATACACCGACTGGTCGTCGTCGCCGACAATGAACAGATTGTCCTCCGGCTTTGCCAGCATCCGCACGATCTCGTACTGGACCTTATTGATATCCTGGAACTCGTCCACCAATATGTATCGGAACTTCTTCTGCCACGCCGCCAGGATGTCGGGCCGCTTCGTGAAGAGCTCATGGCACATGACCAGCATATCGTCGAAATCCAGCAGGTTCGCCCGGCGCATCCGCTCCTCGTACCCGGCGTAGATCTCCTTAAACATCTCTTCCGAACAGTTCTGGGAATAGTAATGCGCCAGATCCACCATCTCGCTCTTGACGAAACTGATCTCGCCCAGCACCGAGGAAATGAAATCGTGCTCGTCCTCGATCTCCAGTTTCAGCTTCTCCACCATCTCCCGTACAAAGCGGGTCCGCTGTTCCTCGCGGACGATGTTGGACGCTTGATACCGATAGGCGTACTTAAGAATCGTGAAGAAAATGGAATGGAATGTGCCGAAGCTGACGCGGGAAGAGGCGTGGGACAGCTGTCGGTGCCGGGCTCTTGCCGCATCATTTCCAGCCTGCAATGTCTCACCAGCTTCCTGAGCGGAACCGCTTGCTGCAACGGCTTCTGTCTCGTCGCTCATCAGTTTCTCAAACCGCTCCTGCATCTCCCTAGCCGCCGCCCGGGTAAACGTGATTACCAAAATCGACGACGGATCCACACCGCATTCTTCCACCAGATGCTTCACCCGGTGGGTGATCACCGTGGTCTTGCCGGAGCCGGGCCCCGCAAGCACCATCATCGGCCCGTCCTTATGCTCGATCGCCTCTCTCTGAGACGGATGAAATTCCCGCAATAATTTTTCCTCCCTGCCGCCACTGCAATTCACGCAGGCGCGCCATACCAGTTACCGCCGCGGCGTTCTTCCGTCCTGCCGCAACTGCAAATCCGTTTTCACATCACAAATATCTTCCCGTGACGCTCTCCGGATTCTCCCGGATCTCCTCCGGCGTCCCGCAGGCCACAATGCGGCCGCCGTGAATGCCGCCGCCCGGTCCCAGATCGATACAGTAATCCGAATTGCGGATTACATCCAGATCGTGCTCGATGACGATCACCGTCGCGCCGCTCTCCGTAAGGCGCCGGAACACCTTAAGAAGCGTCAGAACGTCCAGCGGATGAAGCCCGATGGTCGGCTCGTCGAAGACAAATACCGCGTCCTCCTGGCC
>CANREE010000112.1 GCA_947629545.1 uncultured Lachnospiraceae bacterium | reverse complement strand
ATCCGCCAGGTGGACGTGATCAACCTGTTCTGGCAGCCGGGGATCGAGGACATCCAGAAGAGCCGGAACCTGTTTTCGGTGGACCTGGTGGACCGGGATGTCCTGACGGGGCAGTACCCGGAGCTGGAGGGAGAGATCGGGAAGACGTCGCTCATTTACCAGCCGGAGTATATCTATGACACGAATATTGACACCTCCGACAAGGTACAGGTGATCGACTGGTATTACAAGTCGACGGTGCAGATGGAGGTTGCCGGGGCGCCGGTGCGGCGGCAGGTGCTGCATTACTGCAAGTTCATCCCTGGGCATGTGCTGTTCTCATCTGAGAATGAACACGCATTGGATCCGGGGAAGTACGCGGAAGGATGGTACAGTGACGGGAAATACCCGTTTGTGTTCGACCGGCTGTTCCCGGAGAAGGGGATGCCGGTGGGGTTCGGGTATATCGAGATCATGGTGAACCCGCAGGAGTACGTGGACAAGCTGGACCAGATCATCCTGAAGCATGCAAACCTGCAGAGACCGCGGTATTTCGCAACGCCGGGGTGCGGCGTGAACCTGCAGGATTTTACGGATCTCTCCAAGGATATCGTGGATGTGACCGGAAAAGTGGGGGAGGAAAACCTGAGGCTGATCGATACGCCGCAGATGTCGGATGTGGTGCTGGAAGCCCGGACGATGAAGATCGACGAGATCAAGGAGACATCGGGCAACCGGGACTTCTCACAGGGTTCCACCACCTCGGGGGTGACGGCGGCGTCAGCGATCGCGGCACTGCAGGAGGCGGGGTCGAAGCTGAGCCGGGACATGATCAAGGGGACATACACGGCATTTGGTGAGATGACGACGATGCTGATCGAGCGGATTCGCCAGTTCTATACGCTGCCCAGATGCTACCGGATCACGGAGCCGAACGGCATGGAGAAGTTCGTGACGATGGACAATGGGATGCTGGGCGGGACGGCGGCCGGCATGGAAGTGGGCGGAATGCCGCACGCGATGGGGGCGGAAGACCTGAAGGTACGCCGGCCGGTGTTCGATATCTCGGTATCGGCGCAGAAGGCAAGCCCTTACAGCCGGATCGCGAACAATGAGCTTGCGAAGGAACTGTATGGCATGGGCGTGTTCGCACCGGAAAACGCGGACCAGGCGATGGCCGTCCTGGAGATGATGGATTTTGACAAGAAGCCTGAGGTCATGAAAAAAGTCAGCGGGAACGGCACGATGTACCAGAAGATGCAGCAGATGGCGGCGGCAATGCAGCAGATGGCGGCAGTGATCGCACAGTCGACAGGGGACACGAGGCTTCTGGAGGCGGCGCCGCAGATCGCCGCGATGGCGTCACCGGATGGTCAGCCGCCGCAGGTGGAAGCGGTCCCGGAAGGCCGCATGCAGGTGAGCAGTCTGGGTGAAGCGAAGGTCCGGGGAGGCAATGCCGCGGAACAGGCCAGACAGAGGGTCAGGGATTCGACGGAGGTGAAGTGAGATGATAAGAGTGGAAATGCACAGGAAAGTGAAGGATATTAAGTTCTCGGTCTGTGGGCATGCCGGATATGCAATGGCGGAGGGCCTGCCGGCCGGATGCGATATTGTATGCGCGGCAGCGTCCGTGCTGGCGGATACGTACATAGAGAGAATGTATGAGCTGCGGAAGCAGGGGATCGTAAGCTTATCCGATGGCGAAGTGGTCCGGAAGAAAGGATCTGTCTGGGTAATGGTGCGTAAAGAATGCCGGACGGACAGGACGGAGCTTGAAGCGACCGTGCGTACGGTCGCCGCGGGTTACGCGCTCCTGGCAGACCGCTACCCGCAATATGTCCGTCTGGAAGCGGATGAGTGGATGCTTGGCGGGACAGATCGGGGGGTGGGCGAAATATGTAGGAATCCGTTGTATTGTATGGATAAGGACAAATAAAGGAGGTTGTGCCATGAGAAGGAAATATGTGATGCTGGACCTGAGGCTCTTTGACGGCGACGCTGCCGGCGGGGCCGGGGGCGCGGCCAGCGGGGCGGCCGGAACCGCGGGGAATACTGGAACCGCGGGAAACGCCGGAACTGCGGGGGGCGGTGCGGAGGCACCCGGTGCCGAAGCAGGAAAGGGCGATGGTCAGGGAAGCGGTCCGGCCGGGGAGCCCGGCGGTGATCCGGACAGCGGGGACGGCGTTGAGGAGCTCGATAAACCTGCGCAGAAGACGGCTGAGCAGCTGCAGAAGGAATTTGACGCGATGGTGGGCGGCGAGTACCGGCAGCAGTTCCTGGGGGCGGTGAGAGGGATTCTTTCCAGGAGCGAGCAGGATGTGCAGCAGCTCCGGAGCCAGGCGGAGGAAGTGAAGCCGCTGCTGGATATGCTGGGTGCGCGGTATGGCGTGAAGTCCGGGAAGGTGGCCGACCTGATGTCGGCGATCGACGCGGACAGTGAATTCTTCGAGGCGGCCGCGATGCGGGAAGGCTTATCCGTAGAGCAGTACAGGCGTATGCTTAAGATGCGCGCGGAGAACACCGCCTTAAAGGAGGCGCAGCAGCGCGCGGAGCAGATTCGGCAGAGGGACGACGCATGGAGACGGTGGGACGCGCAGGCGGAGGCCTGCCGGCAGCAGTTCCCGGGCTTCGACATGCAGAAGGAGTGTAGGAACCCGCAGTTCGTGGAGCTTCTGGGTGCGGGAATCGATGTCGGGACGGCATACAAGGCGGTCCACCACGACGAGCTCGTGAATTCAGCGGTGGCGCAGGCGCGGACGGATACAAAGAAGCAGGTGGCGGACACGATCCGTTCCGGCGCAGGGAGGCCTCGGGAAAACCAGATGGGCGGACAGGGTGCTTCTGACCGGAAGGTGGACGTGGCGAACATGCCGGATGACCAGTTCGAGGACCTGATCAGGAGGGCGAAGAGGGGCGAGACGATCTTGCTTTAGGAGGTTGCTATGAATGAACAGGATTTTGTAAGGTTGGCGAAGACGTCGGTTGTTGAATATTTCAACGGACAGGCCGATTCGACCGACAAGAACGGGAAGATTACCTGCGATGACGTGTATGTTGTCTGGCAGTGCAAGGCCCTGCAGAACAGCAAGGCATTGTTGAGCACCACCGTGCCGGATGGGATGTATTATGAGTTCACCTATAACGGGGACAAGCAGGAAGCCTACCTGGATGCGTACAAGAAGTGGAAGAATGTTTTGGTAAAAGTCAAGCCTTAAGGCAGAGGAGGAAGGAGAAAATGAAGAAATTATTGTTTATTGAGCTGAGCCTGCGGACCTTTGACAACACGCAGACGACCGGGACGCAGGACCTGAGCGTCGAGATGAAGACGTTCTACGACCGGAACCTGATCAAGAACGCGGAGCCGGAGCTGGTGCATGACCAGTTCGCGCAGACCCGCAATATCCCGAAGAACGGCGGAAAGAAGATCGAATTCCGCAAGTACGACGCGCTTCCCAAGGCGACGACAGCGCTGACCGAGGGCGTCACTCCGTCCGGCCGGGCGCTGAAGGTGACCAAAGTGGAGGCGGAAGTGAAGCAGTACGGCGACTACGTGGAGCTGTCTGACGTCCTGATCCTGACGGCCATCGACAACAACATCGTGGAGGCTACGGAGCTGCTGGGAAGCCAGGCCGGGCGGACACTGGACACGATCTCCAGGGAGTTCATGGTGGCAGGTACCAACGTGATCTATGGCGACGGTTCCGTAGAGGCCCGGGAGAATATTACGGAGGCCATGAAACTGACTTCCCTGCTCGTCAAGAAGGCGGCGCGTTTTCTGAAGACGCAGAACGCGAGGAAGGTGAACGGAAGTTTCTGGGGAATCATCCATCCTGACTGTTCTTTTGACCTGACAAACGATGAGCAGTTCATCGGCGTCGTGAAGTACAAGAACCCGGAGAGGATCTATAGGGGAGAGATCGGCGAGATCCATAACGTGAGGTTTGTCGAGACCACGGAGGCCAAGAAGTTCACCAGTGCTGGTGATTCAAGCATTGATATCTACGCCACGCTGATCGGAGGTGCGGATGCATATGCCACGACCACGGTCGAGGGCGGCGGCCTGGAGACGATCATTAAGCAGCTGGGCAGCGCCGGCACTTCGGACCCGCTGAACCAGAGGGCGACGGTAGGCTGGAAGGCGCTGAAGGTAACGACAATCCTGTCGCAGCAGTATATGGTGCGTGTGGAGACGGCGTCTTCGTTCAACGACCATCAGGAAAATTAAGGAGGAGACACGATGAGTGAAAAGAAGAGGAACATACCGCAGGAAGACGGACAGGATGTCTTGGTGAGGGAGGCAGCAGGGGAAGATAACGGGGTGAAGGAGGCAGAAGGTGCGGAAAAGGGACCGGAAGAGGATCAGCCTGGGGAGAAGTCGACATCTTCCGTGAAAAAGCGGAAGACGGTGAAATTCCAGCTGTTCAAGGATAACGACAAGTACAGGGGGGATCTGTTTGTCGGTGTGAACGGAGTCGGGTACCTGCTTAAGAGGGGAGTCCCGCTGGAACTGCCTTTAGGTGTCTTTAATGCAGTACGTAATTCAGGCGAGCAGCTGCAGATGGCGCAGGCGTTGTCTGACGAGTTGGAGGACAATGGCGATAGCAAATAGAATGTAAAGGAGCGCAAGCCATGATCACGGTTAAGGGAAGAGATCTGATCATTCCGGTCAATGAGCGGCAGATCGGGACGACTTATGATAATAACGCCGAGACCAGAAGGATCCGGTTGGAAAGGGCGCCAGGTGGGATTGACCTGACGCACCTTACATACCGGCTGGATCTGGAATACAAAAAGGATATAAAGGACACCTGTAATCTGGAAAAGGAGCTGCAGGACGATGGGATCATCCTGATATGGACGGTCCCTGCGTCCTGTGTGGCGGAGGCCGGTACCGTATGGATCGCTATTCGCGGTCTGGACACGAACGGATCTATCAAATGGGCGAGCAATAAAGGCGCATTCTATGTTTATGATACCGTGAACACTCCCGGGACATATTCCGGCAACCTGACGGAGCTCGAACAGCTTGAGGCAAATATCACAGGAAAGATGGAGCGGATCGAGTCTGGGGAAGAGGAGCGGGAGGCCCACGAGAAGATCCGGGAACAGCAGGAGAAGAACCGGCAGGAAGCGTCTAAAGGAGCGGTGTCGGCTGCTCAGGGCGCGGCGCAGAATGCCCAGACGGCAGCAGGGAAAGCCGAGGCTGCGGCTGAGGATGCCAGATCCGCTATAGAGAATGCCGGAAGTGCAGCAGAAGCGGCCAGACAGGCAGCTGCAAGCGTGGGGGCATTCTGTGATCAGGCCAGACAGTATGCCGAGGCGGCTGAACAGTCTAATACGGAAGCGGCGGGCCATGAGGCATCAGCGGAGGAATATGCGCAGCAGGCAGGGCAGCAGGCCGGTGCGGCTGCTGAAAGTGCGGATGACGCGAAAACGAGTGCGGCCGGTGCCGCAGACTATGCAAAGCTTGCCCAACGATACGCCGAGGGGCACAAGGAGTTCCCAGAAAGTAATGAGGATAACAGTGAGTATTACTGCCGGCTTGCGCAACAGGCGAAGGAGGCCGCGGAGAACGCCAGGGACGAAGCGAAGAATATCGTCGGTATCGATATCATGACGCCAGAAAAAGCCGGTATAGGGAAACCGGATGATGTGACGGTCAAGGTATCGGAGGACGGGACGCTGCGCGTGCCGGCTGCAACTGCAGAATCGGCTGGAATTGTGCGGCCTGACGGTGATACCATAGGGATCAGTGGGGAGGGAATATTGGAGCTGACAGCGGATGCAGGGAAGGTGCCGGCAAAGGACACCTATAATCTTCTGAGTCCGGAAGCAGGTAAAGTCACGACGCAGATGCTTTTGGATGCGGTCGCTGAACGGATCGCGAATAAGCTTGTAACGAATGATGTGCTGATAGAAAAACTGGCAAATTATATTAGTACGGACAAGATTGTAACGGATCTGCTGTCGGATGATCCTAAGTCAGTGCTGGCAGCATCGCTGGGCAAAACGATCAATACCCAACTAACGAACTTGATGGAAAATTACACTCAATTAAATAGTGAGATTA
>CANREE010000111.1 GCA_947629545.1 uncultured Lachnospiraceae bacterium | reverse complement strand
GTGTCCTGATACTGACGCATCATGGCCGCGCTCATGATCATAACGTCCGGATACTGCTCGCTGACGAACATACGGCCAACATACTCGCTGTACTTGGAATGGTCGCCTACTTCAAAATCGATCGTGATGTCATGACCGATCCTCTCGGCGATCGCTGCCTCCAGCTGAGGAACGAATGCGTCGCGTGTGGTTCTCTGGAACTCGGTCTCCTGCTTGACGGAGTTTACGGTACCGTCAACGATGACCTTGATGTTGGTCAGCTGATACTCTCCCGAACCGCCGGAAGACTCGCTGCCCGCGGATGCGCTGCCGCTGTCCGAGGAAGCCCCCCCGGCTGCTGCCGTTGTGCCGGATGCGCTGCCGGAACCAGATCCGCTGCCGGAGTCGCTGCTGCCGGTGCTGCCGCCGCAGGCGGTCATAAGCAGCGCCGCTGTCAGGGCAACGGCAGTTGTTACAGATAAGATACTTCTTTTCATATTACCCTCCTGAAAAATATATAATTCAGCTCCAGCACCCGCAAAAAAACAGATGCGTGTCTGATAAGCTGCCGCTTAAAGACGGAAGAGCGCGAAATAACAGAATACCACTATTTGCAGAATCCCCCCACGTCCAAAATGTATTATACATCAATACTGCCATCAAATCAACAAAAATCAGCACAAAAATTAGTTGTTTTTGCAAAAATACATACCGTGTATTTCCATCCCGGTCGTATTCTGCGCGCAAAGGGGATTCCATCTGCCGCATAATTATGATAAAATGTATACATTAACGATAAAAGACGCCAAAAGGAGGAAGCCTCATGCCGGAATATATGAAGGAAACCCGTTCACCCCAGAAGCTCGAACTCTTTCCCGCCCGCGAAGCGCAGGTCGATCCGGCGGCCGTGCTCGCCCTGCTCGACCGGCTGGACGACTGTCCCTTTCCGATCCACGCAGTCCTTCTTGCGCGGCACGGGAAGCTGATCTGCGAGGGCTATTACCATCCATTTGAAAAAGGTATGCTTCACCGGATGTTCTCCGTCAGCAAATCTCTGAACGCGCTGGCCATCGGCATTCTGGAAGCGGACGGCCGCTTATCCCTCGACGACCGGATCACGGACTTCTTCCCGGACAAACTGCCGGAGACGGTCCACCCTTATATCGGCGCGATGCGCATTCGGGATCTGCTGATGATGCGGACCTGCCACGCCTCTACCACCTATAAACACGCCGGGGGGATGGACTGGACGGAAAGCTTTTTTAAAGTGGCTCCGTCCCATATGCCCGGAACCGTCTTCCGCTACGATACCTCAGCCGCGCATGTGCTCTGCCAGCTGGCGGAACGTCTGGCCGGAAAGCCGATGCTTGATTTTCTGAAGGACAGGGCGCTCAGGGAGATCGGCTGGTCCGAGGAGTCCTATGTCCTGCCCAATCAGTTCGGAGAACCACAGGGCGGCAGCGGTCTCATGTGTACGCCGATGGACCTTATGCTTCTGGGACAGCTGCTTATGCAGAACGGAAACTGGAACGGCCGTCAGCTTCTTCCCGCGGAGTTTCTTAAGACAGCGGTTTCCTGCCTCACTCCCACCATGGCCACCGGCCCGATCCCGGAGGAAAGCTGCGGATACGGCTACCAGATCTGGCGCGGCAGAAATGACAGTTACTTCCTCTACGGTATGGGCGGACAGCTGGTCATCTGCTGCCCCGCCGCCGATCTGGTCTGCGTCTTCTGCGCGGACAGCCAGACGTCTGCCGGCGGCAACCAGTATCTGTTTAACGCGTTGTGGGAGACAGTGCTGGCTTCTGTTGACGACGATACAAAAACGGCCGGCCAGGACGCGAACGCCCTTGCCGGCCGGATGCGGCAGCTCACACTGCGCGCGGTCAAATCTCCTGTGCCGTATGCGCCGGAAGCCACCGTGCAGGCAGACGTCCGGGACGTCACCTATGTCTGCGCGGAGCCGGACAGCGATTTTACGGATTTCATGCTTTCCTTCACCGAAGACGGAAAGGGCGGTGAACTCCGCTACCATTATCGCGGTCGGGAATGCCGCCTGCCCTTCGGTCTCGGCGAATGCCGCCCCGGTATTTTCCCGGGCTATCAGTTTCAATGCTATACCAGCGCGGCCTGGCTGGCTCCCGATACTTTCATCGCGGTCTGCCAGATCATCGATACCTCCGTCGGCAGCGTCAGCTTCGAACTGGCCTTCCGGGGCAATCTTCTGTGCGTCTCCATGCGCAAGAAGGAAGAAACGCTCCTCTCAGAATATGACCGTTTCCTTACGCTGACGGCCGCCGGCAGATAAAGATCATTTCTTCTCACTGAACAAGAAATATTCTGCCTTCACAGAGCCTGCCGCGCCGTCCCCCTGATGGAAGGCGCACAGGCCCGCCTTCACGCCGACCCAGACGCCGGCCGTGGCCTCGGTCTCCTGCCCGGCGGCGGTAAAATTCTCCCCGTCCACGCTGTACTCCCAGCTCACCGACGCCGCTCCGGTCACGGTCATCCGCAGATACAGCTCGTCCGCCGTAAGCGCAATGCCCAGATCCCGGCATTCCTCCGTCCCCTTTCCGGTCTGGCCGGTTCTCTGCAGAAGATGCTGCTTTCCGTCCTTTTTCTCCGCCAGCAGGCTGTCGCAGCTCCCGCCCAGAGAAACCATGCCGCAGACATCCCCGTCGCGCATATCCCGCAGGTCTAAGCGGGCGGTAATGACAAATTCCGGCGCCGGCCATTTCTGCAGAAGAAGATTGCTCATATCATACAGATGGACATTCTCCGGCTGCGGGACGGCCTCCAGCCTGAGTCCGCAGTCCTTCATCTGATACCAGTCTTCCCGATAATTGGCGTTCCACTGCCACTGAAGTCCCAGTTCCGGTCCTTCAAAGAAATCGCTGTCCTCCGGGGCGCCGATGGGATAAACCGCCCCCACGTCCGGCTTGCGGTAACGCATAACCGGCTCTCCGCAGCCGCTTTCCTGCGGATCCGAACCGATCACCGGCCAGTCGTCGACCCAGCGCATGGGCTGCAGATGGATGATTCTTCCCGCGCTTCCCACATCCTGGAAATGCAGGAACCAATCCTCGCCGGTCTGCGTATCCACCCAGGCGCCCTGGTGCGGGCCATTTACCGGGGTATTTCCCTGCCGCATCACAATCCGTTCCTCATAGGGCCCAAGAATCTTCTTCGAGCGCAGCACCGTCTGCCACCCGGTCTTCACGCCGCCTGCCGGCGCGAAGATATAATAGTAGCCGTTGCGTTTATACAACTTCGGTCCCTCGATCGTCGGCTGTGTGGCGTGGCCGTCGTAGACGAAAGCTCCCTCGTCCACCATCGCCTCAAGTCCCTTTCCCTCATCCCGAAGCGGACACAGATACAGGGCGCTCTTGAAGCCGATCCGGCTCTTGGCAAAACCGTTGACCATATACATGGTTCCGTCGTCATCCCAGAACGGGCAGGGATCGATCCAGCCGCGGATCTGTTTGATCATCTGCGGCGCGTCCCATTTGCCCCAGGGATCCTTCGCCGTACACATCATGATTCCCTCATCCGGGAACGGAACAAATACATAATAAAGACCATCGTGGTACCGGATAGCCGGCGCCCAGGCTCCGCAGCCGTGCTGCGGCGTATCGTAGCGTGCAAACGGCAGCCTGTCCATCACATAGTTGATCACCTTCCAGTTCACCAGATCCTTCGAGTGCAGCAGCGGCACCGAAGGTGTGTTGGAGAAGCTGGAGGCCACCATGAAGAAATCATCTCCCACCCGGATCGCGTCCGGATCGGAATAATCCGTATAAAGGATGGGATTCGTGTAAGTGCCGTCCCCCTGATCCGCGATCCACATTTTTCTGACTGAACTTTCTTTCATTACCTCGCCCCCTGTTGAATTGTTCTCATTTCAGCATCTCGCGGTACTCCGCCAGTTCTTTCTGATTGCCTAAGATGAAATGTCCTTCCTCGATCTCCGTCCAGACCGGCTTATCCACCGAATAGTCGTGGCAGGACGGATCATAGACCAGAAGCGTCTTGTTCCGTTCCACGATCGGATCCGGCTGTGGAATCGCCGAAAGAAGCGATCTGGTATACGGATGGAGCGGATGGGCGAACAGTTGCTCGCTCTCGGCCAGCTCCACGATATGGCCCTTATGGATGACGGCGATGCGGTCGCAGATGAAACGCACCACCGACAGATCATGGGCGATGAACAGATAAGTCAGCCCTCTCTCTTTCTGAAGCGCCGACAGGAGGTTTAGCACCTGGGCCCGGATCGATACGTCCAGGGCCGAAATGGGCTCGTCGGCCACGATAAACTTCGGACTCAGAACCAGCGCGCGGGCGATTCCGATACGCTGGCGCTGGCCGCCGGAGAACTCGTGGGGGAACCGGCTGGAGAATTCAGGCAGAAGGCCTACGTCCAGAAGTGCCTTGTCCACCAGCTTCCGCCGTTCTTCCTCGCTCACATGACGGCCCGGGGCGTAGAGTCCCTCGGCCACGATATAACCGACCTTGGCGCGCTCATTTAAGGAATCCATCGGATCCTGAAAGATCATCTGCACGTCGCGGGTCACCTGCCGGTCGTCCGCCGTAGAGAGGCGTCCGGAAATGCGCTTGCCGTCCAGACGGATCTCGCCGGAGGCCAGCGGGTTGGCGCGGATGATAGCGCGGCCGATTGTGGTCTTACCGGAGCCGGACTCGCCGACCAGGCCGAAGGTCTCACCCTGGTAAATGTCGAAGGAAACGTCGTCAACCGCCACGAACGGATGACGCTTCTTGCCGAAATGGACGCTGATGTGATCCACCTCCAGCATCTTCTTGCGCGTATCGAGCGTTTTCTCAGCCACGGGCGGTCACCTCCTTATCTTCATCTGTGTGCGGTGCGGACACCTTGCTCTCGCCGGACTGCTGAACTCCAGAAGCAGATGCACCTGACGCTCCGGACTGCTGCGTTCCCGGCGCAGACGTTCCCGCCCCAACAGGCTGCAGCGTTTCCGACACAGACATTCCTACCGCTTCATCGGACATTTCTTCTTCCGTCACAGGCATCGCCGCGCCAGTAGATATCATTCCCTCTGCCGCAGCCTTGGCTACCAGATCCTTTCCTCTCTCCCGCAGCACAAGGATATGCTCCGGCGGATCCACCTTCGGGGCCCGCGGATCGATGAGCCAGGTCCGGGCGCTGTGGGTCGCCGTGACCGCGAACATGGGCGGACGCTTCACATAATCGATCTTAAGCGCCTTCGGGTTCCTCGGCGCGAAGGCGTCACCCTTCACCTCATGGAACAGGTTAGGCGGCGTTCCCTCGATGGAATACAGCGGCTCGCCCTTCACGCCCAGCTGGGGAAGGCTCGACAGAAGCGCCCAGGTGTAAGGATGGCGCGGGTCGTAGAAGACCTCGTCGCTGGTCCCAACCTCCACGATCTCGCCGGCGTACATGACCGCGATGCGGTCTGCCACATTGGCGACGACGCCCAGATCATGGGTAATATAGATCGTTGTCAGATTATATTTCTTCTGCATCTCCTTGATCAATCCCAGGATCTGGGCCTGGATCGTCACATCCAGGGCCGTCGTGGGCTCGTCGCAGATCAGGATCTCGGGACGGCAGGCCATGGCGATGGCGATGACCACGCGCTGGCGCATACCGCCGGAAAACTCGTGGGGATACTGCTTCGCGCGGCGCTCGGGATCGGAAATGCCGACCTCTTCCAGAATACTGTAAACTGCCTTCTTCGCGTCGGCGCCTTTCAGGCCCTGATGGAGCGTCACCGCCTCCTCGATCTGCCAGCCGATGGTCTTTAAGGGATTTAAGCTGGTCATCGGGTCCTGAAGCACCATCGCGATCTTACTGCCGCGGATGCTTTTCCAGTCCGCGTCTGTCTTAAGCAGGGTCAGATCCTTTCCGTCGTACTCGATGCTTCCGCTCTCCACAAAGCCATTCAGATCATTTAAGCCCATCAGGCATTTGACAAAGACGCTCTTGCCGGAACCGGATTCGCCGACGATCGCCAGGCTCTCGCCGGGATACACATCCAGAGAAATATCCCGGAGTGCGTGAAGGACCTGCCCCCGCAGGTTGAATTTAAAATTCAGATCACGAACCGAAAGTAAGGGCTCTGTATGTTTTGTCATCGCATTTGCCTCCCTCTTTCACGGTAACGGCACGCCCGCTTCGCGGACCTGCCAAGTCGTCGGAAGGCATTCCGAGAAATGCTTCGCATTTGCCTT
>CANREE010000110.1 GCA_947629545.1 uncultured Lachnospiraceae bacterium | reverse complement strand
TAAGGATCCAGAAGGATCTTCGTCTTGTCGAACCGGTACCCCTTCTTCGGATCCCACGGGCCGTCGACCCGGTAGGCGTATTCAAACTCATCGTACTGCAGACCCATGACCAGCATGGAATAGACGTTGCCGATCTTATATTTCTCCGGAAACGGAAGCACGGCGAAAGGCTCGCTCTCTCCCCTCCGGAACAGAAGAAGTTCCACCGACGTGCCCCGGATCGTATAGATCGTGAAATTCACGCCGAGGCCAAGGGCCGTTGCCCCGTTCATGTCGTAATATCCCGGTCTCACCGGGTAACCCGCGATAATATCCATGGGACGGACGGAGACCGAATAATCCATCCGTTCATAGCGGTGCTGTATGGGATCCATAATCTCTCTCCTTTGTCATGTTCGATCCACTGTCGTAATCGGGTTCCTCAAGCTTCGCACTGCTCCATACTTTCCCCCGCTGCCGTCTGCCGGCAGCCTACTTCATTATAGTATGCGGAATATTTCGCGTCAAACAGTATTTTAGTGAAAACGCAAACAGAGCGTCGCCGGCGCTCTGCTCACATGTTTTCATATTCTTTTGAAAAAAATGATATACCGCATTTTCACGGCAGGGAAGCTACTGCAAACCTCTTTCGGCTGCGCCTCGCACAGCGTTTATTTTCTGTGCTTTTCCTTCTTCTTGCCGTAATAATCCCCATACTTACCATAATAACCATTATAATACCGTTTGTAGTAATCTCCGTAGTAATAGCCGTTCTTATCCTGATATACTTTATTCAGAACGACGCCAAGAATACGGCATTCGCTTTTCTCCAACTGCCGCTTTACATTCTGAACCATCTTATAACTGACCGCACAACTCTCAACCACGATGATCGCCCCATCTGTAAGATGCGCGACGATCGCGGCGTCGATCACGCTGCCCAAAGGCGGCGCGTCCACGATAATATAATCATAATGCTTCCGTTGGACATCCAGAAGTCCGGAAAAACGCGGCCCTTCCAGAAGCTCTGACGGATTCGGAGCCGTCGGGCCTGCGAAAATAATATCCATATCGGTATCCCCGACCTGGTAAATGATCTCATCCATACCACGCTGTCCCGTCATATAATGGGATAACCCAAGAATTTCTCCTTCCGCCCTGTAGCGCCCCGCAACGACGGACCGGCGAATATCCGCGTCGATGAAGAGGATGCGTTTACCGGCGTCGGCAAAGGAAAGCGCTATCTGCATGGCCACGGAAGTCTTCCCTTCGCCGGGGATAGAACTGGTCACACAGATCGTCCGAATATCGTCGCCGCAGAAAAGAATATTCGTGCGAAGGGCCTTAAACGCTTCTCTGGCCTGATAATCCAGTTCATCCGGCTTTTTAAATATGATTTTCTGCATACGGCCTTACCTCGTCTTTTTCTTTCTGGAACGCGGATTTCGCTGCTCTTCCTGATGTTCCTTCTTCCCTTTTTTTCGTGGAGCGTTTTCTTCATTAAACACCGGTATCGTGCCGAGAACTGTCAGTCCGAGATATTTCTCAACATCTTCAGGCGTTCGGATCGAATCGTTCAGAAGATACTCAACCACAATCAAAAACATTGCCAGAAAAACTCCCAATACCCCTCCCATCATCGTGTTTTTGGAAATACTGGGGCTGGTCTTTCTGGTGGGAAGATTCCCTTCCTCTATGATATTGGGCGGCGCAGATCCCATAATCTCAGCCATTCGGGCAGAAGCCACCTGCGCAAGCTCATCCACAATCGTCTTCGCCATATACGGATCATTATCCCGCACCGATATTGTGAGGACACGGGTATCAGAAGGATTGTCCACGCTGATCTTTCCCACAAGCGCCTCATGATCCATATTCAAATCCAGGTTCTCAATCACTTTCTGGGTCACCGGCCGGCTGGTGATCATCACCTTATAATCTTTCGACAACTGCGTTCCAAGCTGCAGATCCGTAAGAGACGGCAGTGCGGTCGACTTATTCACCACATAGAGCATCGTCGAAGATGTGTATACCGGCTTCATCACGAAAGCGGTATACATGCCCGCGACGCCTGCCGCCAGCAGTCCGGCGATCAAAATCAGCCAGAATCCTCTCTTTAGTGCATAAAATAATTCTAATAGATCGATCTCGACCTCTTCGTCCTGATTTGTACCCATTTATCATCCACCTGTCTGTATTGGTCCTGTATGGAGTTTCTCAAATGAGCTCATCCCGGAGTATGCATTCCGGATTCTTATGTAAAAGCTTCTCTGCGTATTCGGCGTTGCAGTGCTTCTCAACCCACGCTGCGGCTTCCTTCATCCTGGGCGGGCGATAATGCATTCCATGGGAGTCTGTCCCCAGAAAATGGATCCGTTCCTCTCTCAGAAGTTTCCTGACCCATCTTGTTTCCCGCAGGAAAGGGCTTCCCGTCACCGTCCCTGTGTTCACCTGAAAATAAACTCCCAATTCCTCCAGCTCCGCGAGGGCGTCTTTGGCCCGGAGGCATTCGTACCTCTCGATATGCGCCGCAATCGGAAGATAGCCGCTATTTAAAAGACTACGAAACGTCTTCTCGATATGACGGAAGGTTTCCACCGGGGCAAATTCTATCAACACATAATGTCCCGCAGCAAGCGTATGGATCAGACCGTCCTGAAGCGACTGCACGCAGGGGGCCGCGCCGTAGATCTCGTTGCCGATGTTCAGTTCGATCCCGCCGGCCAGGTCGCTCTTGGAAACCGCCTTCTGAAGCAACGCAAACTGTCTGCTCTGGCAGTCTGCCGCAGCAATCTCTCCGGGAGCGATATGCGGTGTACAGATCACATACCGAATCCCTTCCTCGTATTCCTGCCGAAGCGCAGCCAGACTCTCCGCAACACTCTCTGAACCATCGTCCACTTCCGGTATCAGATGGCAGTGCACATCATAGAAGCCGTCCATGACGCTTCTGTCCTCCCTGACAATTCGATCCCTTATCGTTTCTTTGTTTTCTTTAACGTGTCAGCGCCTAGCCGGAGCGCCGCGGCCAATAAGATTCCGCAGCCTCCTACGCCCATGAACGCCCTGGCGACAGCCGCGCGGTACATTCCGAAAAACTGGCCCATATACAGCGGCGTAACCGTCTCCCATCCGGACAGACCTTTGAACCGAAACCCAATGCCGGTGAGCAGCACAATTCCTGCGCCGGCAAACAAAATCCTGCTGATGTTACTGATACTGTGTCCCAAATGATGTCCGAGGATATACTGGGTCAGAATACACAGGAGAATCAAAGCGCAGAGAATCGGAACACTCTTTTCAGCCATCAGCCCGAATTGAACCGACAGATCATGCCACCAGGAACTGAAGGGCCATCGCAACAGATTCTCATACTTCTCGCCGAGCCTGTCCGTAAGGATCTGAATCCCGGTCCTGACCTGATCAGTCACCGCAGCAGAACGCGTTTCCAGATATGCGCTGATATCCTCACGCAGCCGGTCAGTCAGAATAGAGGTATCGGCTTTATAATCTCCATTGCGAAGGTCATTTTCCAACTGCTGTCTGGCGGCCATGACCACCCGTTCATAAGTAATGGAATCGTCCATCACCGACTCAGGTATGTTCATCAGCGACAAAGACATACCGGTATCGCTCCGCAGCTCGTCATAAATCGCCCTGTAATACTCCGTATCGCTGATTCGGTTCAGTACGCTGCTGTCCTGAAACGCCCCGATCCACAAGGCCATCATCAGAAGCAGCAGATAGATTTCCGCAGCGCCGGCGATTCCTGACACAGTCCTCACGGCTACGCGCAGTCTGTGACGATGATGGGCGCTCAGGAACTTAAGCCATAACGCAATCAGCAGACATATGATCGTCGCCCCGCTGCAAAGGACGATGACTGCCAAGTACATATCCGAAGGAATATGCAGGCCTTCCATTCTCTGATCGGTATCCCGGCGAATCTGATCATAGGTCTGAGGAATCGTCTGCGCCGCCTTCAGGGCGCTTATGGCAATCGGCGAAGGGCCCGTTTGCTCAGACTGTGAAGCCGCTGTCTCTGCTGACGGAGACGTATCCGAAGGGAGATCCGCTGACGGTTCCGAGAGCCCCGTCTCCGTCCCCATATCCGCTTCCTCTGTCGCTTTCTCCTCCCCGGATATCTCCGCGGGCGTCTGCTCCTGATTCGGAACTTCCTGCAGGGATGCTGCCATCTGAACTCTGCCAACCTCCCGCAGATATCCGCTCTCAACACCGGTCTGGACATTGGAATAAATCTCAGCAATTACAAAATCTGCCTGTTCCCCGGTCAGATCCATGTCATCTCTGGTCAGATAACCAAGCGCCGCATCGATATATTCCTGTCGTACTTCATATAGAATCCCGTTCTGTTCAAACTGCCCATAAATTACTGATACAATACGCTGCTCATTCCCGTTAATATCCCCGGCATATGCAGCCGTCGTCATTAACAGCCCGAAAACAGCAGCAAGGAACGCGATCCGTCTCTTCATCTGCCTCTCCTGTCCCTCGCATATGCCGGAAGCAGGCCTGTCCGGCTCCGCTTCCGGCGATCCAACCGCTGATTATCTATAAAAAGTAGCGCGTTTTACTTCGATGCAATCTCTTCCAGCGTAATCGTATAAGCCACCGTCTGACCGTTCATGACAACCGTAACCGTAGCCCCTTTATACGAATCATAATTGTTTTTCGTCACCCACGTTGTAATATAGCTTCCAAGCCTATCTTTTGCTTCCGCCACAGTCAACGTCTTTCCCTCAATCAGCCCCGGGACGGAAATAACCACCTGTGATCCGGAATCGGCCTGATTCAGCACTACATTCGCCGCAGCTTTGGCAGCGTCCTGCACCTGTTCCAGTTTGCTGTCAACGGCTCCTTGCGCCAGTTCGACAACAACCGAGCTGTTATGTCCTGCATCCAGAGTCGATACGTCGATGTCGACAACTGCCGTATTATTATTCGCGACAGTATCCATACCTTTCTCCACAGCATTCATCTTTTCTGCCGTAGGATCGGATGGCGTGTAGCTTCCGCCACTGTAACCGCCGCCATAGCTTTCGGACGTGGCAGTCATTACAATCGCCGTACCGTCGCTTCGATACCTTCTGGAAGTATACGGCTTACCATTGGTCGTGCCGTTATCTGTAAAGTTATACGCAACTCCGTTAACCGTCTTCACTCCTACAAACAGAGCGCCAAACGAACCGTCATGCGATTCGTTCATATAATACACATGATCGTTGACCTCGATCAGTCCGCTGACCAGGGCGCCGGTGCTGTCCGTAAAATACCAGTGGTTATCGGCAGGATCCAATACCCAGCCCTTAGCCATTAAGGTATTGGGATTCAGATAATACCAATGCCCGTCCGTATGGTACACCCACATGGACGTAGCATACTGACCGTCATCCTTCACATATTTCCAGTCGCTGCTTCCTACTTTCTCCCATACGGCGGCCATCGAACTCATCGTGCTTCCGATTGAAAGCGCCGCTGCCAGCGCCGCCGCCATTATTTTCTTACATTTCATGTCGCATTTTCTCCTTTCGGCTCTTGTTACGACCATTCTACCCCCCCAAGCGTTTCTGTCAATACTTGGTTATAATCCGAAATCATTTTCTGTTTTTCTCACAAAGCCTCTTCTTTCCCTCAGTTTCTATATGTAAAAACAATCTCAAAATGCCGCCGCGTATTGACATTGCCTCAGGAAGAGGATATAATATGCCTGACAGGAGAGCCGAAAGCTGGGTGTGGCCAGCCGCCGGCAAAATGAGTGTTACAAAAGTAGCGTCTACTTTACCAGAGCAAGGGCGCTACTTTTTGCGTATTGCATATATAACAAGCGTTATAACAGCGCAAAGCATAATCACAAATGCAAACAAATCCGCATATGTAACCATAGCACCAGCCCCCTTTCGCAAAGTCCGGCGGCTGACGTAATCGCCCCTTCGGCTCCCCGGTGAAGCATATTATACTGTCAATGTACGTTCCACCCAAAGCACGTCCATGGATGCCGTCGGGAGATTCCGAACGAAATTTCTGAATTGCTGAAAATCAAACTGACTGAATTGCTGAACAAATCTACTATATCACATTCCATGACGATATGACAAGTCAGAAATAATAAAAACCACTTGCGCGAATCACATTTTTCATTATAATAGTATCAGAAAATCAGAACGCGCCCCGCGGGGGAGCGCGCAGACCGCCGGCGGCAAACCGGCGACAGATAATAAGGAGGACCAAGCTATGCCAAAGCGAAACGACAT
>CANREE010000109.1 GCA_947629545.1 uncultured Lachnospiraceae bacterium | reverse complement strand
ACCTTCAACTGCGACCGCCGCCGCGCCATGGAGATCTGGCAGTTTCTGACCGACAATGACAACGGCGTCACGAATTTCCATTTTGAGATCGCCGCTGATCTGCTGACGCCGGAGGAAATCGCGCTGATCGGTTCCATGCGGCCCGGCCTGATCCAGCTGGAGATCGGCGTCCAGTCCACGAATCCGGTCACAATCCGCGAAATCCGGCGGACCATGGATCTCGCCCGGCTGTCCGCCAATGTACGCGCCGTCGCTGCAGCCGGCAATATCCATCAGCATCTGGATCTGATCGCCGGGCTTCCTTACGAGGATCTGGAAAGCTTCCAGCGCTCCTTCGACGAGGTGTACGCGCTGCATCCCCAACAGCTGCAGCTGGGATTTCTGAAGGTTCTGAAAGGTTCCTATATGGACGAACGGCGCGACACTTACGGGTTGGTCTGCGGAAGCGAACCTCCCTACGAGGTTCTGTCCACCAGATGGCTCTCCTTCGACGACGTTATCCTCTTAAAGGGCGTCGAGGAAATGGTGGAAATATACTACAACAGCGGTCAGTTCTCCCATACAATCGAGGAGCTGGAACGCGAATTTCCTTCTGCCTTCGAAATGTACCGCGCACTGGCGGACTATTATCGATGGCACGTCCCCGCCGGTGCCAGCCAGGCGCGTGCGGCACGGTATGAATTGCTGCTGGGATTTATCAGGGAAATCTTTTCGACACGCAAAGTACGGCTATTTAAACAGGCTGGCGATTTCAGGCAGAGCAAACAGACCGATAATGCTCAACAGAATGCAGGACAAGCAGACAAGCTGCAGCAAAGCAGGCAGGCAGATTTTCCTCAGGACGAACGGACGGACAGCATTCTGTCAAGCGAACGAACAGCCGTCTTCCGCGAGTTTCTGACTTACGACTACTATCTCCGCGAGAACGCGAAGAGCCGTCCCTCCTTCGCAGGCGAACATCTGCCGGATAAGGAGACTGTTCGCCTGTTCTACGAAAATGAAGCCGCGCAGCATCATTTTCTGCCCGATCATGCAGGTTATGATAAAAACCAGCTGCGCCGGATGACCCACTTGGAGACATTCCCGCACCTGGGCAAAACGGTTCTGTTCGATTATGAACACCGCGACCGGCTGACCGGCGACGCCAGAGCGTGTATCGTGGAGACATCTGCTGCCATACTTACTGCCGCGCACCCTTAAACAACATCTCACCTTTTCACAAAAGGAGGCTTCTCATGGAAAAGATCACCAGCTTCACCATCAACCACTTAAAGCTGCTCCCCGGCATCTATGTATCCCGTAAGGACAAGGCCGGAGACGCCACCGTCACCACCTTCGACATCCGCATGACGCGCCCCAACTACGAACCGGTCATGAACACCGCAGAGGTCCACACCATCGAGCATCTGGGCGCCACCTTCCTGCGCAACGAGCCGGACTGGAAAGACAAAGTCCTCTATTTCGGCCCCATGGGCTGCCGCACCGGCTTCTATCTGCTGCTGGCCGGCGACTATGAATCAAAGGATATCGCAACGCTCATCGGGGAAATGTTCCTTTTCATCAGCGGCTATGAAGGCCCGGTCCCCGGCGCGGCCGCCCGCGACTGCGGCAACTACCTGGATATGAACCTGCCGATGGCGCAGTACTGCGCAAAAAAATTCCTCCGTGAAGTCATGGACGACCTCACAGAGGAACGACTGCATTATCCGAATGACTGAATAAAAGCCCCTAAGACTGCCTCGTCGGACACGATATGGCGAATCCGTCTCCCTCGTCTATCCGCCGCGTATAGTCCCTTCCATCTTCATCTCGTTCCACCCGAAGTGCGAACGGGAACCGGTCAAAGAGGGTACAAAGATAAAAATCTCGCTCCGGCGCAAAAGACTGATCCTCAGGATGAAAAAAACGCAGACCGGCGGAATGCCGCAGTTTCGCGACGGCAGCCGCCTTATCGAACGGTTCATCATTCAACAGCGCCTGAATGTACGCAGCACAAACAATGTCTTCCTCTGCCGGACGAACATTTTCATTGCCCATGCAGACAAGCGATACTCTGTCAATGCCAAGGCTCTCGATATACGCCGCTGTGGCGCGGGCGTTCACCAGTGCGCCCAGCAATATGACCTGTGCGTTCACCGCCGCGCGGATCCCCTGGGTGCCCGCGCTCGTGGTGTGAATCATTCGTTTGCCGTGGAGGTCGTGATACTCTATGGCTGAAGGCGAATTTCCGAAATCAAAGCCCTCGGCCATCTTCCCGTGCCGCTCTCCGGCGAGCAACAGCGACGGTTCCCGCCGCTTCATCGCATATGCAAGTTCCATATCCGCCACAGGATAGATCCTCTCCACCCCGTTATAGAACGCGTAACTTTCCATGCTGTAAGCCCGAAATACGTCTATAATCACCGTGATACCTTCCGCGCGGGCCGCCCCGGCGGAAAGGTGGTCTATCGTTATCTTCATCGTCTTAGTTCCCATTTGTCCGATTCCCTTCTGTGCCTGCTTCATCCGTCATCGCCCGCGTTCCGCCGCTGACGCCTCCCGCCGGCAGGCCTTCACCGGCCGTATAAATCCAGTTGATCTTATATTCCTTACCAACCACATCGCCAATATTATTTATATAGTCCTCCAGAAGCGTCCGGGCCCGCTGCTGAGCCTTAGACAGAAGCGCCCTGTCACCTGCGGCGGCTTCCTCCAGCTTCTTCTGGGCGGCAGCGAACGCGGCGTTCTCATCCTCCGCCGTGATATCTGCAGATTTCTTATCTACGATATACGAATCCTCCGTCAGGGAAGAGGAATCCACCTTGCAGCTGAGCACCTTTGCCTCCGGCAGCGTGATCGTGATCTCATCGCCGTTCGACTCGATCTTCAGCGCTGACACATCGATGCCGAACCGCACAACGCCGCTGTACTCGATCCAGAAATGCTTGTCCTTCTTAAAAAACCAGAAACCCGCCGCATCCTCTTCCTTATATTTCGCCACATTATGGTAATAGCAGTCCATCACGGCCAGTTCGCAGATGGCCTTCATCTGGGCTTCCTGCGGCTCGATGGAAATCTCCGGCCCCGCTTCTTCCGCCTTCCCGCAGGCCGCACAGAGGATCATCATGGAAAATGCCAGTAATAAAGCCGTCATCCGTCTCATTTCCACGCCTCCTCTACCTGATCTCTACAGTATAGCCCTGCGGCTCGACCACCGGGCGCACCAGCGCTGCAACGATATTTTCCGCGTTCTGTCTGGCCAGTTCAAAGATTTCCTCCTGACCGGCGCTCTCATTCTTCACGTCCTCCTCACAGGCCTTGTACGCCTCCTGAGACACGGACACGGCGTTCGCCTTATCATTTAAGAAAATATAATCCAGAGACGCAATATCCACCACGACGTCCGTAATCTCCACCTCCGGGATCGTCAGACAGATGACCATCTTTCTGTCATCCTTATCGATCCCGATCTTGCCGAAATCGACGCCAACATCGACCCGCGCCTCATAAGATACATAATAATCCGTCTTCTCCGTCTTCTCCTCATTCATCACCTGGGCGATGCCATTATAGACCGCCGTGAATGTAGACAGCTCGCTGACATTGATGATCTCCTTCAGCTGAGACTCTGTGATGATCTGCGGCTTGCTTTCTTTATGACCTAATTCATCTTTCCGAAAATAAAACAGCGTTACTGCCGCAATCGCAATGATCAGGAGAACCACGATTATCCATATGAATCGTCTTCTATGCTTTCTGCCTGATCTCTTCCTGTCTGTTCCCCTCTCCATAGGCCCGTTCTCCTTCTCCCTGAATGACGGATTCTGCGCTGGTCATGCAGCATCCGCGGCCGCCGCCTGATTTCCCGCACATACCTCTCGGCAAACGCTGCCGTTTCCATTATGCGGCATAGCGCCCTAAATTTCAACTGTAAGTTCAAATTCTGTTTTCACGAATTCTATTTTCACAGGAACATTTGCGCTAAGCTTCAGGAATGTCTGTTATAATTACAGAAAGCCGCAGGCAAAAGCTCCTGCTCCTGCCTGCGGCTTCTATATAACACTCCCCACTGAATGAACAGCGGCTTTGGTGTGCCTCAGGGGACAGCATTTCCCCCCGAAACGCTGTTCCCTGAAGAGTTATGACATCATTACACCTCGAAGATCAGATCGCCGTAGCTCGGGAACGGCCACAGTTCCTTATCCACGATCATCTCCAGCTTATCCGCCGGCGCGCGAAGCGCCGCCATCGCCGGAACCACCTTCTCGTGATAAGCGTGGGCGCAGGCGCAGGCATCGGAAATCGCCAGGCTCTCCTCAGTGATCGCCTGCAGATCGGACAGCGCCACCTTCATCTCGCTCAGCAGATCGGAGGTCTCGGTCAGAAGCTCGGTCTGGACGCTCACATCCGCATCCGGGCAGGCCGATTTTACTTTATTGATGGAATCCGCAAGCGCAGCCGTATACCGGATCACCGCCGGGATAATCTGCTTGCCGGCCATGTCGATCATGGTGCGGGCCTCGATGTTGATGGCCTTGGCGTAGGCCTCGTACTCCACCTCCACGCGGGACTCCAGCTCCGCCCTCGTAAACACGCCGAAGGTCTCGTACAGCTTCACGGCCTTGTCAGTGATCAGGCTGGGGATCGCGTCCACCATGGAACGGATGTTGGGCAGGCCGCGCTTTTCGGCCTCCGCGATCCACTCGTCGGAGTAGCCGTTTCCGTTGAAAATAATCCGCTGATGATCGGACAGCAGCTTCTTGATCATATCATGAACGGCCATATCGAAATCTTCCGCCTTCTCCAGTTCGTCAGCCGCTTCCTTGAACGCTTCGGCCACGATGGTGTTCAGCACCACGTTGGCGGGAGCGATGGAATCGGAGGAACCTACCATACGGAACTCGAATTTATTGCCGGTGAACGCGAACGGCGACGTGCGGTTGCGGTCGGTGGCGTCCTTATCCAGATCCGGCAGCGTGGCGACGCCGGTGGACAGCTTGCCGCCGCTCTTGGAATGAGTGGCTGCGCCGTTGCTGCACAACTGGTTGATCACGTCCTCCAGCTGCTCGCCTACAAAGATGGAAATGATCGCGGGCGGTGCCTCGTTGGCGCCCAGACGGTGATCGTTGCCTACATCGGAGGCCGCCTCGCGCAGCAGATCCGCATGGGTGTCAATGGCCTTCATGATGCAGCCCAGCACCAGCAGGAACTGGATGTTCTCATGGGGCGTGTCGCCGGGGTTCAGCATGTTGATGCCGTCGTTGGTGGTCAGGGACCAGTTGTTGTGCTTGCCGGAACCGTTGACGCCGGCGAAGGGCTTCTCATGAAGCAGGCAGGTCAGGCCGTGGCGGCCGGCCACCTTCTTAAGCGTCTCCATAACGATCTGGTTGTGGTCCACAGCCAGGTTGGCCTGATCGTAGATCGGGGCCAGCTCATGCTGCGCCGGAGCCACCTCATTGTGCTGGGTCTTGGCGGTGACGCCCAGTTTCCACAGCTCCTGATTGACTTCGTTCATATAGGAACCGATCCGCTCACGGATCGCTCCGAAGTAATGATCCTCCAGCTCCTGGCCCTTGGGCGGCATGGCGCCGAACAGGGTCCGGCCGGCGTAGATCAGGTCTTTTCTCTGCAGATATTTGGCGCGGTCCACGATGAAATACTCCTGCTCCGGGCCGACCGACGGAACCACGCGCTTGGAGGTGGTGTTGCCGAACAGCTTAAGGATACGCAACGCCTGGGTGTCGATGGCCTGCATCGAACGCAGCAGCGGCGTCTTCTGATCCAGGGCCTCGCCCTTGTAGGAACAGAAGGCGGTGGGGATGCACAGCGTCACGCCGGCAGCGTCCTCACGCAGAAAC
Organism: uncultured Lachnospiraceae bacterium; assembly: GCA_947629545.1. Classification (GTDB taxonomy): domain Bacteria; phylum Bacillota; class Clostridia; order Lachnospirales; family Lachnospiraceae; genus UBA3402. The sequence goes on along the minus strand of CANREE010000109.1, from coordinate 700 downwards.
GCCGGCGAGGTGCAGTCCCAGGCCGTGTAGCCTCTGGCCTCAAAGGTGGCGCGCAGGCCGCCTGACGGGAAGGAAGACGCGTCCGGCTCGCCCTTAATGAGCTCCTTGCCGGAAAACTCCATGATCACCTTGCCCTCCGCATCGGGAGCAGAAATAAAGGAGTCGTGCTTCTCCGCCGTGGTTCCGGTCAGCGGCTGGAACCAGTGGGTGTAATGGGTCGCGCCCCGCTCGATCGCCCAGTCCTTCATAGCGTGGGCCACCACGTCCGCGATGGACGGATCCAGTTCCGTGCCGTCCTCGATCGTCCTCTTCAGCTTCTTGAAGACGCTCTTGGGAAGACGTTCCTTCATGACAGTCTCATTGAACACGTTCTTGCCGAAGATCTCTGCAACATTTACCAATTCGCTCATAGATTTTCCATCCTCTCCTTTTCCGCTCCGCCCGGCAGCCGCATTGATAAGCGCGTTCCGGCTTCACGAAGCGATAATTTTGAATCCCTTCTGTCCCGCGCGGCACGGCGTCTCCGCAACCTTGATGCGGCATCTCCGCAAACACAATGCGGCTCTCCGCAAGTATGCCTCGGTATTTCCGCAAGTATGACGCGGCGTCTCCGCGGCCCCGTGGGACAAAAGAAGGCGTCCTCCCCATCACAGGGAGAACGCCGTCGTTCTTCACTTCAATAAGATACTCCCTTTTTGGG
>CANREE010000108.1 GCA_947629545.1 uncultured Lachnospiraceae bacterium | reverse complement strand
TTTGATACCTGCGAGGTCTACCGGGAGATCTGTCTGTCCCAGCTGTCGGAGAAGGAGGTGAGGGCGCGTGGCTGAGATGCAGAAGACGAACGTACGGAATGATCAATCACAGAAGGCAGATGCGAATGAGGCAGATGCGGTCAGGACGAAGAAGCCGTCTAAGAAAGAAAACGGCGCAACCAAAGCGCAGAAGCCGGCCATGAGCAAGACAGGCGCGGAAAAGGCACAAACGCCGGCCAAAGGTAAGGCGTCCGTCCAGCTCCTTCAGCACCGTTCCACGATCAAGCGCGTCCTTGCCTATATCGGCAATTATAAATGGTGGGTTCTGGTGTCTCTCCTGCTGGCCGGCGTCACGGTGGCCGCCACGCTCTACGCGCCGATCCTGGTGGGCAATGCCGTGGATCTGATCATCGCGCCGGGCAATGTGGACTTCGCAGGAATCAGGATCATCCTGTACCGGATGGCGGTGGTCGTTGCCATCACAGGCGCTGCCCAGTGGCTGATGAACCATATCAATAACCGGATCACCTACCAGGTAGTCAAGGATATCCGAACGAAGGCATTTGACCATCTGGAGGTGCTGCCTCTGCGCTATATTGATTCCCATCCGTCGGGGGATGTGATCAGCCGTATCATCGCGGACATCGACCAGTTCTCCGAGGGACTTCTGATGGGCTTTACACAGCTGTTTACCGGCGTGATCACGATCCTGGGAACGCTGGGTTTTATGTTCGTCATCAATTACCGCATTGCGGTTGTTGTGGTCTTCGTAACGCCGGTTTCTCTTGTGGTGGCCAGTGAAATCGCGAAGAGGACCTATTTCATGTTCCGGAAACAGTCGGAGACAAGAGGAGAACTGACGTCTCTGGTTGACGAGATGCTGGGCAATCAGAAGATCGTCCAGGCCTTCGGCCATGAGGACGAGGCCCAGCAGCAGTTCGAGGAGATCAATGAGCGGCTCCGGGGCTATAGCCTGCGCGCCACATTTTTCTCTTCGATCACCAATCCATGCACCCGGTTCGTCAACAGCATGGTCTACGCCAGCGTCGGCGTCACGGGCGCGCTGGCGGCGGTTCGTGGCCTTTTGTCCGTGGGGCAGCTGTCCATTTTCCTAAGCTACGCCAATCAGTACACGAAACCGTTCAATGAGATCTCCGGCGTGGTGACGGAGCTGCAGAACGCGCTTGCGTCCGCCGCGCGGGTCTTCGAGCTGATCGATGAGGAGCCGCTTGCGCCGGAACCCGCGGACGCGGCGGAGCTTCAGAAGGCGGATGGAAGCGTGGCGATGGACCATGTATATTTCTCCTATCGGAGCGATGTGAAGCTGATCGAGAATTTCAATCTGGATGTGAAGCCTGGCCAGCGGATCGCCATCGTCGGTCCAACGGGCTGCGGCAAGAGCACGGTCATCAACCTGCTGATGCGTTTTTATGATGTAGATTCCGGCGCGGTGCGGGTGGATGGGCACGATATCCGCAGGATGACCAGAAGGAGCCTTCGGGCCAATTACGGCATGGTTCTGCAGGAGACCTGGCTCAAGTCCGGCACGATCCGGGAAAATATTGCTTACGGCAAGCCGGACGCCACGGAAGAAGAGGTGATCCGCGCGGCAAAAGAAGCCCACGCCCATTCCTTTATCCGGCGTATGCCCCAGGGCTACGACACGGTGATCTCCGAGGACGGCGGTAATCTGTCTCAGGGACAGAAGCAGCTTCTGTGCATCGCCCGCGTGATGCTGTGCCTGCCGCCGATGCTGATTCTGGATGAGGCCACGTCCTCCATCGATACGCGAACCGAAATCCGGATCCAGAAGGCATTCGACAAGATGATGGAGGGGCGCACCAGTTTCATCGTCGCCCATCGTCTGTCCACGATCCGGGAGGCGGACGTGATTCTGGTTATGCGCGACGGCCATATTGTCGAGCAGGGGAAGCATAAGGAACTGCTGGCGAAAGGCGGGTTCTACGCCCAGCTGTACAACAGCCAGTTCGCGGCGACGTAAGCCGCTGGAAATGTTCTCCGCACGAAGCAGGATTTCCCTCCCCAAATCATATAGCGCGGATGACATATTTCCGCGCCTGTCGGAACCCGGATTACGGTTCAGGACAGGCGCGTTTTTGTATGGAAGGTTTCCCAAAAACTTAAGGAAAAAGAAAAAAATTACTGCCCGCAATATGCTATGATATTTTCGGTAAGAGTTGCGGGGTGCCTGACGCTGTCGGAAAATACGGACGGAATGCGCGCTGTTTTCTGCAGAGCGAAGAGGGTCTGTGAGAAATATGAGGTATTCAGGCGGAATGGAGAGGATTATGAAAAAAATTGTGTGGCTTGCTGCAGGTGCGTTGCTGTTGGGAAGCCTTGCAGGGTGCGGCAATACTTATGAGCGGATAGAAACGACCGCCGGACGGACAGAAGCGGAGTCCCAGGCGCAGGCCGGGGCGGCAGAAAGTACGTCCGCGGCGGAGAAGGCCTCAAAAGAAGAGAATTCGATGACTTCTTCTGACACTATGACATCTGACACTTTTGCCCCGAAGGAAAGCGGACAGTCTGATGCGCAACCAGCATCAGCGGATGCGTCTTCAGAAGATTCGGCGGGACAATCCGCGCTCGGAAAAACTGCCGCTGACGGTACGGAAGCTCAAGGGGCTGCTGCAGATGCAGCTTCCTTGCCTTTTGCGGACGTGGCGGGCTGGGAGTTCTATTTCAGCAGCGGCGCGGGAGCCTGGTACACGGCGCTGGATATCCATGCAGACGGGACATTCGACGGTCATTATCAGGACGCGGACATGGGAGATACGGGTGAAGGGTATTCCAACGGAACGTTGTATTATTGCGACTTTTCCGGAAAGTTTACGGCACCGGAGAAAGTGAATGAGACCACGTATGTATTCCGGATTGAATCGATCAATTATCCTTACGGAATCGGAGAGGAGATTAATACCGAGGAACAGATCCACTACATATATACGGAAGCCTATGGCCTGGACGGCGCAAAGGATTTGTATCTGTATCTGCCGGAATCACGGGTCGCCGATCTGCCGGAAGATTACGTGAATTGGGTACACTGGGACGTGCAGGGCGATACCCTTGGATTCTACGGCTTATATAATGAGGCTCAGGGTGAAGGATTTTCCAGCAATCTCTATGCGGAATACGCGTCGGTGTATGACCGCATCGCTGCCGAAATTGCTGCGACGGAGGAACAGGCGGCCGAGTTGAATGCCGAACTTCAGAAGGCGGCGACGCAGGCGGATATGAACGAGATATCCGGGCAGCTCTATCAGGTCTGGGATGATACGCTGAATGTGATCTGGGGAATCATGAAGACGAATCTGAATCCGGAACTGATGGATCAGCTGACGGTGGAGGAACGAACCTGGATCACGGGGAAGGAAGCGGCTGTCAAGGCAGCGGGAGATGAATACAAGGGAGGTTCCCTGCAGAGCATGGTGATGAACAGCAAAGCGGCTGAGCTGACCCGGGAAAGGGCTTATGCACTTGCGGAATATGCAAAATTTGATTAAAGAATGATTCTGTTATACAACAGCGCAGACCTCGGATTTTCCCCGTAAAGTCTGCGCTGTTTTTTCGCGTCAGTGACGCGTTTTTGTATTTCCATTACAGAAACTTATCCAGTTCCTGCTCCACCTGTTCCATCTTCTTCACCTTCGGATCTTCGATCAGCCGGCCGCGGGTGACAACGGCAGAGATATTGCGAAGCGCCGTCAGATCCTCAAGCGGATTTTTCTCTGTGATCACGAGATCCGCGGTCTTGCCTTCGTCCAGAGAGCCGACATGATCGTCGATATGGGCGATGCGGGCGTTGCCAAGGGTCGCGCTGTAAAGCGCGAAGGCGGGCGACACGCCGCAGTAGCGGCTGAAATAGACCAGCTCCCGCCACATATCGTAGTGGGTGATGAACGGACAGCCGGTGTCGGTGCCCAGACCCACGGGGATATCATTTTCCAGACAGGCCTTGCAGCAGGCGACGATACCGTCGAAGACGATCTTGCCGTTGTACTGGGCCATTTCCGTGCAGTGACTGACCGAGCGGTCGAACAGGGCGTAGGGCAGCGCCGGAGAAAGTGTGGTGACGATGGCCGCGTTCCGCTCCTTGAAGAGCCTCAGGATTTCCTCGTCTGGCTGCGCGCCGTGCTCGATGGTATCGACGCCATTGGCGAGCGCCACGCGGACACCTTCGGGGCTTTCCACATGGGCGGCTACCGGAAGACCGAGGCGGTGGGCCTCGTCACAGGCGGCCTTTACATATTCCGCCGGCATGCGAAGCACACCGGGTTCGCCCATCTCCGTAGCGTCCAGAACGCCTCCAGTAATCATCAGCTTGATCAGATCAGGCTTATCTTCGGCAATCTTCCTGACGTATGCGGCGGCTTCCTCAGCGGAGGTAGCCTCGTAGGCAAGCGAACCGGCCATATGGCCGCCGGGAACGGAGACCGCCATGTTGCCGGCCAGGATCGTGGGGCCTATGCCGCGGTTCGCGGCGATCTCATCCCGCAGCCAGGTGTCGTAGGCTTCCACGCCGCCTACGGTGCGGATCGTAGTCACGCCGCTCAGGAGTTCGGTCTTCGCGTAATCACGGTACATCTTTTCCAGAATCTTGCGGGTCAGGCGGTTGGCCGTTACAAGCTTTACGGTCTTGCGCGCGTCCATGGGCTTCTTCGTCGGCTTTCCGCCGGCCGGGATATGGACGTGCATGTTGATCAGGCCGGGCATCAGGTACTTGCCGTCCAGATCGACTTCGCGGCAGTGGGCCGGAAGCGGCTGATCCGCCGGCTGGATGGCGGCGATCTTCTCGCCGTCAGTGATCAGGGTCATGCCGGTGACCGGCGCCATGTCTTCGTGGCCGGACAGCAGGATGCCGTTTAAGTAGGCGGTTTTGCGCGGGATGGTGTTGTGTCCGTGTTTCTTTGAACTGTTCTTTTTCATTGTTGCGTCCTTTCTGCGATTCCCGGTATGCGGTCCGGGAATCTTGTTTTGTATTTCGGTATGGATGAAACTGCCTTTCGTACGATACGACGACGGCACGGAACTGCATCTCCATGCGAGCAGGGCGCCAGTGACGCCTCGCTTGTATTTCCATGCGAGCAGGGCGCCAGTGATGCCCTGCTTGTATTGGTTGAACAAAGGGCCGCAGGACGGTTTATCTCGCTGTCGGGCAGATCGCTTCTTCCTGCGCTACGATCTGTTCGACCGTCTTTCTCCATTCCTCAGGCGTTTCCTTGATCGGAGAGTGGCCGGAATCTTCGAACCAGATCCACTCCTTGCGGGGCGCCTTAAGGGCGGCGAACCATTTCTCAGCAATAGAGGGCGGACAATTCTGGTCGTGGCGGCCTTCGGTCAGATAGACAGGGACGTCGATGTCCGGAATCAGTTCATTTAAGTTGCAGGCCACGATCTCATCCCACAATGTCCGCAGGCTGAAGAACGCGCCCTTGTAGTAGCGCCAAAGATCGAGAAGGCTGTACTCCGGCGACTTGAGGATCGGGATCACGACCGATTCAATGATGCCGTCGCTTTTGCCGTGCTCCTCGCCGCCGTACTTGCTCATCAGGTTGCGCTGAACCATCATGTCGTCCATGCTGGCGTAGCGGCCTTTCTTCGGCCAGCCGATCCGCTCCAGCTCTTTGAGGGCCTTCGTGTCGTTACGCCTGGTGGCTTCGTCCAGGACAAACTGATAGGAGAGCGTCTCGTTCTCATCGCCGTCTACAAACTGGCCCATGCCGATGTAGGCCGCCACGTCCTGCGGATAGCGCTTCGCGGTTAGCGATCCCAGAAGGGAGCCCCAGGAGTGGCCGACGATATAGATTTTCTTCTTGTGGAAGCGCCGCTTCAGATAGCAGATGACCTCGTGGGCGTCCTCGATCATCCGGTTCAGGGTCATGTCTTCCTCCGGCTGCTTGCGAAAATAGCTTAAACCCGCGCCGCGCTGATCCCAGCAGACCATGGTCATGTGCTGCGCCAGGTCAGACTGATCCTTCAGCACCCAGTGGCGGTCACAGACGCCTGGGCCGCCGTGGATGAAGAGGATCACGGGGAGCGCAGGGTCGGTGCTGCGGATCCGCAGATTCTGGCCGAAGCCGCCGATGGAGACGTAGCCTTTTTCGTCGATCGCATATTTCATGTGAACATCCCTCCTTGTAAATCTTATTTGAAATATATTTTGCTGTTTTTAATACTCATATAAAACGGTACAGGTAAGCGCGTGGACTATGGGGAGACATAGACGCACGCGCTTTGCGGTTGTGTTTTATAATCGGTTAGGCTGTCTGATATAATCCGGATACGGCAATACTTAACAGATGTACATCCGTTTTCAGTTGCTGAATATTATCTGTTTCAACCACATAACGCTCGTATGTATCGGTATAGCATTCTTCGATTGTATTCAGACGCGGTACGATATCATACTCTAACTGAATTTTAATCTTTTGAATATCGGACTTCATGTCAGCGATGTTGGCTTTCATATCATTGATCTCAGACTTCATGTCAGTTATCTCGACTTTTATGCCATCGATCTCAGACTTCATGACAGCTATCTCGACTTTCAGACCATTGATCTCAGACTTCAAGTCAGCGATATCGGCTTTCATGTCATTGATCTCAGACTTCATGACAGCGAAATCGGCTTTCATGTCATTGATCTCAGACTTCATGA